>CAZMCV010000167.1:0-8508 GCA_964564645.1 uncultured Acetobacteraceae bacterium
AAGGGGTCGGTCTCCGCCAGGCGCTCCGGCATCATGAAGGGCACCGGCGTGCCGACCTTGCCGAGCGCGTCCGGCAGCAGCGGGAAGGGCTTGTTCAGGCGGAAGACGATGGTGCGGTCGTCGGGGGCGGTCAGCTCCGCGGTGCGCGCCGCCAGCTCCTGGCCCAGCGGGTCGCGCCGCTGCCAGCGCTTGATGGAGGCGACGCAATCCCGCGCGCGCACCGGCTCCCCGTCATGCCAGCGCAGCTCCTCGCGAAGCGTCAGGGTCCAGCGCTTGCCGTCCTCCTCGACCTTGTGCCCCTCGACCATCTGCGGCTGCGGCTTGAGGTCGGCATCGAGGCCGTAGAGCGTGTCCCAGATCAGGAAGGAATGGTTGCGCGTGACATAGGCCGTGGTGACGATCGGATCGAGCGTGGCAAGGTCCGATTGCGGGATGAAGCGGAGGGTGCGCGCCGAGGCCGGCTGCGCGATCGCCACGCGCGGCAGGGTCGCGGCGGCGATCGCCCCCAGCGCGGCCCGCGCCGCTCCCCCGAGGATATGACGACGATGCATGCTGCGGTCTCCACCAAGGGTTGGGCCCTGGGCGCCAAGCAGCACAGGCCGGGGCCCGGAGCAAGTGTGGCGATCGTCCCCCAGGGCAATCGGGTGAAGCCTCCGAGCACGTCCTGATTCTCTCGCGGGGGGAGACGTCCAGCGGGCAAGGCAGATCGGGGAAGGGAGAGAACTCCCTTCCCCGAAACCCCAACCCACCTTTTTTTGCTCCCTTTCGGCTTTCCCGCGCGGCGAGGCTGAAGCGCCAAGGCACGCACCCGGCCGCCGCACGACAAGGGGCAGAAATAGATGAGGGGTCGCCGTATACGGCGACGGGAGAATACCTTCTCCCCGGCCTTGCCTGAAGCGACAGAGGCGACGTCGTTCACCCGATTGCCCTGGATCGTCCCCCCTCGCGGCGCGGGTGCCTGACCCGCCGGATCGTCAAGGCAACCCTTCGGCCAGGAACGACTTTGCTGCGCGGGCACAGGCCGCGACGATCCGGCGATCCGGGGCGGTGCGGCGCGGGCGCCATGTCGCGCCACGGAACGTGACAAGCGGCGCGGGCGACAACAAGGTGGTTTCTCCCCCTGGTCACCAGCCCGTGGTTTGTCGAACACATACGATATGAATAAAGACGATCGCCGGGAGAGCCCCCGCATGACCTCGCTTTCGACCCGCGCGACAGCGCTCGACGCAGCCGCCGCCCCGACCCGCGCGCCGTGGCACAGCCCTTCGCCAGGGCTTCTCCGCCTGGCGGGGGAGTTCCTGCGATTCGGGGTGGTCGGGACCGTCGGCTTCGTCGTGGACACCGCGGTGCTCTATGCGGGGCTGGCGCTCGGCTTCGGCCCCTGGCTCGGAAGGCTGCTGTCCTACCTGGTCGCTGCCAGCACGACCTACGCGCTGAACCGGGCCTGGACGTTCCGCGGCCGCGGGGATCGCGCCCGGCCGGCGCGGCAATGGGCGCTCTTCCTCGTCGTGAACCTGATCGGCTTCGCCGTGAATTACGGGACCTATGCGGTCCTGCTGGCGACGGTGCCGGCGGTTGCCGCCCATCCGGTGCTTGGCGTGGCCGCCGGCGCGATCGCCGGCCTCGGCGCCAATTTCACCGTCTCGCGCCGCGTCGTGTTCGCGGCCCCGCGCCCCGCCTCCAAGGGCACCCCCTTGTGACGGAAGCCGGCGGCCGCCCGGAGGACCCCGGCCCCATGCCCATCCCGATCACCGCCGGCCCCTGCGCGGCGCCGGCCCCGACGGCCGCCGGAAGGCGCCGCCCGCCATCGCCCGGCACGGCCCATCCATGCACGGCGTGATCCCGCCGGAGGGAAGGGGCCCGCTTCCGGCCGCCGCGGCGCCGGGCCTTGCCCGCCATGGCGGCGGTGGGGCGGCGGGGGCCGGGCTCTGGACCCCGAAGGCGCGCCGGGCGACGCGAAGGGGCACCTCCCGCCGGGCGCCCCCCTTTCCGGCCGCCGCCCTCGGGGCGGCCACCCTGGTCGGCGACATCGCGGCGATCGCGCTCGCCGGAATCCTGCTGGGCGGCAGCGAGGTGACCGGCTTCCGGCCGGGGGCCGGGGCGATCCTCTTCCTCGCCCTGGTCATGCCCTGCCTCGCGGCGGCGGCCGGCAGCCTCATGCATCCCGCTCTCTTCGGCGGCCGCCGCGCCGCGCTCGGCGCCCTCGCTTCCCTGGCCGCGGGCGCGGCGCTGCTCTGGGCGGCCGGGCTGGCGCTCGGGGATGGCAGGGCGCTGCCCCTCGGGGTCGCCCTGCTCTGGGTCGCGCTCGCCGCGCCCCTCCTGCTCGCCGGCCGGCTGGTGGGCGGGACGGCCCTGCGGGCGCTCGACCGAAGCAGCCGCCGCAGGGCGGTGCTGGTCGTCGGCCGCGACGGCCTGTCCCAGGCCGCCCGCCTCGCCGCCCGCCTCGCCGCGCGGCAGGACCGGAGCTTCCGCCTCCTCGGCACCGTCACCGAGGAGGATGAGGGGAGCGGGCCCCAGGCCCGCCGCCCGCGCGTCGGGGACCTGGCCGAGCTCGGCGGCATCGACGACCTGATCGCGATGATCCGGCGGGACGAGGTGGAGGAGGTGGTGCTGGCCCTGCCCTGGTCCGCCGAGGCGCGCATCCTCCGCCTGCTCGACCTGCTGCGGGAATGCCCCGTCGATATCCGCCTCGCCCCAGAGCCGCCGGCCTATCGCGGCCCCTGCGGCTGGCGGCCCGGGCGGCCGGAGGCGGGTGGCCTGGTGCTGCCCCGGCTCGTCTGGCGTCCGATCGGCGGGGTGGGCGGCCTGGTGAAGGCCCTCGAGGACCGGCTGCTGGCGGTGGCCGCGCTGGCGATCCTGGCGGTGCCGATGGGGTTGATCGCGCTGGCCATCCGCCTCGACAGCCCCGGCCCGGCGTTGTTCCGTCAGCGCCGCACCGGCTTCAACGACCGCGACTTCCACGTGCTGAAATTCCGCACGATGTATGTCGAACACACGGACCACGAGGCCCGCTGCCAGGTGCGGCAGGGCGACCGCCGGGTCACCCGGATCGGCGCCCTGCTGCGGCGCACCTCCCTCGACGAATTGCCGCAGATCTTCAACGTGCTGCGCGGGGAGATGTCGATCGTCGGGCCCCGGCCGCACGCCCCGGGGACCCTGGCCGGCGGCCGCCCCTTCGAGGAGGTGGTGGCGCGCTACGCCGCCCGGCACCGGGTGAAGCCCGGGCTCACCGGCCTCGCCCAGGTGCGCGGCTGGCGCGGGCCGACCGAGACCGAGGAGAAGCTGATCCGGCGGGTGGAGAGCGATCTCGAATACATCGAATCCTGGTCGCTCTGGCTCGATTTCGCCATCCTTCTGCGTACATTGCTCGCCGTCGCGCGGATGCGGAATGCGCTGTGAGGCGCAGCCCGCGCGGGAAGGGAGCCGAGGATGCCGGAAAGCCTGACCATCGCCACCCCGCCTTCGCGGGCGTCCGAGCCGCCGCCGCCCATGACGGCGGCGATGCGGCCGGCGGTGCCGGAGGCGCCGCCCGCGCCGCGCATCGCCGTGCTGATCCCCTGCTACAACGAGGAGGTGGCGATCCCCGGGGTGGTGCGCGCCTTCCGCGCCGCCCTGCCCGAGGCGACGATCCATGTCTACGACAACAACTCCCGCGACGGCACGGTCCAGGCGGCGCTCGCCGCGGGCGCCCTGGTCGGGCGCGAGACGCAGCAGGGCAAGGGCCATGTGGTGCGGCGGATGTTCGCCGATGTGGAGGCGGATGTGTATGTGCTGGTCGATGGCGACGGCACCTATGACGCCGCCGCCGCGCCCGCCATGGTGCGCATGCTGCTCGAGGAGCGGCTGGACATGGTCTCCGGCATCCGCGTGACGCCCGAGACGGCCGCCGCCGCCTATCGCCCCGGCCACCGCTTCGGCAATGTCGTGCTCACCGGAATGGTGCGGCTGGTCTTCGGCGACCGCATCACCGACATGCTCTCCGGCTATCGCGTGTTCTCGCGCCGCTTCGTGAAATCCTTCCCCGCCCTCGCCGAGGGCTTCGAGACGGAGACGGAGTTCACCGTGCATGCGCTGCAGCTCCGCATGCCCGTGGGCGAGGTCCCGACCGCCTATGGCGAGCGGCCGCAGGGCTCGACCAGCAAGCTCAACACCTGGCGCGACGGCTTCCGCATCCTCCGCACCATCGTGAACCTGGTGAAGGGGGAGCGGCCGCTCGCCTTCTTCACCGCCGTGGGCGGGGTGCTGGGGCTGCTGGCGCTGGCGATCTTCCTGCCCGTCCTCGGCGACTATTTCCGGACCGGGCTGGTGCCGCGCCTGCCGACGGTGGTGCTCTCGACGGGGCTGGCGCTGGCCGCGCTGCTGTCCTTCGCCTGCGGGCTGATCCTCGACACGGTCACGCGCGGCCGGCGCGAGGCGAAGCGGATCGCCTATCTCGCGATCGCCGCGCCGCATTTCGACGCGGCCCTGGTCCCGCAGGGTGGCGCCGCCCCGCTGCCGGTGGCCCGCGCGCGGTGAGCCCCTACGCGCCGCCGCGCCACGTCGCCGGGGCCGCCGGCGGGCCGATGGCCGCCTGCGACGTCGACGTCGTGATCCTGGCGCTCGAGCGGGCGGAGGAGACGGTCGCGGCGATCGCATCGGCCCGCGCGCAGCGCGGCGTGACCAAGCATGTCTGGATCGCCGACCAGGGCAGCGGGCCGGCGGCGCTGGCGCGGCTCGCCGCTTCGGTGGAGGGGGCGGCGGATGCGACGCTGGTCGCGCTCGACCGCAATTGGGGGGTCGCGGGCGGGCGCAACCGCGCGACGGCGCTCGGGCGCGGCCGGGTAGTCGTCGCGCTCGACAATGATGCGGAATTCGCGACCCCGGACACGCTGGCCGAGGCGGTGGCGGCGCTGGATGCCGAGCCCGACCTCGCCGCGCTCGCCTTCCGGATCCTGGTGCATGCGACCGGGGAGGACGACCTTTCGTCCTGGGGCTACCCGGCGGCGCTGCTGCCGCGCGCGGCCGAGGCCTTCGACGCCTGCACCTTCGTCGGCGCCGGCCACGCCCTGCGGCGCGCCGATTTCGAGCGCCTGGGCGGCTATGACGACGCGCTGTTCTTCTGCTGGGAGGAGTATGATTTCGCCCTGCGCGCGATCAATGCGGGGCAGCGCATCCGCTACCGTGGCGACATCGCGGTGCGCCACAAGGTCAGCCCCGAGCGCCGGGTCGCCTGGTCGGGCACGCGCTGGTTCCACTTCGTCCGGAACCGGCTTTATCTCGAGATGAAATTCGGCACGCATCCGGCCGCCCTGCTGCCGCGCTTCCTGGCCTACCAGGTCCGTGGCGCGCGCGGGGGGGTGCTCGGCCAGGGGTTGCGGGCGGGGCCGGCGGCGCTGGCGATGGCGCGGCGCTTCCGACCGGCGGCGGGCACGGAATCGCTCTACCGGCTGCGGCCGCAGGCGCGGGACTATCTCGCCCGCCATGACGCGGCGCATCGCGGCGGCCTGGCGGCCCGCTTGCGGCGGGAGGTGCTGGCGGCGCTGCCGGGCGCCGATGCGGCGGCGCGGAGGGCCCGCGAGGCGAAGACCTGAACCGACCGCGGGATCGGGCGGCACATCCCGGGCCCGGCCGGGCCCGCGCGCTTCACCGTGCCGCGTCCGGCGCCGGGACCGGCGGGCATCCTTTCAGGATCGCTCAGCGGGCGGCGGCAGGCGCGTCCGCCATGGCCGCATGCATCGGGCAGCCGCGCGGGATGGCGGGCCCGGCGCGCCGGCGACGCCGCGCCTCGGCCGCATAGCCGCCCGGCTGGTGATCGGGGTCGCGGTTCGGCGCGACGATGCTGCGCTCATAGGCCTGCCAATCCTCGGGCCCGAAGGCGTCGAGATCCGACACCAGGCCCGCGCCGTTCAGCACCGCATCCGCATAGGCCATCTGCGGGATGGGCTGGCACTGCAGGAAGGGCTCGCTGGCGTAGAGGCGGATCGGCGAATCGGTGCGGGTCAGGCGGAGATTGGAGAACACCGGGCCGAACCAGCGATCGGTCTCGACGATGCCCTCATAGGGCTCGTAGCCGGGATTGCGCGGCAGGTTGGCCAGCGGGCGGACCAGCAGGCTCCAGCCCGGCGCGGTGCGGGCGAGGAGGCCGGTCCAGACCTGCACCACGCCCGGCTCCTGGATCGCCGTCACCAGGGGCGGCGCATACTCCCTGATGCCTTCCGGCGCGGTCTCCGCGAAGCGGGTGGCGAAATGCGGATACTGCGCGGCGCCGATCGGGATCCAGGCCTCGAGCCCCTCGCAACGCCACCAGACCTGCGCGCCATCCCAGAGGATTTCCATGTCGAGCGGCGCGTGCAGGTACCACCCGAAGCCCGAGGCGGTGCTGACCGCCTCGCAGTGGCGATAGGCGCGCGTCGGCAGGCTGCCCAGGGCCGAACGGTCGGCGCGGACCGGCGGCAGGACCTGCTCGATCATGCGGTAGAAGGTGACGATCGGCGTGGCGGGGTTCATGGCGACGGAGGCTCTCCCGAGCGGGCTCATGTTTGATTGAGGATTTTGGTCCTGGCGCGATGGATCCGGTGGTCCCCGCTCCGAGGAAGGGATGCGGCGAGGTCGCCGGGGGCCGCGCGCCCAGGCGCCAGGGCCTGGGCGCGCGGGGGCGACATGCCTCAGGCGCCGCGGCGCATGCCGGCGCCGAGCCGGACGCGGCCCGCATCGGCGACGGCGGCGGGGATCCGGACAGCGGTGGCGATCACCGGCTGCGCGACCGCGGCGCCGCGGCGCATGCCGGCGCCCAGGCGAACCCGGCCCGCATCCGCGATCGCGTTGGCGGACACCGGCAGGGGCGACAGCGTCGCCGCGCCCCGCTTCATGCCGGCGCCCAGACGGACGGAACCGGAGCAGGCGACGGCGGCGGGGGAGAGATGGCGCATGGGGGGTGGTCTCCGACATCGGGGTGGTGGGACACCCGGGCGTGGCCAGGGAGGGGTTCGGCCGGACGCCAGGCGGTTCGACGGAACCAACCTTCCGCCGACGCAATGACTATACGGGACCTTTCCGGGTCAGGAAAGGATTTTTTTCAGGTACGGCAGTTAAATTTCCTTTTCGCCTTTCCCGCGTGGAAAACGGTGGCGGTGGGGAATTGACGATCCGTTGACGGGATCGGCAGCGAAATGACACCGCGGCGGCGGGCGACGGGCCTATCCAGAAGCCCTCCCGCTGCCCGGAAGCCTGCCCGCATGACCGAAGACGCGCTGAACCCGTCCGAGAGCCCGATCGTCCATCTTGCTCCCCCGGAGGGCCGCGAAACCCTTCGCCTGGTCTTCGATGCCGCGCGGCGCTTCATCGCCTGCCGCGAACGTGCCGCGGCGGTCGCCATGGGCCGGATCCCGCCGGCGCGCACCCTCGCCGAGGCGATCGAGCGCGATTTCCTTGGCTTCGACCTCGAGGAGGCCGAACGCGCGCTGCGCGATGCCGTCATCGGGGCGGACCCGCTCTTCGCCCTCCTGCTCGCCAATGAAGCCGGCGGCGCGCTCGCGGGAGCGGAGCGGGAAGACGCCGCTCGCGCCATCTTCCGCTGATCATCAAGGCGGAACGGGCGCTCGCGCCGCAGGGGAACGGGGCGGGGCGACGCATCGGGTGGCGCATCCCCCGCCCCGGGAATGGCGGCATCGACCTGACCGCCACCCCTCCCGCGGCGGCGGTCGCCGTCATGGCGACCTGCCAGGATTTCGCTGCGCATACGCAATATAGGCGTGACGCGACCTCGATGGCACGGCATGCTGTCCGCATGAGCGGGCTTTCGCCGGACGCGGTGCGACCCGGCCTGCGGTCACCAAGCGCCGCTTTGGCTGTGATGGCCGAGGGAGCGCCGGTTGCTGGGCCGTCGCTGCGCCTCGTGCTGCTCGGCCGCATGGAGGCCTGGAGCCTCGGCAGCGTGCCCGTGCTGCCCCGGTCGCGGCGCGCCCGCGGGCTGCTCGCCCTCCTCGCCATGGCCCCGGTCGGCACGCCCGTGCCCCGCACCCGGCTCGGTGCCCTGCTCTGGTCGCGCCGGGGAGAGGATCAGCAGCGCGGCTCGCTGCGCCAGGCGCTGCACGAGCTGCGGACGGCGCTCGAGCCCGTCGGGACATCCGTGCTGGAGGCGACCCGCGACACCGTCGGCCTGCGCGCCGAGGAGGTCTGGGTCGATGCCATCGAGATGGCCCAGGCGCCCCAGGACCCGCAGCGCCGCCACCGGCTCGAGGCGCCGGAGGAGGGGCTCGAGGAGGCGTTCCTCAGCGATCTCGAGGGTCTCGATCCCGCCTTCGACCTCTGGCTGGCCGGGCAGCGCCGCCGGTTGCGCGCGACGCTCCGCGACGCCGTGCCGCAAGCGCCGGAGCGTGCGCCCGGGGAGGGCCGGGCGGGCGCGGCTGAGATCGCGGAAACCCCAGGCCCTGCCGCGCCCGACCGCGGCCCCGGGGAGGGCACCGGGCAGGGCCAGGCGCCGGCGCCGGAGGGGGAGGCCGCGATGCCCCGGAGCCCGAGCGCCGCCCC
>CAZMCV010000168.1:0-8435 GCA_964564645.1 uncultured Acetobacteraceae bacterium
ATGGTTGCTTTTTCTGCTCCCATTCCGCTTTCCCGCGCGCCGAGGCTGAAGCGCCATCGCACGGACCGCGCTGCCGCACGGCAAGGAGCGGAAAGAGATGAGGGGTCGCCGTGTACGGTGACGGGAGAACACCTTCTCCCCGGCCTTGCCTTCCCTGCCAGGGCAGAGCCGACGCCGTTCACCCGATGGCCCCGGCGCGCGGGGGGAAACCCGGGCCCACGCCATGCGCCCCGGATGCCCGCCCAACCCGCCCGGCGACGGCATGGCGCTCAGGCCCAGCCCGGCTCCGGGTCGGTGCGGACGAAGGCGAAGGTCAGCCCCTCCGCCGGTGCCGTCTGCCCGGCGCGGCCGCGGTCTCGGCTCTCCAGCACGGCGCGCGGCCAGGAGACCGGGCGCCGGCCCAGGCCCACCAGCACGAGGGTGCCAACCAGGTTGCGCACCTGGTGGTGCAGGAAGCTGCGCGCCTCCGCGGTGACCACCACCTCCTCCCCCCAGCGCGCGACGTCGAGGCGATCCAGCGTGCGCAGCGGCGTCTTCGCCTGGCAGGCGGCGGCGCGGAAGGCGGAGAAATCATGCCGCCCGAGCAGCGCCTGCGCCGCCTCGTGCATCGCCCCGGCATCGAGCGGGTGCTGCACATGCCAGGTCCGCCCCGCCGCCAGCACCGGCCGCGGCCGGCGGTTCAGGATGCGGTAGCGGTAGCCGCGGGCGGTCGCCGAGAAGCGCGGATGCCAGCCCTCCGGCGCCGGCGCCGCGCGCAGCACGGCGACGGGGTGCGAGCGCGCGTGGAAGTTCAGCGCGTCCCGCAGGGTCGCCGGCGGCATGTCCCGGGCGAGGTCGAGCAACACCAGCTGCCCCTCGGCATGCACCCCCGCATCGGTCCGGCCGGAGGCGGTCGCGGTCGCCGGCGCGCCGGCGGTCAGCCGCGCCGCCGCCGCCTCCAGCACCTGCTGGACGGACAGGCCCACCGCCTGCCGCTGCCAGCCGACGAAGGGCGCCCCGTCATACTCGACCGTCAGCGCGTAGCGGGTCATCCGCCGCCGGGATGGGGCAGGCCGGGATGGGGCAGGCCGGGATGGGGCAGGCCGGGATGGGGCAGGCCGGGATGGGGCAGGATTGTGCCCGCCGGCAGGGCGAAGCCGCGGAGGAAGGCATCGGCCGGAAGCGGCGCCCGGCCCGGCCGTTGCAGGCGCAGAAGCCGCAGCGCGCCGGTCCCGCAGGCGATGGTCGGCGCCTCGTCCAGCACCGTGCCGGGCGCGCCGCTTCCGCTGGCCGGCTCGGCCGCCAGCACGCGGATCGCCTCGCCGCCGCCATGGTCGAAGAACGTCCCCGGCCAGGGGTTGAGCGCGCGCACCCGCCGGTCCAGCGCCACCGCCGCCTCGCGCCAGTCGAGCCGCCCATCCTCCTTCGCGAGCTTCGGCGCATGGGTCGCGCCCTCCGCCGGCTGCGGGACGGCGGGCGGGTCCTCGGCCAGCGCCCGCAGCATCAGCGCCGCGCCGAGGGCGGCCAGGGCGTCGTGCAGCGCCGGCGTCGTGGCGCGCGGCCCGATCGGCACCCGCCCCGTCAGCAGCATCGGCCCGGTGTCGAGCCCCTCCTCCATGCGCATGATGGTCACGCCCGTCTCGGCATCGCCCGCCAGGATCGCCGCCTGGATGGGGCCGGCGCCACGCCAGCGCGGCAGCAGGGAGGCATGGATGTTCAGGCAGCCGCGGCGCGGCGCGTCCAGCATGGCCTTCGGCAGGATCAGCCCATAGGCCGCGACCACCGCGGCATCGAGGCCGAGGGCGGCGAAGGCCGCGTGCTCGGCCGCGTCGCGCTTCAGCCGCGCCGGGGTGCGCACCTCGAGCCCGAGCGCGAGCGCCGCGCGATGCACCGGGCAGGGCTGGTCGCGCTGGCCGCGCCCCGCCGGGCGGGGCGGCTGGCAATAGACGGCGGCGATGACGTGGCCGGCCTCGTGCAGCGCGGTGAGCGCGGGCACCGCGAAATCCGGGCTGCCCATGAAGGCGAGGCGCAGGCGCGGCCCCCCGCCCGCGGCGGCGCTCACGAACCCTCCCGCGCCTTCGACTTCATGTCCTTGGCGAGCCGGCGCAGCAGCATGTTGCGCTTGAGCGCGCTCAGGTGGTCGACGAACAGCACGCCGTCCAGGTGGTCGATCTCATGCTGCAGGCAGGCGGCCATCAGCCCCTCGGCCGTGACCTCGCGCCGCGCGCCGGTCTCGTCCTGCCAGCGCACCTTCACGACCGCGGGGCGGGTGACCTCGGCGAACTGGCCGGGCAGCGAGAGGCAGCCTTCCTCCCGCGTCGCCGTCTCGGCGCTGGCGGCCACGATCTCGGGGTTGACCAGCACCATCGGCTCGCGCCGGTCCTCGGGCTGCAGGTCCACCACCACGAGCCGCAGGCCGAGGCCGATCTGCGGCGCGGCCAGGCCGATGCCGGGCGCGGCGTACATGGTGGCGAACATGCGCGGGACCAGTTCGCGCAGGCGTTCGGCATCCGCCGGCCCGACCGGGCGCGCCTTCTGGCGGAGCCGCGCATCGGGCACGACCAGGATGGGGATCAGCGCGGTCGCGGCGGCGTCGGCATCGGCGGCGGACATGGCCCGGCCCCTCTAGACCCGGTGTGGCCCGCGCGCAACGCCCGGTCACCCCCCCTTGCATCCGCCCCGCGTCCCGACAACATCGGGACGGTCGCGGGGTGCTTCGGGCCCCGTGTCACGCTTCGCTCTCGATGAGGAGGCCCCGCCGCCGTGTCGCGCCCATCCCTGTTCGGATCGCCGCTCTTCCTCGGCTTCGACCATCTCGAGCAGATGCTCGACCGCGTCGGCAAGAGCGCCGATGGCTACCCCCCCTACAACATCGAGCAGACCGGGGAGAACCGGCTGCGGATCACCCTGGCCGTCGCCGGCTTCGCGATGGAGGACCTCCTGATCACGCAGGAGGACAACCAGCTGGTCATCCGCGGCCGGCAGAAGGATGAGCCCGAGGGGCGCGTCTTCCTGCACCGCGGCATCGCCGCCAGGCAGTTCCAGCGCGCCTTCGTCCTGGCCGAGGGGATCGATGTGGAAGGCGCCTGGCTCGACAACGGGCTTCTGCATGTCGACCTGCGCCGGCCGCAGCCGGAGGTCCGGGTCAAGACCATCCAGATCGGCAACAAGGGCCAGACCGGCGGCAAGGTGAACGGCGCGGCGAAGACCACGCCGGTCGTGGAAGGGCGCGCCGAGGATCGCTGACGCGGATCGGCCGCGTCGGCGGGTTGGGCGCCAGGAAACCGCACGGGCCCGCGGGCCGTGCCAGAGGAGATGAACCGATGAACGGAAACGCGCACGACAACCATCCTTCCGGCGCGGCGCTGCCGCCCCCCGGCGCCGACCCGCGGCGCCTGTCGCCGGCCGACTGGGCGCGCTTCGGCGTCGCCGAGATCGCCTATATCCGCCCGGTCCTGGTGAACGGGGTGAAGGCGATCGCGATCCATGCCGCGGACGGCACGGCGATCGGCGCGGCGCCGAACACGCAGCTGGCCATGGCGGCGATCCGCCAGCACGAGATGGAACCGCTGCAGGTTCACTGACCCGGGCGGCCGGTCCGCGCAGGCGCGGCCGGCCCGACGTCAGCGGCGAGCGCCCAGGCTGCAACGAGCGCCCCCCGGCCGGAAGGCCGAGGCGCTCCGCCCGGAGCGCCCCGCCCCCGCCGCCGGCCGGTATCAGCCGCGCGGGCCGTCGATCCAGCCGATATTGCCGTCCGGCCGGCGGTACACCACGCCGAGCCCGCCCGAGGCGCTGTCGCGGAACATCAGCACCGGCGCGTGCAGCAGGTCGAGGCGCATCACCGCCTCCCTCACCGACAGCCGCGCGATCTCGGTCGCCTGCTCGGCGACGATCAGCCCCTGGGCCGCGGCGACATCGGCCTCCGGCGCCTCCTCGGGCTCCTCCTCCTCGGGGCGCAGCACCACCTCGCGCGCGGTCTCCCCCAGCGTGGCGGTGGCGCGCTCGCGCTCCTCGGCGAGGCTGCGCGCATGGTCGTTCACCCTGCGCCGGTATCGTCGCAACCGCTTGGCCAGGTGCTCGGCCGCCGCCTCGAACGCGCGGTGCGCGTCATGCGCCTCCCCCTCGGCCCGGACGAACAGGTTCCGCCCGGCATGCAGGTTGATGTCGCAGACGAAGAAGGCGGCGTTCTGGCCCTTGGCGTCGCGGCGGAAGGTGACGTTCGCTTCCAGCGCGCGATCGAAATACTTGCGCGCGATGGCCGAGAGCCCGTCCCGGACATGAGTCTTCAGTGCCTCGCCGGTCTCAACCTGCTTGCCAGCGACGGTGATGTGCATGGATGGGCTGTCCTTCCTGCGCCTCCGCGGGGCAGAAGGGACGGCCCGGACGGGTCCGCCGGCGACCGGGGGGAGGACCGGATGCGGCCCGCCTGCCCGGAGGGAGGGTGGATCAGGCCGGGACGGCCTTCTCCCGCTTGCGCTGCACGGAGGATGGGATCCGCAGCGCTTCCCGGTATTTGGCCACGGTCCGGCGGGCGATGTCCACGCCTTCCTGGCGCAATCTTTCCACAATTGCATCATCCGACAGGACCGCTTCCGGATCCTCCGCCTCGATCAGGCCGCGGATGCGGTGCCGCACCGCCTCGGCGCTGTGGCTCTCGCCGCCCATGGTCCCGGCGATCGCGGTGGTGAAGAAGTATTTCAGCTCGAAAGTGCCGCGGGGCGTCGCGATGTATTTGTTGGCGGTGACCCGGCTGACCGTGCTCTCGTGCATCGCCACCGCCTCGGCCACGTCGCGCAGGATCAGCGGGCGCAGATGCTCGACCCCGTGGCGGAAGAACCCGTCCTGGCGGCGGATGATCTCGGCGGCGACCTTGAGGATGGTGTTGGCCCTCTGCTCCAGGCTCTTGACCAGCCAGTTGGCGCTCTGCAGGCGTTCGGCCAGGTAGGCCTTCTCCTCGCGCGACCGGATGCCGACCTGGGCGCGCGCATGGAAGCCGCGATTGACCAGGACGCGCGGCAGGGTCTCCGGATTCAGCTCCAGAATCCATTCGCCATTGGGCGCGCGGCGCATCAGCACGTCGGGGATGATGGCGGGGGCGGGCGCGGCGTCGAAGCCGGCGCCCGGCTTCGGGTCGAGCCGGCGCAGCTCGACGATCATGTCGGCGAGATCCTCGGCATCGACCCCGCAGACCTGCATCAGGGCGAGTCGGTCGCGCCGGGCCAGCAGGGCCAGGTTGTCGAGCAGCGCCTGCATGGCCGGGTCGAGCCGGTTCCGCTCGGCGAGCTGCACGGCCAGGCATTCGCGCAGGTCGCGGCAGAACAGGCCGACCGGGTCGAAGCGCTGCAGGCGCGCGCGGACCGCGGCGATGCGCTCCACCTCGCAGGCCAGCGCCCGCGCCAGCACCTCGTCATCCACCGCGAGCCGCCCGGCGGGGTCGAGCAGCGCGACCATCTGCGCCGCGACCAGCCGGTCCTTCGGGTCGAAGAAGGTCAGGCGCACCTGCTCGCCGAGATGCTCGCGCAGGTTGCGCGATTCGGCGGCGATGTCGTCGACGCCCGACAGATCCTCGGCGAAATCCGTCCGCCCGCCGCGGCCATAGGCCGAAGCGTCGCCGCCATCGCCGGGACCCGCCCCGCCGGCTTCGTAGACATTGTCCCATTCGGCATCGAGCGGCGCCGCCGCCCCGTCCGGCAGCGCCTGGGAGGTGGCGGCGGCGTGGCAATCGGGCGGCTCGGCGGGGGCGACGGGCAGCGGGTCGAGGCCGCGGCCCTGGTCGGGGTCGGGGATGTCGGCGCGCTCGTCGCGCTCGAGCAGCGGGTTGCGCTCCAGCTCCTCCTCGACGAAGGCGGTGACCTCGAGGTTGGAGGATTGCAGCAGCTTGATGGCCTGCCGCAGCTGCGGCGTCATCACCAGCGACTGCGACTGGCGCATGTCGAGGCGCGGGGCGAGGCTCATCGGCCGGGCCCTCCCGCCCCGCCGGCGCCCATCGCCCCGCGCATCGCCCCCACCGCCTGCATCCCCGCGGCCCTAGAGGCTGAAGCGCTCGCCGAGATAGACCCGGCGGACACCCTCATGCGCCACGATCTCCTGCGGCAGCCCCTCCATCAGCACCATGCCGTCATGCAGGATGTAGGCGCGGTCGATGATCTCCAGCGTCTCGCGGACGTTGTGCTCGGTGATCAGCACGCCGATGCCGCGGTCCTTCAGGTGCTTCACCAGGTCGCGGATCTCGGCCACCGCGATCGGGTCGATGCCGGCCAGCGGCTCGTCGAGCAGGATGTAGGAGGGCTGGGTGGCCAGGGCGCGCGCGATCTCGCAGCGCCGCCGCTCGCCGCCCGAGAGCGCCAGCGCCGGGGCGCGGCGCAGATGGGCGATGCCGAACTCGGCCAGCAGCGCATCCAGCATGGCGTCGCGCCGGTCGCGCCGGGGCTCCACCAACTCGAGCGCGGCGCGGACATTGTCCTCGACCGACAGGCCGCGGAAGATCGAGGCCTCCTGCGGCAGGTAGCCGAGGCCGAGGCGCGCGCGGCGGTACATCGGCAGGTCGGTCACGTCGTGGCCGTCGAGCACGACCTTGCCCTCGTCGGGGCGGACCAGGCCGGTGATCATGTAGAAGGTCGTGGTCTTGCCCGCGCCGTTCGGCCCGAGCAGCCCGACCGCCTCGCCGCGACGCAGGTTGAGCGACACGCCGCGCACCACGGGGCGCTTGCGGTAGCGCTTGCCGAGGCCGGTGGCGACCAGCCCCCCCTCCCCCGCCATGCCGCGCAGCGGCGCGCCGGAGGCATCGAGGACGGCGCGGGCGCCCGGGGCGGGCGGCGGGGCGTCGGTCACCGCGTCCCGCGCCCCTCGGCGCCCGGCAGCGGGGGTTGCGCCGCGCTGCCCCCGGCGGCGCCCTGCTGCTGCTGCTGCGGCATGACCAGCCCCTGGACCCGTCCCCCCGGCGCGGCCACCAGGCGGGCGACCCCCGTCGTCAGGTTCACGATCGCCTCCCGTCCGTTGAGCTGGTTGTCGCCGCGGGTGATGCGCACCTCGCCGAGCAGCCGGGCCAGGCCGGTCGCCGCGCTGTAGGCCGCGCGGTCGCCGCGCACCACCTCGAGCGGCGTGCGGATCTCGACATTCCCGAAGGCCTCGACCCGGTCGAGGCGGCCGGCGCCCGGCACCTCCGACCCGCTCGGCGTGCGCGCCCGCGCGGCGGCCGGCTGGGCGGCGGCGGGACTGGCCGGGTCCTCGAGGAAATAGGCGACGATGGTGTCGGCGGTGATCCGCCGCCCGTCCTGGCGGTCGACGATCACCGCGCCGCCGCGGGCGACGGCCATGCGCCGCTGCGACCAGTATTCCAGGCTGTCGCGCGCGGTGATCACCTGCTGCCCGGTCTCGAGCGAGAGGTTGCGCCCGGACAGCACCAGGACCGCCTGGTCCACATCGTAGACGGCGCGGTCGCCGCGGGCGGTGTCGGTGGCGGAGACGATGCGCACATGCCCCTCGGCCTCGAGGCGCCAGATCTCGCTGCTGCCGCCCGCCGCCTCGGGCCCGGCGGGAGCGGGGCGCTGGGTCGCGGCCTCGCCGCCCTGCGGGCGGTAGCGCGCGATCAGCCGGTCGGCGGTCACCGTGACCCCGTCGCGCACGGCGCGCGCATCGCCGCGGGCGATCACCACCTGCTCCGCCTGGCGCCACTCGATCCCGTCCTCGGCGGTGATCTCCACCCCGCCGCCGCGGGCGAGGTCGATCCCCTGCGCCGCGGCCGGGACCGGCAGCAGCAGGGCCAGGGGCAGGGCAAGCGCGAGGGCGAGGCGGGCGGCGCGGGTCACTTCCGGTCCTCGAGATGCGCCACGGCATGGCCCGTGAAGACCACCTGCGCGCCGCGATCGGTCAGGCGGAAGCCCTGCGAGACGAGGGTGCCGAAGGGCCCCTGCGCCGCCACCGGCGCATCGCCCTCCGCCGCCCCGGCATCGAGCAGCACCATGGCCTGGTCGGTGCGCATCATCGTGCCATTGTCGTGGTAGATCGTTACCGCACCATGCAGGTCGAGCCGGCGCGCCGCCCGGTCGTAGCGGCCGCGATCGGCCCGCAGATACACCCAGCCGCCATTCGAGAGCAGCAGGTCGGCCGTCGGCTGGTCGAGGTCGAGCACTTCCTCGGCGCCGGGCTGCACCGCCTCCCGCGCGGTCACGGTGTAGGGGCGGCCGAGGTCGTCGAGGCCCTGGTAGAGCGGGCTGACCACGCGCAGCCCCTCCGGCCGCGGCTGGATGGTGCGGCGGAAGCTGACGCGGGCATTCTCCGCGCCGCCCTCGATCTCCGGCCAGAAGGCGATGGTCCCGAGCAGCGCGGCGGCGGCGAGCGGCATCAGCCATTTCGCGCCCCGCACCAGGAAGCGGCGCCGCGCGAGCTGGTCCGAGGTCGGCGGGCGCGGCCGGCGCGAGGGCGGCAGCAGCAGGGCGAGCGGCGGCGAGGCGGCC
>CAZMCV010000169.1:0-8422 GCA_964564645.1 uncultured Acetobacteraceae bacterium
GGCTGCGGCGCATGCCGCGGCGGGAGGGCGAAACCTTCTTCTTCGGAACGGCCATCGTGCCGAGCCTTTCTGTCGTCCAATAAATCGGATGTCGGCGGGAGCGCGGGGCAGTAGCACCTACCGCCCCGGGCACGCAAGCGGAACACGGACCGATCGGCGCATCGGGTCCGACCCGGCCCCGGCCGCGGCGTCGCCTCAGCGGCGCCGGAGCGCGGCCAGGGCCGCGAAACGTTCATCCTTGGCGCCGGCCTCCGGATCCGCATCCGCCGTGGCCTCGGGCGGCAGGCTGGCCCCTGGCGCCCGCGGATAGGGGTCGAGGGCGAGCGCCAGCTGCTCCGCTGCGAGCTCGCCGAGATCGGCGACGCCCCGGGCGGTGACCGGGATCTCGTCGATCTCCTCCGGCCCGTCGGATGGCGCGCGCCCGGGCGGCAGCAGGCGAAGCGCGAAGGCCTCGGCGACACTCTGTTCCACCGGCTCGAGGGTGACGACGCAATTCTGCACGACGACGGCCTCGAGGCTTCCCTCCGCCAGGACGCTGCCATCCTCGGCGGGGGACAGGCGGAAGCGGGCAAGCAGCGCATCCACCGCGGGAATGGCGTAGCGGCGGGCGAGGGCGGCACGCTCCTTCGGCGCCGCCTCGATCGCCACCTCCTGGCCCTCGCGGCCGATGCGCGCGAGCGTCACGGGGCGGCTGAACTCCGGCCGCGGGGGTGGCTCGGGGGCGCGGTCGCCCGGGTCAGGCCCCGTCATGATCAACCCCCCCGGCCTGCATCCGGGCGCTTCGCGGCCCGCCGAAGCTCGCCTCGCCGGCGGCGAAGCGCTCGAAAGGGGAGGCGGCGAGGCAGGCCGAGGCCTCGCGCATCGCCCCGGCCAGGACGAGCGCGCCCGGCAGGGGGCCGGCCTCGTCGGGCTCGACCCGCCACACATTGCGTGTCAGCGCGACGGCGAGCGCCGAGGCATCCTCGGCATCCAGCGCGGCCTCGTAGGCGCGGGCGCGGCCGTGGAACGCCTCCCACATCCGCTTTACCCGCTTGCCGACAACCATGTCGCCGACGCCCATCTCCCGCAGGTTGATGTCCATGTCGGCGAACATCGCATCGAACACCGCCTGGGCCAGGGCGGCGCCGCGCGGGTCCGCGTCGCTGCGCAGGCGGCGGATCAGCAGCGCCGCATGCAGCCCGACCAGGTCGAACCGCCCATTCAGCGTGTCCGGGGCCCCGACCGCGGGGCCGAAGAACCAGGGATCGCGGGCCGCGGCGACGGCCGCGCCATAGAGCTCGAAGCCGGTGCGCTCATGCGGCCGGCGGCGGAACAGGGCGGACAGCAGGCCCATCGGTGAGCATCCTTCCGTGGCGGGGCGGGCGGGCCCGACGGACCCGTCGCCCCGGCGCCGCTCGGGGGCCGGGCCCGGCGGGACCGCCGCTGCCGGCCGGGGGCTTCGCCCGGCCGGCGACGTGGCGGCTCCGTTGACCGGCGGCCGGCGAGGTGGCATTCGCGGTGGAGATGGAACCGCATGCTCCCACGGTCAACGCGGCGGAATCGCCGCCCCGTCCGGCGCGGCGCCGCGCCGGCGGCATCCCCCTGGTCCCGGCCCTGCTGCTTGCAGCGGCCCTCGGGCTGCCCGGCTGCAGCCTGTTCGAGGCGCCGATCGTCCAGCGCGGCCATCGGGTCTCCTCGGAGCTGATCCAGGACATCAAGACCGGCGTCCATACCCGCGCCGATGTGCAGTCGCTGATCGGCAGCCCGACGAGCGTTAGCACCTTCGGGTCGGAGAACTGGTACTACATCAGCAGCAAGACCCGGCAGCGCCCGGCGCGCGAGCTGTCCGTGTCCGACCAGGAGACCGTGTCCGTCGCCTTCGACAATGCCGGCGTGGTGCGCGAGGTGCGCGTGCTGACCGAGGCGGACATGAAGCCGGTCGAGATGGTGTCGCGGACCACGCCCTCTCCGGGCAATGAGCGGACGCTGCTCCAGTCGCTGTTCGGGAATATCGGCCGCTTCGGGCCGGCGGCGACGGGGGCGGCGGCCGGGGCCTCGACGGGCAGCCCGGGCGGCCTCTGACGGGCCGCGACCGCTGATCCTGGCCGCGTGCCGCGGTCAGAGCGCGTGAAGACATCGGAATCGCGCAAGACTGCCCTTCGACCTCATGGAGGAATTCCCCGGTCGATCGGGGATGACGGGCAATTCTCCGCGAACGCCCAGGGCAGGGCCTAGGCTTGCAGGGGCGAGGCGTCGTCCGGCCGGCAGTAGAGTTCGTGCAGCAGCTCGAGTACCCGCGCCGCCTTGGCATCGGCCAGGCGGTAATGGATGGTCTGCGCCTCCCGCCGCGTGGCGACCAGCCCATCCTGCCGCAGCTTGGCCAGGTGCTGCGAGAGCGCCGATTGCGACAGCCCGACGACCGTGGCGAGGTCGCCGACATTCATCTCGCCAGCCCCGACGAGGTGGCAGAGGACAAGCAGACGCTTCTCATTCGCGATCAGGCGCAGAAGCCTGGCGGCCTCGCCCGCGCGCTGGCGCAGCAGATCGAGGTCGGCCGCGGCCGCCGGGGCGGCGCTGGTCGACATCGCGTGCCCGATCGCGCCGCCCGGTGTTAGCGGGCCTGGACCGTCGCCCAGCCCCATCTCGATCCGTTCGCTTCCGATGCCTTCTTCGAGCCCCGATGCTTCTGTCATGGCTACCCTGCCGTCCCGTTGTCGCCCATCGCGGGCCCAGGTGAAGCCGCGCGGGACAATCCATCCGTTGTCGTCCGAGGATGCGCCCCCGGAACCATGCGCCGCTCTGGGAAGGCGGCTGGGCTCCGGCCTGATGCGGGGTGCCGCGGCCGGGCGCACCCATGCCCAACCGTCAGGCCAACCGTCCCGATCATGCGCAGGGCACACAGCGGGCCCGGCAAGGCGGCTTCTGCCGCCTCCTCCCGCGGATGCGGGAGCACCTCACACCCATGCTCCCCATGCGCCATAGCATGATCGATTCCCACGATTCGTCTAGTCGGTCTTGTCGAGCATCAAGACAGCGCGATCAAATCGAGCAAGATCGGTGCCACCTGGCCGCAGCTTCTCGACCACCGGTCGGCCAGTGCATCCTCCCGCGCAGGCCCCCAGCGGCCGCGCGTCGGTCGCCCCGTGCTTCGCGGACATCAGCCCCCGGCGATCAGCGCGGCCAGGGCGTCCGGCTCCGACAGCATCGGATAGTGCCCGGTGTCGAGTTCATGCCAGGTGGCGCCGAGCGTCTCGGCGGCCCGCCGCTGATGCGCGACGGGCGGGTTGGCGCTGCGGCGGCACCAGATGACGCTCGCCCGCCAGCTCTGCGCCCAGAACCGCTCGAGGCGCACCGGCGCTTCCATCGGCGCGACCGGGTGCAGCGTGCAGCGCGGGATGGTCCAGGCCCGGGTCTCGGGATCGAGGTCGGCGAAGAGGCGTCCCGCCAGATCCTCGGGCGTCGGGCCGGTGGCGAGGTCGGTGCGCACATAATTGTGCCGCTGCACGATGTCGGGCAGGCTTTCCCCGTCGCGGAGCGCCAGCGCGTCGGCGAAGACCACCCGCCCGACCCGCTCGCGCGCCTGCTCCGCCAGGCGGCACATCACCATGCCCCCCGTGCTCGTCCCGGCCAGCACGACGTCGCGCAGATCCTCGTGGAACAGCAGCGACGCGAGCTCCTCGGCATGGCTCTCGGTGGTGATGCCCGGGCGGAGCGCATGCGCCCGGTCGGCGCAGCCATCGAGCGAGGGCGCGAGCACGAGATGCCCGGCGGCGCGCAGCCGGGCGGCCACGCGGGTCCAGATCCATCCGCCCTGGTAGGCGCCGTGGATCAGCAGGATGGTCGCCATGGGTCCTTGTCTCCTCCCCGGCGCGCGCGCTCTCTCGATCCGGCGGCGCGTCGGTCCGGGCATCATGCCGGAGCGGCGGTGGCGCGCCAGCGGGCCGGCCTCCGCCATGCGGGCCGAGGGGCTAGCCGCCTCCGGCCCCGGGTGGTAGGGAGGCCGCCCGTCGGAGCGTAGCGCAGCCTGGTAGCGCATCAGTCTGGGGGACTGGGGGTCGTGGGTTCAAATCCCGCCGCTCCGACCATTCCTGGCGCGACCCCGGCGCCTCCCCGCCCTGCCTCCTCGCCATGGGTTTGCCGCCGGCCCGCGGCTGTCGCTAGCATCGGCGGCTGCGCGCGTGGCGCCGCGGGCGTCGCGCGAGGGTGGCGAAGGGGGAGGGGGGCATGGATCTCGGCCTGCGTGGGCGTCGGGTGCTGCTGACCGGCGCGTCGAAGGGCATCGGCCTGGCCAGCGCCGAGCTGCTGGCCGCCGAGGGGTGCGACCTCATCCTCGTCGCCCGCACCGCCGCCGATCTCGAGGCGGCGAAGGCGCGGATCCGCGCGGCGCACAATGTCGGCATCGAGACCCGGGCGCTCGACCTCGCCGACAGCGGCAGCATCGACCGCCTGGCCGAGGAATTCCCCGGGATCGACGTGCTGGTGAACAATGCCGGCGCCATCCCCGCCGGCCGCATCGACCAGGTCGACGAGGCGCGCTGGCGCGCGGCCTGGGACCTCAAGGTGTTCGGCTACATCAACATGTGCCGCCGCTTCTACGCGCTGATGAAGGCACGCGGCCGTGGCGTGATCGTCAACGTCATCGGCTCGGCGGGCGAGGCGCCGGATGCGGGCTATGTCGCCGGCAGCGCCGGCAACGCCGCGCTGATGGCGCTGACCCGGGCACTCGGCGGTGCGGCGCCCGACGATGGCTTGCGCGTCGTCGCGATCAATCCGGGGCCCATCCTGACCGAGCGGCTGGAGACCATGATGCGCTTCCGCGCCCGCGACCTCTGGGGCGACGAGGAGCGCTGGGCGGAGCAGCTCAAGCCGCTGCCCTTCGGCCGCGCGGGGAAGCCCGAGGAGGTGGCGGCGATGGTCGCGCTGCTGGCCAGCGACCTGTCGGGCTACACGACGGGGACGGTGATCACGATCGACGGCGGCGGGGCGAGCCGGCGGAAGGTGTTCTGACGCGGCCGGGCCCCGGCCGGAATCATGGCGGCCTGCGTCGGGCGCGAGGGTGCGGGTTTCGGACAAACCATCGTCGCCCCGCGCCCGGCCGCACCCCCAGCCGGCCTGCCCCCGGAGGCAAGAGAGGAAAGGAATCGGGCGGGCGGTCTCGGAGCGGTGGTCCATGGGACGGGTTCCGGCCGTGGTGGTGGGCCTGCAGAAATAGGGAATTATTCTTAGGCGTTCAACCCGTCTGGCCGCGCGCACGGTGTCCGGAGAGCCGGTCACCGGATGCGGCCGAACGGGCTCCCATCGATCGTCAGGCGGCCGCTTCGGCGTTGCCGCTCTCCGTCACGGGTGGAACCCTGTTGGGCGACAGGTCACCCCCACGCCCTGTGGTCAACGGCCCCTTCCGGACAGTCAGTGAGAGCCCGTCCCTCAATGGGGCCGGGATGGCTTCCCTCGGCCAAACCGGACTCCCGAACCCGTCGGCAAACGATCTCCCAAGGCGGATGCGCCGCCGCCCCCCGCCGGCCCGGGGACGTTGCTGCCCCTTGCTCCGCTGCGGCGCGACCGGCTGTTCCGCCGGGCGGACGACCCTTATGTAATCGTCATGAATCGTCATCGGAAGCGGCTGCGCGCCGCCCTGCTAGCCCTGATCCTCGCGCTCGTCGGGACCGCCGCCGCCCGTGCCACCGAGGGGGGCTTCGTGGCCGGCCCCATCGGTGGCACCGACATCCGGGCCGCCCTCCTCCCGCCCCCTGGCACCTACGGGCTGCTCGTGCCCATCGCCGGCCTGGGGCGCGACTTCCGCGACCGCGACGGCTCCGTCGGGCCGGTGGACTTCACCGCCCGCTTCCTCGCGGCGGGATTCGGCGTCGCGCACATCTTCCGCCCCGAGGTTCTGGACGGGCGGTTCTACGCCGCGGCCGTCGGCTCCGCCGCCGGGGGCTGCGGCACGCAGCGCGCGCTCCCCGGCGGCCCGCCGGTGCCGGCGCGCTCGGCGTGCCAGACGGCCTTGGCCGACACCACGGTGGAGGCCGGGTGGGGCCGCTTCTTCGGCACGCTCGGCCTTGGCGGCTACCCCGACGCGGACGACCCGCGCCGGGCCTTCATCCCCTATGGCCTCGCGGTGACGGTGGGCGTCGGCGCGCTCCTGCCCACCGGGGCCTACAGCACGCGCGACCTCGCCCCGCCCGGCCTCAACACCTACGTCGTGTGGCCCACCATCGCGCTCACCTGGACCTCGCCCCCCTGGCTCGGCGACGGGACCGAGGTGAGCGCGCGCGGCTTCTTCCTGAACCCCTTCCGCAACACCAAGACGGACTATGAAAGCGGGCGGATGGTCGTGGTGGACTGGGCGGTGAGCGAGCGCTTCGGGCGCTGGCAGCTGGGCGTGGCCGGGACCTTCGCGCGGCAGACGAACGCCGACAGGGTGTTCGTTCCCGGCGTGGGGCAGGTGCTCGGCCCCTCCACCTCCGTCACCGCCGTCGGGCCCGTGCTCGGCGTCGACCTGCCCGAGCTGGGCGCCTTCGCGGCGCTGAAATTCCTCTCGGAGGTGGACGCGTCCTGGCGGCTGCGCCAGGACCGCCTCACGCTGCGGATCGGCTTCGGGCTGTAGAGCCGATCGCGGGAGGGCGTGAACGCCCGGCCACGTGAATCGGCCCTTCCTTCAAGGGGCTGGAGCGCCATGCGCGTTCAGGAAAACGCGCATGGCGCTCCAGCTCTCCGGGCGCGCCGGTCGATCAATCGCGTGCGGCCGCCAGCATGGCGGCGGCGATCCCGTCGGCGGCCGGATTCATGGAGGCGACGGATGGCCAGGGCAGGGCGCTGAGCTCTTCGGCGCCGTCGCTGGCGGCGTCCTGCCTATCCTCCGGCGCGTACCGGGCGAGCGCCCAGAGCCCGATGAGGGCGAGGAGGAGGCCGAGCGCCTTTCGACGATGCCGCCCGCGCTCGAACACCTCGCCGAAATCGGCGAGCTCGGTCGGGCGCAGGATGTCGGGCAGGGGCGGTTGCGGGTCGTTGTGCCTGGTCACGGCGCGGTCTCCTTGGCTGGTGCGGGTGGGGGGAGGGGAAAAAAAGGCGCGGGCGGCTACTCGCCGGCCGCCGCAAGGCGGGCGAAGGCCCTCGCGTAGTGGCCCTCGGCGAGCAGGGCGGGCAGCGCGCGAAGGTCCGAGAGGCGGGCCGCGGCCGCGTCGGCCAGCGCCACCCCCCAGCACGCGGCCCCGAGCCCCAGCAGCCCCAGCGCGTGGACGCGCAGGAGCGTCTCGGCGAGGTCGGAGGCGGGCGCGGCGAGCATCGAGACGAGCGTCAGCGTGATGCCGGCGCCGGCGACGCCCCAGGCGCGCAGCAGATCCGCCCGGGCCTGCCGCCGCGCCGCGTCCAGCAGACGCCGCAGCCGCGCCTCGGCCAGCGGTTTGCCGCGGGCGCTCACGACACAAGGCGCCCCGGTGCGGCGAGACCCGGCCCGTCGTCAGGCGGTGAGAGGCGGACGGGCGAGCCGGGCCTTGCCGGCGCGGAGGCGGGCGCGGGGCGTGGCGCGTCGAGGCCGCATGCCTGCCGCCGCAGCGCCTCGCGCACCGCTGGCGGCACGTCGAGGGTCGCCGAGAAGCCGGAGGGCGACTCCGCGGGATCGTGCCAGTCCCAGTCGTACGCGGCGGCCGGCGATGCGGCGAGCGCTGCGACGAAGGCGAGCAGCGGCGTGCCCGCGGCGCACCGGGCGACCGCGCGCGCGGCGGCCGTGGGCCGCAGACGGCCGTCAGGTCTCCGTGTGTCCGTGGTGAGGCGAGTGTCCATCATGGGCGCTCCGGCGGCAGGCGCCGTTGCGCGCCCGAACCGCTCCGTCACCCTGCGCGAACACGCCGCGACCACGCTCCATCCGAGGTGCCCACTTTGGGGAGCAGAACGAGTTTCGGCTTTGCAGACATGCCCAGTTTGGGCACATCGCCGGCATGCAGCCGACCAGCCCCGACGCCCTCCCCCCCTTCACCGAGGACGCCTTCGCGCGCCTCTTCGACTCGCGCCTCGCGGAGTTCCAGGTGCCCTGGAGCGTGTTCCTGCTGCGCTACACCGCGACGATGCGCCGGGCCGTGGGGGAGCTGGACGACATGCTCCTGCTCGTCGCCATCACCATCACGGCCGCCGTCCCCCAGTTCGACGCGACGGGTGGGTTCGGGAGCGGGACTGGCCCGCACGACAAGGGTGTGGTGCCGACCAACGCGGTGCGCCTCGCCGACATGACGGGCATCCCGCGCGAGACGGTGCGGCGCCGCATGCTCGCCATGGCCGCGCGCGGCTGGGTGGAGCAGTCGGGCCCGCCGCGCCGCGAGTGGCGCCTCGCCGTCGACGCCGAGGGCTGGCCGCAGGTGGCGAAGGAGATGGCCTCCGTCCACGGCGAGTTCCTGCGCGACATGGCGCGGCTGCTCGGCCAATGGGACCGCGAGGCGCGAAAGGTCGG
>CAZMCV010000170.1:0-8388 GCA_964564645.1 uncultured Acetobacteraceae bacterium
CCGACAGGTCGCGCTCGGCCTCCGGCGTGCCCAGCCGGTCGCGCAGACCGCGCGCGATGGCGAGCGAGTCGCGGTAGGCCTGCTCGGCCGCGTCGAGGTCGCCGCGCGCCTGGGCCACGCGGGCGACGTTGTCGAGCGAGACCGACAGGTCGCGCTCGGCCTCCGGCGTGCCCAGCCGGTCGCGCAGACCGCGCGCCAGCCTGGCGGCCTCGGCATAGAGCGATGCCGCCCGCTCCAGATCGGCCTGGTCGGCCGCGTCGCTTCGCAGGCAATCCGCCAGCAGGGTCGCAGCCACCAGCGCTTCGCGCTCGGCTGCGTGGTCATCCGGGGCAGCGCCCGCCGCGATGGCGTGGAGGCGCTCCGCCATCGGCCTGGCGGCGTCCCAGTCGCCGATCCCGGACAGGGCCTTGAACACGTCCCACAACGCATCGAACCCCAGCCCAAGGGGTCTGCCTTCCCAAGCGGGCAGGGCCGCGGCCAGTTCCTGCGCCAGCGCGCCGGCCGACAGCGGCTCCCCCTCCGCCAGTCGCTGGCGAATCAGGGTCCATGCGGCCGCCGCCGCGAGCCCGGCATCCCCTTCGCCATCGCCGTCGCGCAGCACGGACCAGGCGAGGCCCAGGACCGCCACCTGCCCTTCCGGCGGCAGCGCCGCGAAGGCTTCCCCATCCGTCAGTCGGCGGCGCAGCCCGGCCCGCATTGCCGCCTGCACCCGCGGCCCGTCCGGGTGCCCGCGCAACTCCTCGGCCGCAATCTCGAAGTAGAGCCGCTGCAGGAATTCGGCCGACCAGTCGTTGCGCTGCACCAGCGTATGCGGATGCTCCGCGTGGGCAATGGCCTGCCGCGCCTCCTCCTCCGTGGCGCCGCCGGTGGCGGCGCAGACCTCGGCCGTGACGTCCTGCAGGAAGCGCATGCCCTGGACGCTTCCGACCCGGAGGGCATGCCGCACGGCGGGGCCCGCCTCGTCCAACCGCTCGTCGGCAATCTCATGCCGCCGCGTGCTCTTCGCCAGCACCTGCGCGAGCCCCGCCACCGTGAGCGGGCGGCGCGCATCCAGGCCTTCGAACAGCTTGGCGCGCGCCGAGCCGGCGAGCCACGCCATCAGTTCGTCGAGGAGCTGCGGATTGCCGTCCACGCGGTCCAGGATGGCCCGCGCCTGGGGGGCCGGCAGGCCGGGGAAGCGCTCCGCGAGCATCCGCGCGAGATCATCCACCCGGCCCAGGGGGATCACATGGATCCGCTCCGACTGCGGCTTCAGCCAGGCGGCGACCGGGGACTCCTCAGCATGCCATTCCCGCGACCAGTGCGTCATGATCAGCATCAGTGGCCAGCGGCCGGCTCTCGCCGCCTCGAGCAGGCGCCGGAGGAGGTCCACGCTTTCCGGATCGGCGGCCGAGAAATGGCCGTCATCCGCCAGGACGCAGATCGGCAGCCGTTCCTCGCGCCCGGCCAGGACGGCCCCGATGGAGGCGACGACGCGTTCGGCCTTCGTGGCCTGCTCGCGCTGGCGGATGCCGTCCAGGCTGACGGCCCCCCGGTCGGCCACGTAGTACCGGCCGATGCCCCACAGACGGCGCAGGAAGGTTGCCGCGGTCTTCGCCATCCCGCCACCGACCGCGTCCAGCAGCACGTCGCTGCCGGCATCCGCCAGCGACTCCAGGGCCTGGCGGGCGCGGTCCCGGTCGCGGGCGGTGGCGGTCGCGGCGGAGAGGTGTGCGGCGAGCGCCGGCAGGTCGGCGTCCATGGCACCGACCACCACGTTGCGCTCGGCCGGGTCGACGAAGCGCAGGCCCCACCACAGGAAGGGCGGCAGCCGGTCGAGCCGGCAATCCTGCTCCCGTGGATTGACCAGCAGGCGGTCGCCCATCTGTTCGAGCGTATCGGGCCAGTATCCTGCCTCTCCGCGGCCATCCAGGGTCGTGGAAAGCAGCCCGAAAAACTCTTGCGCGAGCCGGGTCTTGCCGAGTCCGCTTTCGGCCAAAAGCACGACGACCTGCGGCTCGCCGTCCGGCTCCGCCGCCAGGCGCCACAACCCCTTCAGCCGCTGGAGATCGCGCGCGCGGTTGTTGCCGCAGAAGACGGACTTCGGCACCAGTCACACCTGCAACCGAATGACCTTTCCCAGAAAGGACGCCCATCGCACCGTTTCAAGTGCGCCGATGTCGCCGTCCCCGGAACCCGGACCGTTGGCGAGGGCCGGGGCGTCCTCCCCTACCCCGCCGCCACCCCCGTCTCCTTCACCACCTGCCCCCAGCGCGCCCAGTCGGCGTCGATGATGCGCGCATAGTCCTCGCGGCTGCCCGGGCGCGGCTCGGCGGCGAAGCTGCGGATGCGCTCCTCGATGTCGGGCAGGCGCAGCACCGCGGCGATCTCGGCGTTCAGCCGGTCCAGCACCGGCGCCGGCGTCGCGCGCGGCGCCAGCACCCCGCCCCAGAACGACACCTCGTGCCCCGGCACCGTCTCGGCCACCGTCGGCACCTCCGGCAGCAGCGGCGAGCGCTGCGCGCTGGTGATGGCGATCGGGTGCAGCTTGCCCTCCGCCAGCAGCGCCTTCGAGGTGAAGGTGCCGTCATGCGCGATGTCGATGTCGCCGCGCATCAGCGCGGTCAGCGAGGGCGCGTTGCCGCTGTAGGGCACCAGGGTGAACTCCGTGCCCGTCTGGCGCATCAGCAGCGCCATCGCCAGGTGGTTGATGCCGCCCGTGCCGGGGTGGGACACGGTCAGCTTGCCCGGCTCCGCCTTCGCCCGCGCCAGCAGGGCCGCCAGGTTCCTGTCGGGGAAATCCGGGCGGCAGAGGATCAGCAGCGGCGCCGACTGCGCCATCGCCACCGCCGCGAAGTCGCGCGGCGGCACCAGGGTCGAGGCGCGGTTGATCAGCGGCGCGATGACGGTCGAGAGGCTGGCATACATCAGCGTCGACCCGTCCGGCGCGGCGCGCGCCACCTGGTCGGCCGCGACCAGCGTCGCCGCGCCGGGCTTGTTCTCCACGATGAAGGTGGTGCCCTGCACGCGCTCGTTCAGCTTGCCGGCGAGCAGGCGGGCCATGATGTCGTTGGCGCCGCCGGCGGCGAAGCCGACCAGGATGCGCACCTGCCGCGGCAGGTCCTGCGCCCGCGCGCCGCTCGTGATCGCGGCCAGTGCGAGCGGTGCGCCCGCCAAGGCGGCGCGTCGGCTGATCGGATGCATCTCGTTCCCTCCCCTCCCTGGCGGAGCGCCGCGGCAGGCGGCGATCCTCAACCCTTCGGGATGCCCGCCTCCTCGACGATCCGCGCCCAGCGCGCAAGCTCCCGTTCGGTGAAAGCGCCGAGCGCCTCGGGCGTGCTGGTGGTGGAGGCGATGCCCATGCCCCGGGTGAAGGCCCGCGCCTCCTCGCTCTCGCCGATCGCCACGATCTCGCGGTTCAGCCGGGTGATGACGGCGGGCGGCGTCCCGGCCGGCACCCAGACCCCATTCCAGGAGGCGAAGTCGAAATCGGGAAGGCCGGCCTCCTGCAGGGTCGGCACCTCCGGCAGCAGCGCCAGGCGCCGCGCGGTCGTCACCGCCAGCGCGCGGATGGTGCCGGCCTGCAGATGCGCGACCGCGGGGCCGAGATCGACCACCATGAACTGGATCCGCCCGCCGAGCAGATCCGTCATCGCCGCCGGCGTGCCGCGACAGGTGACCTGCTCGGCCTGGATGCCGGTGGCCTTGGTCAGCAGATGCGTGCCCGCCAGCCCGCCGGCATTGGCCACGCCGAAATTCAGCACCCCCGGCTTCGCCCGCGCCTCCGCCAGGAAGCCCTGCAGGTCTCGCGCCGGGAAATCCGCCCGCACCAGCAGGCCGAGCCCGTTGATCGTCAGCATCGAGACCGGCGCGAAGTCGCGGACCGCGTCGTAGCCGGGCTCGCGCAGCAGGTTCGGGTTGGCGGCGTGGGTGGAGACGGTGCCGAAGAACACGGTGTGGCCGTCCGGCGCGGCGCGGGCGGCGGCGCGCGCGCCGATCGCGCCATTCGCGCCGCCGAGGTTCTCGACCGGCACCGGCTGGCCGAGGCTGCGGGCCAGCCGGTCGGCATAGAAGCGGGCCAGCGTGTCGGTGCCGCTGCCGGCCGGGAAAGGCACGAGGATGCGCACGGGCCGCGTCGGCCAGGCCGTATCCTGTGCCCGGGCCGGGCGAAGGGCGGCGGCCAGCGGCAGGGCGGCCAGCGCACGCAGCGCGGTGCGGCGGTCACCGGCTGGGATGGTCGGGCGGGGCATGGGCCGTGGCGTTCCTTCTCCCTGGTGGACCCAGGATGCCAGTCCGCGCCGGCGGCGCGAAGCCATGCGGGCCGCCACGCAACCCGCGCCCGAAGGAACCGGCCCGCCCGCACACTGTTCTGCCGCGACGGCCACGGGGCGGAGGCATGGTGGAAAGCGAACCGCAGATCGGGCTCACGCGCGCCGAGCGCGAGGAGGTGAAGCAGCGCGCCGCGCCGCGCACCCCGGTGCTGCACGAGACCGTCCGACGCGGCGGGGAGGAGGAGCTGTCCCGCCCCGCCGGCTCCCTCGCCTGGTCGGGCATCGCGGGCGGCATCACGATCATGGCCTCGGTCATCGCCGAGGCGGCCCTGCTGCGGAAGCTGCCGCCCGGACTGCCCTGGCGCGAGGCCGCGGCGGATCTCGGCTACTCCCTCGGCTTCCTGATGGTGATCCTCGGGCGGATGCAGCTCTTCACCGAGCAGACGGTGGTCGGCGTGCTGCCCCTGATGGCGGAGCCCCGGCGGGCGGTGCTCGGCCGGGTAGCGCGGCTCTGGGCGATCGTCTTCCTCTGCAACATGCTGGGCACGGCGGCGGCGGCGCTGATGGCCGTCCATCTCGGCATCGTGGGCGAGGGGCTGCTGCAGGCGATGCTGGAGGTGTCGGCGTCGCTGCTCGGCAGGCCGCCCCTCGAACTCCTGCTGCAGGGGATCCCGGCCGGCTTCCTGATCGCCTCCGTCGCCTGGATCCGGGCGGGCATGCGGGGCGGGGATGTGGCGATCATCGTGGCACTCACCTACGTGATCGCGCTCGGCGACTTCACCCATGTCATCGCCGGCGCGGCCGAGACCTGGCTGCTGCTGTTCGACGGGCAGATCGGCCTCGGCACGGCGGTGGGCGGCATCATCCTGCCGGCGCTGGCCGGCAACGTGATCGGCGGCACGGGGCTGTTCGCGCTTCTGGCGCATGCGCAGGTGCGCGAGGAGCTGTAGCGGCGGGGTGGCGCGCTCCCCGCCCCGGCCGGGCCAGGCAAACCTCTGGAGGTTTGCGCACAGACGAATTCCGAAGCGGGCCTTCATTCCAGCGGCTTGGCCCGCCCAATGGGTGGGCCAAGCCGCGAAAGCCAGCTTAGGCTCGGTCCGCCAGGAGGAGACACACGCCATGCCCGCCATCACGCGCATCGAGCCCGGCCATTACCGCATCCCGCTGCCCGAGGTGCTGACCGACAGCACCCATGGCGCCATGGAGGCCTTCGAGCTGATCACCTGCCGCGTGCGCGACGCCGACGGCGCGGAGGGCATGGGCTACACCTACACCGTCGGGCACAATGGCGGGGCCGTGCACGACATCCTGGCGCGCGAGATCGCGCCGCTCGCCGCAGGTGCCGATGCCGACCGGATCGAGGCGCTGTGGCAGAAGATCTGGTGGGCGCTGCACTATGGCGGGCGCGGCGGCCCGGTCGTGCTGGCGCAATCGGCCTTCGACATCGCCCTCTGGGACCTCAAGGCGAAGCGGGCGGGGATGGCGCTGTGGCGGCTGCTCGGCGGGCATGATCCGCGCGTGCCCTGCTATGCGGGCGGCATCGACCTCGACCTGCCGCTGCCGGCGCTGCTCCGCCAGACCGACGGCAACCTCGCGCGCGGCTTCCGTGCCATCAAGATGAAGGTCGGGCGGCCGCGCCTGGCGGAGGATGTCGAGCGCCTGGCGGCGATGCGCGCGCATCTCGGCGAGGGCTTCCCGCTGATGGTCGACGCCAACATGCGCTGGACCGCCGATGTCGCGATCCGCGCCGCCCGCGCCTTCGCGCCCCACGATCCCTTCTGGCTGGAGGAGCCGGTGGTGCCGGAGGACGTCGCCGGCCATGCCCGCGTGCTGCGTGAGGGCGGCGTGCCGATCGCCTCGGGCGAGAACCTGCGCAGCCTCTGGGATTTCCAGGCGCTGATCACGGCGGGCGGCGTCAGCTACCCGGAGCCCGATGTGACCAATTGCGGCGGCGTGACCGCCTTCATGAAGATCGCGCGCCTGGCCGAGGCCTTCCACCTGCCGGTGACCAGCCACGGCGCGCATGACGTGACGGTGCAGCTGCTCGCCGCCTGCCCGAACCGCTCCTACCTCGAGGCGCATGGCTTCGGGCTGGACCGGTTCCTGGAACGGCCGCTGCGCATCGAGGACGGGGTCGCCGTCGCACCCGACATCCCGGGCCACGGCGTCGTTCTCGACTGGGCAGGGCTGGAGGCGGTCCGGGCGTGATCCACCCCCTCCCCCGCGCGAGCGGGGGAGGGCGCTCCGTCAAAGCCCGCGCATCAGCGCCGCCCAGCGGTCGAGGATCGGCAGGATCGTGTCCTCCTTGGCGGAGTCCAGCATGATCACGCCGCGCACCACGCCCATGTCGCGGTAGCGCCGCAGCGTGTCGGCCTCCTCCGGCACGCCGAAGAGGGAGATCGGCACCTCCGCCGCATGGCGCCCCGTCTCCTTCGCCATCGCGCCGAACTGGCGGATCGCATCCTCGATCGGCGCGCGGCCGGCCAGCGGGATCCAGCCATCGCCGTAGCGCAGCGCACGGCGCGCGCCCTGCGGGAAGGCGCCGCCGACGATCACCGGCGGATGCGGCTTCTGCACGGGCTTGGGCCAGGTCATCATCGGCCCGAACTGCACCATTTCCCCGTGGTATTCGGGCTTCGACTTGGTCCAGATCTCCTTCATCGCCTCGATCCGCTCGCGCGTCAGCTTGGCGCGCGTCTCGAAGACGGTGCCGTGGTTCTCCATCTCGTCCTGGTTCCAGCCGACGCCGATGCCGAACAGGAACCGCCCGGCCGAGACCTGGTCGATCGAGGCCACGAGCTTGGCGGTCTGGATGGTGTCGCGCTGGTTCACCAGGCAGACGCCGGTGCCGAGCTTGAGCGTCGTCGTCGCGCAGGCCGCGGCGGTCAGCGTCACGAAGGGGTCCATCACGTCGTAGTAGCGCTTCGGCAGCTCGCCCCCGCCGCCCCAGGGCGATTTGCGGCTCAGCGGGATGTGGCTGTGCTCCGGCGCCCAGACCGATTCGAAGCCGCGCTCCTCCAGCGCCCGCGCCAGCGCCGCCGGGGTCATGGAATAGTCGGTGAAGAACATCGAGGCGCCGAACTGCATGGTGGGGTCCCTCCCGTCGATGGGGGAAGCCTACACGGTTCCGGCGCCGGCCGCGCAACCGGGCCGTGGATCGGCACCCAGGCGGGTGCCCCCCACAAGGCGGGCGACACCCCCACCCTGGCCCTCCCCCGCGAGCGGGGGAGGGAGGTTGGGTCACTCCACGACGAAGCGGGGCGCCGCGGGGGCGCCGGCGCCCTGCAGCCTGTCCCAGAGCCGCCGGGCGATGCGGTGGTAGGAGGCGGTCTCCTCCGCCCCGGGCTGCGCCGCGACGATCGGCGTCCCCGCATCCGCGGCCTCGCGGATGGCGAGCCGGAGCGGCAGCTCGCCGAGGAACTCGACGCCGAGCCGCTCCGCCTCCTCCCGCGCGCCGCCATGGCCGAACAGCTCCGACCGGTGGCCGCAATTGGGGCAGCAGAAGAAGCTCATATTCTCGATCAGGCCGAGCACGGGCACGTTCACCTTCTCGAACATCCTGACGCCGCGCCGGGCATCGATCAGCGCCACGTCCTGCGGGGTCGAGACGATGACGGCCCCCGCCAGCGGCACGCGCTGCGACATGGTCAGCTGCGCATCGCCCGTCCCGGGCGGCATGTCGACGACCATGACGTCGAGCGCGCCCCACTCGACCTGGCCCATCATCTGCTCGAGCGCGCCCATCACCATCGGGCCGCGCCAGATCATCGCCGTGTCGGCATCCACCAGGAAGCCGATCGACATCGCCTTCAGCCCCCAGCGCTCGATGGGGTGGATCCGCTGCCCCTCGACGCGCGGCTTCTCCCGCGCCCCCAGCATCAGCGGCAGGGAGGGGCCGTAGATGTCGGCATCCAGCAGCCCGACCGCGAGCCCCTGCGCGGCGAGGGCGACGGCGAGGTTCACCGCGGTGGTCGACTTGCCGACGCCGCCCTTGCCGGAGGCGATGGCGATGATGTGCCGGACCTGCGGCAGCAGCATCGGGCCCTGGCCGGCAGGCGCCTGGGCGCGCCGGCCGCCGGGGGGCGACGCCTGCAGGCCGCCGGGCGGCGGCGGGTCCTGAGGCGGCGGGGCGGCGGGC
>CAZMCV010000171.1:0-8388 GCA_964564645.1 uncultured Acetobacteraceae bacterium
CTCGAAGTAGCTGCGCACCTCCCGGCGGCGGAAGTCGATCGCCGCGCCCCAGGGGGTGTGCACGCCCTCGTCGAAGAAGCGCCGGGCATAGGCATGGAGATAGGCGCCGTCCGGGCCGAAATGGTTGTAGACGACATCGAGCAGCACCATCAGGCCGAGCCCGTGCGCGGCATCGACCAGCGCCTTGAGGTCCCCGGGCGTGCCATAGGCGGCATCGGGCGCGTAGGGCAGCACGCCGTCATAGCCCCAGTTCCTGGCACCCGGGAAATCCGCGACGGGCATCAGCTCGATGGCGGTGACGCCGAGCGCCGCCAGGCGCGGCAGCGCGGCCGCGACGCCGGCGAAGCCGCCCATGGCGCCGGCATGGCATTCGTAGATCACCGCCTCATGCCAGGGGCGGCCGCGCCATGCGGCGTGGCGCCATTCATGGGCGCGCGGGTCGACGACGACGGAGGGGTCGTGCACGTCGCCATCCTGCCGGCGCGAGGCGGGATCGGGCACCAGCAGCCCGTCCAGCACGCGGAAGCGGTAGCGCGCGCCGGCGCCGACCGGCGCCTCGGCCTCGAACCAGCCCTCCCCGGCGGCGCGCATGGGGCGGGGCGCCTCGCCCTCGACCACCAGCGCGACCTCCTCGCTGTCGGGCGCCCAGAGGCGGAAGCGCGTGCGGCCCGGCGCCAGCAACTCCGCCCCCCAGGTCAGCGCCTGGGCGAAGCGGGTCATGCCGCCGGCAACCGCGCCGCCAGAAGCACCACGGCGCGCGGCGCGACCGGCACCGCGCCATCGAGCACGGGGCGCTCGGGCGCGGCCGGATGCGCGCTGTCGAGCACGAGCGTCCAGTCCAGCCCGGCGGGCTCGGGCGGCAGCGCGAAGGCATGGCCCGCGCTGTCGGCGTTCAGCATCAGCATGGTGACCTCCACGCCGCCATCGCCATCCCCGGCGGCGCGGCGCAGCGCAAGCGTCCGGGCCTCGGTTTCGTTCCACGCCTCCGAGGTCATGGGCTGGCCGTGCTGGTCGAACCAGGCGATGTCGGAGAGGCCCGGGCGGAAATGCGTCGTGCCGTGGTGGAAATCCGCCGGTCGCAAGGTGGCGTAGCGCCGGCGCAGCGTGGCGAGGCGCCCGACATAGAGGGAGAGCGCCTGCGCCTCCGGCGTCGCGCCGCGGGTCCAGTCCACCCAGCTGATCTCGTTGTCCTGGCAGTAGGCGTTGTTGTTGCCGGACTGGGTGCGCAGCATCTCGTCGCCGCCGAGGAGCATGGGCGTGCCGCCGGCGGCGAAGAGCGTCGCCAGCAGTGCGCGCCGCACCGCTTCGCGGGTCGCGTTCACCGCCGGGTCGTCGGTCTCGCCCTCCGCGCCCCAGTTGCGGCTGTGGTTGTCCGAATGGCCGTCCTTGTTGTCCTCGCGGTTCGCCTCGTTGTGGCGCTGCTCGTAGGCGGTCATGTCGTAGAGGGTGAAGCCGTCATGCGCGGCGAGGAAGTTCACCCCGGCCCAGGGGCGGCGGCGGCGGCGGTCGAAGATCTCGGCCGAGCCCGCCAGCCGCGCGGCGAGGTCGCTGCGCGTGCCGGCATCGCCGCGCCAGAAGCGCCGCACCCCGTCGCGGAAGCGGTCGTTCCACTCGGCCCAGCCCGGCGGATGGTTGCCGAGCTGATAGCCGCCCGGCCCGATGTCCCAGGGCTCGCTGATCAGCTTGACCTGCGCCAGGGTCGGGTCCTGCTGGACCGCATCGAAGAAGCCGGAGCCGGGATCGAAACCCGTGCCCTCGCGCCCGAGGATGGTGCCGAGGTCGAAGCGGAAGCCGTCGACATGGTATTCCCGCACCCAGTAGCGCAGGCTGTCCATCACCATCTGCAGCACGCGCGGATGCGACAGGTTCACCGTGTTGCCGGTGCCGGTGTCGTTGATGTGGTGCCGCTCGTTGCCCGGCAGCAGCCGGTAGTAGGAGGCGTTGTCGAGGCCGCGCCAGGACAGCGTCGGCCCGAGCTCGTTGCCCTCGCAGGTGTGGTTGTAGACGACGTCGAGGATGACCTCGATGCCGGCGGCGTGCAGGCGGCGCACCGCGACCTTGATCTCGTTGCGCATCCACGACTCGACCAGGTAGCGCGGCTCGGGCGCGAAGAAGGCGAGCGTCGAGTAGCCCCAGTAGTTGCGCAGCCCCTTCTCCACCAGGAACCGGTCCTGGAGGTAGGCGTGGACCGGCAGCAGCTCCACCGCCGTCACGCCGAGCTTCAGCAGGTGGTCGATGATGCGCGGATCGGCGAGCGCGGCGAAGGTCCCGCGCTCGCGCGGCGCGATGTCCTCCCGCAGCGCCGTCAGCCCCTTCAGATGCGCCTCGTAGATCACCGTGCGGTCCCAGGGGACGCGGGGCGGGCGGTCGTCGCCCCAGTGGAAGCTGTCATCCACCACGACCGATTTCGGCATCGCCGGCGCGCTGTCGCGGCGGTCGAAGGACAGGTCGCCGCGCGCCGCGCCGACGCGGTAGCCGAACAGCGCGTCGGACCAGCGCACCTCCCCCTGCATCTGCTTGGCATAGGGGTCGAGCAGCAGCTTGTGCGGGTTGAAGCGGTGGCCGCGCCGCGGCTCGTAGGGGCCGTAGGCGCGGTAGCCGTAGAGCAGGCCCGGCCGCCCCTCCGGCAGGTAGCCGTGCCAGATCTCGTCGGTGCATTCGGGCAGCGGCAGCCGCGCCACCTCCCGCCGCCCGGCGGGATCGAACAGGCAGAGCTCGATCCGCTCGGCATGCGCGGAGAAGACGGCGAAGTTCACGCCGAGCCCGTCCCAGCTCGCGCCGAGGGGAACGGGACGGCCCGGCAGCAGCCGGTCGGGGATCGGCGGCACCGGTCAGCCGGCCTCGGGCGACAGGTACAGCGTCGCCAGCGGCGGCAGCACCAGGTCGAGCGAATGCGCGAAGCCGTGGCTGGCGACGGGCTGGGCCGCGACGGCTCCGTCATTCCCCATGTTGGTCCCTCCGTAGGCGGCGGCGTCGGTGTTCACCGCCTCCCGCCAGGTGCCGCCCGTCGGCACGCCGATGCGGTAGCCGGTGCGGGGCACCGGCGTCATGTTGCTCACCGCCAGCACCGGCGCGTCGCCCTCGGCGCCGAGGCGCAGCCAGGCCAGGACGCTCTGCGCCCGGTCGTCGCCGACCACCCAGCGGAAGCCCTCGGGCACGGTGTCGCGCCGGTGCAGCGCCGGCAGGGCGCGGTAGGCATCATTGAGGTCGCGCACCAGGCGCTGCATGCCGGCATGGCGCGGATCGTCGAGCAGCCGCCAGGGCAGCGCGCGGTCATGGTTCCACTCGGCGGGGTCGGCCAGCTCGCCGCCCATGAACAGCAGCTTCTTGCCCGGATGCGCCCACAGGAAGCCGAAATAGGCGCGCAGATTGGCGAAGCGCCGCCACTCGTCGCCCGGCATCCGGCCGAGCAGCGAGCCCTTGCCATGCACCACCTCGTCATGGCTGAGGGGCAGGACGAAGCGCTCGCTCCAGGCATAGACCAGGCCGAAGGTCATGTCGTCGTGGTGCCAGGCGCGGTGCAGCGGCTCGCGCGCCATGTAGCGCAGCGTGTCGTGCATCCAGCCCATGTTCCATTTCCAGGAGAAGCCGAGGCCGCCTTCCGTCGTCGGCCGCGTCACGCCGGGCCAGGCGGTGCTCTCCTCGGCGATCATCACCGCGCCGGGCACGCGCTCGGCGACCAGCGCGTTCAGCTCCTGGAGGAAGCGCACGGCCTCGAGGTTCTCGCGCCCGCCGAAGCGGTTCGGCACCCACTCGCCGGCCGGGCGCGAATAGTCGCGGTAGAGCATGGAGGCGACGGCATCCACGCGCAGCCCATCGACATGGTAGTGCTCCAGCCAGTGCAGCGCGGAGGCGAGGTAGAAGCCGCGCACCTCGTGCCGCCCGAGATTGGGGATGGCGGTGTTCCAGTCGCGGTGGAATCCCTCGCGCGGGTCGGCATGCTCGTAGAGCGCGCTGCCGTCGAAGCGGTAGAGGCCGTGCGCGTCGGTCGGGAAATGTCCGGGCACCCAGTCGAGGATCACGCCGAGCCCGGCCTCATGCGCGCGGTCGACGAAGCGCGCGAAGCCCGCCGGCGGGCCGAACCGGGCGGAGGGCGCGAACATAGACAGCGGCTGGTAGCCCCAGGATCCGCCGAAGGGGAATTCGGTGACCGGCAGCAGCTCGAGATGGGTGAAGCCGAGCGCCTGGACATAGGGGATCAGCCGGTCGGCCAGCCTGTCCCAGTCGGGCGCCCTCCCCTCGCCGTCGCGCCACCAGGATCCGGCATGGACCTCGTAGATGGCGATCGGCGCGTGCGGCCCCTGGCGCGCGGCGCGGCCGGCCATCCAGGCCCCGTCGGTCCAGGCGAAGGGCGCCGGATCGCCGACGCGCGAGGCCGTGGCCGGCGGAGCCTCCGTCGCCAGCGCCACGGGGTCGGCCTTCAGCGGCAGCACCTGGCCGTCCGCGCCGAGCAGCTCGTACTTGTAGACCGTCCCCGGGCCGAGACGGGGGACGAACAGCTCCCACACCCCCGCCTCGGCGCGCCGGCGCATCGGGTGGCGCCTTCCGTCCCAGCCGTTGAAGTCGCCGACGACGGAGACCCGGCGGGCATGCGGCGCCCAGACCGCGAAGCGCACGCCGGGCACGCCCGCGATCTCCATCGCCTGCGCGCCGAAGACGCGGCCGAGCTCGAGATGCCGCCCCTCGGCGAACAGGTGGATGTCGAGGGCGCCGAGCAGCAGGCCGAAGGCGTAGGGGTCCTCGGTCTCCTGCACCGCCCCGCCCGGCCATTCGATGCGAAGCCGGTAGGGCACGCCCGGCTCGGCGACGCGCCCGGCGAAGAGGCCGCCCGGATGCACCCGCTCCAGCCGCCCGATCGCGGCCCCGTCCGCCCCGCCGCGGGCCAGCACGGTCACCGCCACCGCGCCCGGCTGGAAGCTGCGGATCTGGTCGCCATGCGGGCCGAGAAGGGCGAAGGGATCGCCATGCAGCCCGGCGACCAGCGCCTCCACGCTCGCCGCGTCATCGCCGACCGACAGCATCATGCGCCTCCCGCCGCGGCGGTCACGCGATCGGCGAGGTCGGCCAGGCCGCGCAGCGGCACGCCGATCCAGCCCGGCCGGTTGGCCGCCTCGTAGCGTATCTCGTAGGCCGCCTTCTCGATCAGGAAGAGATCGAGCAGCGCGGCCTCGCCCTCCCGTGGCACCCAGGGGTCCGGCGCCTCGTCCGCGACGGCGCGGTAGGCGGACAGGAAGGCCTCCGCCGCCTCCTCCCGCCATTGCCGCAGCAGCGCGGCGCGCCGCTCGGTCGGCGCGGCGCTGGCCGCGGCCGAGGTCTCGTCGGCGGTCGCCAGCGCGGCGGCGTAGTCGAGGCTGCGCAGCAGGCCGGCGACGTCGCGCAGCGGCGATCCCTTGGCCCGCCGTTCCCCGAGCGGGCGGGCGGGCTCGCCCTCATAGTCGACGATCACCGCATCGCCCTGCGCGACCAGCACCTGCCCCAGATGGAAATCGCCATGCACGCGCGTCTTCAGCGCGCCCGGCGCGGACTGCGCCAGCGCGCGCACCGCCTGGCCGCGCGCCGCGCGGCGCCCGGCCAGCGTGGCGGCGAGCTCGGCCTCCGCCGGGGCGAGCGTGGCCCGGCGCGCCTCGAGCAGGTCGAGCGCCGGGTCGAGCTGCGCCAGCGCCCCGGTCGCCCAGGATTGCCGGTCCGCCTCCGCCGCCCGCTCCGGCGCGAAGGCCGGATCCTCGGCCGGGCGGGCGAGCACCGCGTGCAGCCCGGCCAGGCGCGCGCCGATCGCGGCGGCGAAGGGCAGGTAGCCCGCGAAGGGATCCTCGGAGGGATCGGTGGTCAGGGCCGCCTCGTCGACCGCGCGGTGCAGCCAGTCCTGCGTCCAGCCCCAAGCATCGCCCTGGTTGCGCACGAAGCCCTGCAGGATCATCAGCGTGTGCGGCGTGCCGTCGGGCGCGATGCGCACCACCTCGCCGAGCAGCGGCGGCGCGGCGGCGTAGCCCTGCTCCGTCAGGTGGCGCGTCATCTCGGCTTCCGGGTGGATGCCGGCGGCGATGCGCCGGAGCACCTTCAGCACCACCGCCTCGCCGATGATGATCGAGGAGTTGGACTGCTCGGCCGAGAGGCGGCGGATCTCCGGCGCCTCGGGCAGCGCCAGCGCGGCGAGCGCCGGGGAGGCCAGGAAGCGGATCTCGCCGGCCTCGGTCGGCAGCGCCAGCCCCTCGCGCAGCGCCGCCAGCACGGCCGCCGGCATGCGGTCGTCGGCGAAGGCGTCGGTCAGGAAGCCGACGCGCCGGCCCTGGCGCAGCCGCGCCAGCGCCAGCTGCCCGGCCAGCGGGGCGATGCCGTCGAGGTCCTCGACGCCGGCGAGCGGCATCCCGTAGCGCTCCTCCCGCCCCTCGCCCAGGCGGACCGCGATCTCCGCCATCACCACCGCGCCCTGCGTCGCCGGGAGGGCGGCGATGGCCGAGAGCCGCGCCTGGTCCAGCGCCTCGCCCTTGGCGGCGAACCAGCGGCGGCGCGGCAGGTAGTCCGGCAGCACCAGGCGCTCGAGCTCGCCGCGCACATCCTCGCTCAGCAGCTCCTTCACGCCCGAGCTGAGCACCAGGGTGCGCAGCTCCGGCAGCGGCTCGGGCGTCGGCGCGTGCCAAGGCGGCAGCGCCTTCTCGGTCGCCAGCATGAACCAGTAAAAGCCGTAGGGCGGCAGGGTCAGCAGGTAGGGCAGCTGGCCGATCGGCGGGAAGCCGGTGCCGCCGAGCATCTCGACCGGCACGCGCCCGGCCTGGGCGGAGAGATCGAGCTCGACCGCCTGCGCCGAGCGGGAGAGGTTGAAGACGCAGAGCACGAGATCGTCCTCGTGCTCGCGCAGATAGGCCAGCACCTTGCGGTTGGCGGGGTAGAGCGGGCGCATCGCGCCGCGGCCGAAGGCGCGCGAACGCTTGCGCACCGCCAGCATGCGCCGCATCCAGTTCAGCAGCGAATGCTGGTCGCGGAGCTGCGTCTCCACGTTCACGGCCTGGTAGCCGTAGAGCGGGTCCTGGATGGGTGGCAGCACCAGCCGCGCCGGGTCGCCGCGGGAGAAGCCGCCATTGCGGTCCGGCGACCATTGCATCGGCGTGCGCACCCCGTCGCGGTCGCCGAGATAGATGTTGTCGCCCATGCCGATCTCGTCGCCGTAGTAGATCACCGGCGTGCCCGGCATCGACAGCAGCAGGCCGTTCAGCAGCTCGATCCGCCGCCGGTCGCGCTCGAGCAGCGGCGCCAGGCGGCGGCGGATGCCGAGGTTGAGGCGCGCGCGCCGGTCGGCGGCGTAGGTGTTCCAGAGGTAGTCGCGCTCCCGGTCGGTGACCATCTCGAGCGTGAGCTCGTCATGGTTGCGCAGGAACACCGCCCACTGGCAGCCCTCCGGGATGTCGGGCGTCTGGCGCAGGATGTCGGTGATCGGGAAGCGGTCCTCCTGCGCGATCGCCATGTACATGCGCGGCATCAGCGGGAAGTGGAAGGCCATGTGGCACTCGTCGCCCTGGCCGAAATAGCGCTGCGTGTCCTCCGGCCACTGGTTCGCCTCGGCCAGCAGCATGCGCCCCTGGTAGTCCGTGTCGAGCTTGGCACGGATGCGGCGCAGCACCTCGTGCGTCTCGGGCAGGTTCTCGTTGTTGGTGCCCTCGCGCTCGACCAGGTAGGGCACGGCATCGAGGCGCAGGCCGTCGACGCCGATGTCGAGCCAGAAGCGCATCACGCCGAGCAGCTCGGCCAGCACGCGGGGGTTGTCGAAATTCAGGTCCGGCTGGTGGCTGTAGAAGCGGTGCCAGAAATACGCCCCGGCCTCGGCGTCCCAGGTCCAGTTCGACTTCTCGGTGTCGAGGAAGATGATGCGGGTGTCGAGGTAGCGCTGGTCGGTTGCCGACCAGACGTAGTAGTCGCGGTGGCTGGATCCCGGCCGCGCGGCGCGGGCGCGGCGGAACCAGGGATGCTGGTCGGAGGTGTGGTTGATCACCAGCTCGGTGATCACCTTCAGCCCGCGCGCATGCGCGGCGCGGACGAAGCGACGCGCATCGGCGAGGCTGCCGTAGTCGGGGTGGACGTCACGGTATTCGGCGATGTCGTAGCCGTCATCCTTGCGCGGGCTCGGGTAGAAGGGCAGCAGCCAGATGGTGTCGACGCCGAGGCCGGCGATGTAGTCGAGCTTCTGCATCAGGCCGGGGAAGTCGCCGACGCCGTCGTCGTTCGAATCGTAGAAGCTCTTGACGTGCAGCTGGTAGACCACCGCGTCGCGGTACCATTGCGGGTCGCGCGACGCGTCGGTCACGCGCGGCCCGGCGGTGGCGCGCGCCGCCCGCCGCGCCGCGGCGGCCCTGGCCGGCGCCGGCCCGGATGCGGGAGGCCGGCCCGACGCCGGCC
>CAZMCV010000172.1:0-8346 GCA_964564645.1 uncultured Acetobacteraceae bacterium
TTTGACGAGCCCCACCGCGGCGATCGCGCTCAGCCTGAATTTCGGCACCACGACCCGATGCCCGACGGCGCGCGCTTCCTGACGAGGCGCTTCGCCGGCCAGGCGGGCAGCCGCGACTACCGGCTCTACCTGCCCGCCGCCCTGCCGGCGGGCGCTGCGCCGCCGCTGCTCCTCATGCTGCATGGCTGCACGCAATCGCCGGAGGATTTCGCCGCCGGCACACGCATGAACGCGCTGGCGGAGGAGCACGGCCTGCTCGTCGCCTATCCCGCCCAGCCCGCCTCGGCCAATCCGCAGCGCTGCTGGAACTGGTTCAACCCGGCCGACCAGGGCCGCGACGCGGGCGAGCCGGCGCTGATCGCCGGCATCACCCGGGAGATCCTGCGCGAGCACGGGGCGGATCGGCGGCGCGTCTACGTCGCCGGGCTTTCGGCCGGCGGGGCGCAGGCGGCGATCATGGGGGCGACCTATCCCGACCTCTACGCGGCGATCGGCGTCCATTCCGGGCTGGCCTGCGGCGCGGCGCGCGACGTGCCCTCGGCCTTCGCCGCGATGCGCCAGGGCGGTCCCGCGCCGGCCGGGGCCGCCGGGCGGATCGTGCCGACCATCGTCTTCCACGCCGATCGCGACACGACCGTCCACCCGGTCAATGGCGACCATGTCATCGCCCAGGCCGGCAGGACGGCGCTGCGCCAGGCGGTGGCGCAGGGCGAGGTGCCGGGCGGGCATGCCTGGCGGCGCACGACGCACAGCGATGCCGAGGGGCGCGTGCTGCTCGAGCAGTGGCGGGTGCTGGGGGGCGGGCATGCCTGGTCGGGTGGAAGCCCCGCGGGCACCTACACCGATCCGCGCGGGCCCGACGCGTCCCGCGAGATGCTGCGGTTCTTCCTCCAGCACGGGATCGGCTGAAAGGGCACGCGGGAAGGCCCGCCCGCCCCGATCCTGCCCGCGATCGCCCCGGGATCCGGGGGGGATCCTTCCCGGGCCCGATCGGGTCGCCGATGCGGCGGGGCGGGCGCGGCGCATCCGCGCCTAGCGGGTCGGCAGAGTTGCACCGCGCCAGGCGCCGGCATTCACCCCATCCTCCGTGGTCATGCCGGCCCGCAGCCATCCCGTCGGCGCGTCGAGGAAGGACAGGAAGCATGGTTCGGGCGCGCACCCTCCACTGCCGCACCGTGGCCGAAGGGCATTTCCGCCTGACGAACCACATCCGCGACCTGGCGCCGATGACCCTGGACGAGGCGGGCGGACTGCCCGGGCCCCATCCGACGCCACAGCCCCTCGATGTCCTGCTCGCGGCACTCGGCTCCTGCCTCGCCAGCGCGATCCGCGCCCAGGCCGCCGCGCGGGGCATCGTCCTCTCCGCCCTGGCGCTCGACCTGGAGGGCGAGCTGGCCAGCGCGGCCACCGAGGAGACGCAGCCGCCCCCGCTCGGCTTCGACGAGATCCGCGTCGCCGTGCGGATCGCCGCGGACGCGCCGCAGGAGGTGCTGTCGGCGCTCGTCGCCCGCGCCACCTTGCGCTCTCAGGTCGCCAGCACGCTGCATGACGGCACCCAGATCAGCGTCGTCCTGGCGTCGCCGGCCGATGGCTGACCGCGCGGGCGGACCCGATGGCATCAGGCGCCCGGGTCGAGCGCACCGGCGCGGTCCCGGAACGCGGCGATGATGGCGTCCAGCACCAGGCGGATCCTCGGCGTCCGGCGGTTGTCCTTGTGCACGGCGCTCCAGACCCCGACCGCGACGGCCGGGGCGGGCGGCGGCGCGATGCGGCGGAGCTGCCCTTCGAAGGCATCGCCGCGCAGCCGCGGAAGGCAGGCGATGCCCGCGCCGCTGAGCGCGGCCCGCAGCTGCGCCTCGGGGCTGTCGGTCCGCAGGGCCACGGTGGCGCGCGGCGCGACCTCGGCCAGCCAGCCGGCCAGCATCGGCACCTCCGCACCGTCGAGGCCGGCCACCAGGCGATGGCCGGCGCAGCCCGCGGCGAAATCGGGTGCGCCGTGCCTCTCCAGATAGGCCGGGCTGGCATAGAGCGCGAAGGCCAGCGTCCCGATGCGGCGCGCCACGAGGTCATGCCCCTCGAAGGGCGCGAGGCGCACGGCGATATCGGCTTCCCGCATGGAAAGGCTGAGATGCCGCACCTCGGCGACCAGCTCCACCGCCACCTCCGGGCTGCCCGCCTGCAGGGCGGCGAAGCAGGGCATCAGGACATGGCTGGCCAGGGTGTCCACCGCGGTCACCCGGACGACGCCCTCGAGCAGCGCGTCGCGGCCGCCGACCACCCGCTCCACCGCCCGCATCTCCGCCTCGACGCGCTCGGCCTGGCCCATGATCGCCTCGCCGGCGAGGGTCGGCACGTAGCCCTCCGGCGTGCGGTGCAGCAGCCGGGCGCCGAGGCCGCCCTCGAGCGCGGCGAGGCGCCGGCCGACGGTCGACTGCGTCACCCGCAGCTCGCGCGCCGCCGCGGACAGGCTGCGCAGCCGCGCGACCGCCAGGAAGAAGCGAAGGTCGTCCCAATCCAGCACCGGCGCCGTCCGTGTCGTTCGGTTCCACCAAGTCGTCCGATCCCGCTGCCCGGTTCCCGGGCACCGGGCGATCGGGCCCGCCCGATGGACGCCCCCCCGATCGACGCCCCGCGGCGCGGCCCGGCCGGCCCCGGGCAGGCGGCCGCGAGGGGCGGGCCGTCCCCCGGACGCGGCGGCGGATCATCCGTGCATAGCCACTACCCGGCATTCTGGGACCCACGCGGGGCGGGTCCGCGCGTTAGAAGGCGGAGGGCCCGGCCAGGTACGGGCGCCAGCATCCCCTGGAGTGAAGCCCCATTGGCAGATTGCGGGCCCGACATGACGGCGCGGGCGATTTCCTTCCGGCCGGACCATCCCACCTCCGCCGGCCAGACGGAGGCGAGCGGTCGCGCGCGCATCGCCCCCGCCCGCCCGCGGCGATGATGGGCCCCTTCGTGCCGGACAAGGGCGGAAGGCCGACCGGCGCCGGCCCGGCGGCGACCGGCCACGGCGCCAAGGCGCTGCGCGAGGTCACGCTCGGCTTCCAGCGCCCGGTGCCGGGGATCGCCCTGTTCCAGCTCGCCACGACGATCGTGCCGCTGATCCTCGCCATCGCGGCCATGCATGCCGGGCTCGCCATGGGGTGGTGGTGGGTCGTCCCGCTGCTGGCCCTGCCGGCCGCCTGCCTGACCGTGCGGACCTTCGTCATCCAGCACGATTGCGGCCACGGCTCCTTCCTGCCCTGGCGCCGCGCCAATGACGCGATCGGGCGGCTCTGCGGCCTGCTCACACTGACCCCCTACCTGCATTGGCGGCGGCAGCACGCGCAGCATCACGGGGCGTGGAACGACCTCGACCGCCGCGAATCGCTCGACACCGACCTCTACTCGACCTGCCTCACCGTGGCCGAGTACCGCGCGCTCGGCCCCTGGGCGCGGCGCTGGCACCGTCTGATGCGGCATCCGGTCGTGGCGGTGGTCCTGCTGCCGCCCATCATCTTCCTCTTCGTCTACCGCGTGCCCTTCGACACCCCGCCGGCCTGGCAGCGGGAACGCCGCAGCCTGCACCTGACCAACCTGGCGCTGGTCGCGCTGCATGGCGGGCTGGCCCTGGCGCTCGGCTTCGGCCCGACGATCCTGGTGCTGCTGGCGGTGATCGTCCCCGCGAGCATCGCCGGCGTCTGGCTGTTCTCCCTGCAGCACCATTTCGAGGGGACGCACTGGGCCCGCCACGATTCCTGGAATCCGGTCGACGCCGCCATCGGCGGCAGCTCCTTCCTCCGGCTGCCCCGCGTGCTGCAATGGATCACCGCCAATATCGGCTTCCATCACGTCCATCACCTGGCGCCGCGCATCCCGAACTACCGGCTCGAGGCGTGCCACGGTGCCCACCCCGCCTTCGCGACGGCAAGGACCCTCGGGATCCGGGATGGGCTGCGCTCCTCGCGCTACGCGCTCTGGGACGAGGCGGAGGAGCGCATGGTGACCTTCGCGGAGATCGAGCGCCGCGCCGCCCGGCCGGCCCGCGGCTTCGGCGGCGTCCGGCAGGCGGGGTAGCGGACGGGCACGGGGCGTCCCGCCGGGCCTCACCGCGGGGCGGATCGCGGCCCGCGGACCAGGCGGCCCGGCAGCGCGCCGGTCGCCGCGCCCTCCCGGTAGACGGCCTGGCCCGCGACGAAGGTCGCCATATAGCCCCGCGCCCGCTGGACCATGCGCTTGCCGCCGGCGGGCAGGTCGTAGAGCACCTCCGGCGCGCCGACCTGGAGCCGGTCGTAGTCGATGAGGTTGAGGTCGGCGCGCAGCCCGGGCGCGATCGCGCCGCGATCGTGGAGGCCGAGCGCCAGGGCATTGTCGCGCGACAGCCGCCGCACCACGAAGCCGAGCGGCAGCCTCTCCCCGCGCGAGCGGTCGCGGGTCCAGTGCGTGATCATGCTGGTGGTCGAGCTGGCGTCGCAGATCAGCCCGACATGCGCCCCGCCATCGCCGAGGCCCATCAGCGTGTGCCTGTGCCCGACCATGGTCCGCACCGCCTCGAGGTCGAAATCGGCGTAGTTGATGATCGGGCGGTTCAGGATGCCGCGCCCGTCCTTCTCCAGCATCAGGTCGTAGGCGAGCTCCTGCACGTCGATCCCGCGCCGCGCGGCGATGGCGGCGAGGCTGGTCTCGGGCGCCGGCTCGTAGTCCGGCGGGTCGCCGAGCGGGAACAGCCGGTCCCAGGTGTTCAGCCGGTAGACCATCGCCGGGTCGGTCGTCGGCTCGGCCAGGATCCGTCGGCGGAACTCGGGCTGGCGCAGGATGGCGAGGCGTTCCGCGAAGGGCAGGCCCGCCACCTCCTTCCAGCTCGGGCGGGGGAAGAAGGGGTTCTGGCTCAGCTCGAAGCCGAGCATCAGGCCGATCGGGCGGCCCATCACCTGGCCGGTGATGGGCGTGCCGGCGGCGTTCGCCTCCTCGATCCGCTCGAGCAGGAAGCGCCACAGCCAGGGCTTCGACTCGCGCTGCAGCAGCGAGAAGGTCATCGGCCGCCCGGACGCCTCGGCGACCCGGCGCAGCATGGCGAACTCCTCGCCCGGGTCGTCGAAGTCGGAGATCACCTGCAGCCAGCCCGCGCCGAGCGCCCGGCCGATCTCGGCGAGCTCCGCCTCCGCCGCGCGCAAGGTCGGGGTGTGCCGGCCATCCAGCGTCTTGTGCGCCAGCGCGCGCGAGGTCGAGAAGCCGAGCGCGCCGGCGCGGATCGCCTCGGCCGCCAGCCGCGCCATTTCGGCGCGGTCCGCCTGGTTCGCCTGCTCATGGTCGGCGGCGCGCTGGCCCATGACATGGATGCGCAACGCCGCGTGCGGCACCTGCGTGGCGATGTCCATGTCGTAGGACCGCGCGCCGAGCACCTCGAGGAATTCGGGGAAGCTCTGCCAGTTCCAGGGCAAGCCCTCGGTCAGCACGACCTCCGGCAGGTCCTCGACCCCCTCCATCAGCGCGACCAGCACGTCCCGCCGCTCCGGCGTGCAGGGCGCGAAGCCGACGCCGCAATTGCCGATCAGCGCCGTGGTCACGCCGTGCCAGGAGGAGCTGTCGAGCCGGCTGCTCCAGGTCGCCTGGGCGTCGTAATGGGTGTGGATGTCGACGAAGCCCGGCGTGACCAGCAGGCCGCGCGCGTCCAACTCCTCCGTCCCGCGCGGTGCCGGGCCGAGCGTCCCGACCGCGAGGATCCGGCCGCCGCCGATGGCGATGTCCGCCTCGCGGGGCTCGCCGCCGAGGCCGTCGGCGACGGTGCCGCCCCGGATGATCAACTCCGCGTCCTGTGCCATGGCGTTCGCTCCCTTCGTGTTTCCGGGAAGCATAGGCCGGGCCGGCGGGCCCTGTCGCGCGCGGCGGCGCGCCAGGCCTCATCTCTATCTGCTCCCTGTCGTGCCGCAGCGCGGTCCGTGCGATGGCGCTTCAGCCTCGACCCCCGGGAAAGCGGAAGAGGAACAAAAAAATGGGTTGGGGTTCGGGGAAGGGAGTTCCCTCCCTTCCCCGATCTGCCTTGCCCCACTGGGAAAGAGTGAGAAGACGCCCCAGGGCATCCCCCGATCGCCCTGGGCCCTTCCCTCGGATCGCTTGACCGGGTCCGAGCCGCTTGCTTCGCTTCCGCGTGCAAGCGGCGTCCCCGCGTGACCGCGCGCGCGGGGACGTGCCGCAGGGAGGGGACAGCATGGCCGCAGGCAGGGCCGCCGTGACCGGCGTCGGCGACACCGACTACCGGCGGGACGCGGAGGGGCGGAGCGTCCTCGCGCTGCAGCTCGAGGCATCGCTGAAGGCGATCGCCGATGCGGGCCTCGCGCCGCGCGACATCGACGGGATCGTGATGCCGGTCCCGGGCGCCACGGTGGCGGAGGAGTTCGTCGCCAATCTCGGCATCCCCGATCTGCGCTTCTCGGCGACGACGCCGCTCGGCGGCGCGGGCTCGGTCGCCGCGCTGCAATGCGCCGCCGCCGCCGTCGCCGCGGGCATCTGCCACCACGTGCTGCTGCCGGTCGGGCGCACGGGACGGACCGGCGCGCGGATCGGCACGCGCGTCCACCAGATGCCGCAATTCCGCCTGGTCGGCGAGTTCGAGGCGCCGGTCGGCGCCATCGCGCCCGCCCAGTACTACGCGCCGATGGCGCGGCGGCACATGGAGCTGTTCGGCACCACCAGCCGCCAGCTCGCCGAGATCGCCATCGCCACGCGGCGCCACGCCATCCTGAACGGCAATGCGCGCATGACGAAGCCGCTGACCGTCGAGGAGCACCAGGCGTCGCGCATGATCGCCGACCCGCTGCGCCTGTTCGATTGCAGCCTGGAGAGCGACGGCGCCGCCGCCGTGATCGTCAGCGCGGCCGACCGCGCGGCGGATGGCGCGAAGCCGCGCGTGCTGATCGCCGGCATGGCGGAGGGGCATCCGGACAGCCCGGGCGCCATCACCCAGCGCGGCGACATGACGCGGCTGGGCCTCGCCAAGGCCGCGCCGCGCGCCTTCGCCATGGCCGGCGTCACGCCGGCCGATATCGACGTCGCCGAGATCTATGACTGTTTCACCTATATCGTGCTCTGCCAGATCGAGGATCTGGGCTTCTGCGCCAAGGGCGAGGGCGGCGCCTTCGTCGAGGGCGGCGCGCTCGGCCTGGGCGGGCGGCTGCCGGTGAACACCCATGGCGGGCTGCTGTCCCAGGCGCATATCGCGGGCATGAACCACGTGGTCGAGCTGGTGCGCCAGCTGCGCGGGGAGGCGGGCGCGGCGCAGGTGCCGGGTGCGGAGGTCGGGCTGGTGACCGGCTATGGTGACCTCGGCGACGGCACCATCGCCATCATGGCGCGGGGCTGAGGCGCCGATGAGCCAGACCATGCCGGCGAAGCCGCGTCCCGAGCCGACGCCCGACAGCCAGCCCTATTGGGAGGGCCTGGCGCGGCACCGCCTGGTGCTGCAGCACTGCGCCGATTGCGGCCGCGCGCGGCACTACCCGCGGCCGCTCTGCGAGGCCTGCCACTCCTTCGCCGTGGAGTGGTTCGAGGCCTCGGGCGCGGCGACGGTGCACAGCTGGACGGTGGCGCACCACCCCTTCCACCCCGCCTTCCGCGAGGAGCTTCCCTACACCCTCGTCACCGCCGACCTGGCGGAGGGGGTGCGGATCGTCGCGCAGCTGCGCGGCGCGGGGCCGGAGGCGCTGCGGCCCGGGCTGCCGCTCCGGGTCGATTTCGAAGACCAGGATACCTCGCTGACCTTGCCCGTCCTGCGGCTGTCGCCGGGGGGGTGATCGCGGCGCGGGCCAGGGCCGCGCCGCGAAGCCGCCGCCCGCGCCTCACCCCACCCGCAGCAGCCCCGGCCCATGCGCCTTCAGCCAGGCCACCGCGGCGTCGCGGTGCGGCGTCAGCTGCGCCACATGGCCCCAGAAGCGGTCGGAATGGTTCAGCTCCCGCAGATGCGCGACCTCATGCGCCACGACGTAGTCCAGCACCCAGTCCGGCGCCATCACCAGCCGCCAGGAGAAGGCGAGCGTCCCGTCCGGCGCGCAGGACCCCCAGCGGCTGCGCGTGTCCTTCAGCCGCACCGCCCGCGGCCGCAGGCCGAGCGCCGCGGCATGTCCCGCGACCAGGGTGCGGATGCGCCGCCCGGCCTCGACCTTGAGGAAGGTGGCCAGGCGCCCGGGAAGCGCCTCGGCCGGGCCGGCGACCACGATCGCCCCGGGCATCAGCCAGACCGGGGCGGTGGCGGACGCCGCCTCGGGCCCGGCGCGGCGCACCACATGGACCAGCCCGCCCAGCGGCAATTCGGCCCCCTCCTCCAGCCGGATGGGCGGCGCGAGCGCGGCCAGCCTCTCCCGCACCCAGGCG
>CAZMCV010000173.1:0-8227 GCA_964564645.1 uncultured Acetobacteraceae bacterium
GGGGACGTCCGCCGGGCGGCTGCTCGGCCAGCAGCGCCACGCGGCTGAAGCCGCCGGCGCTGATCGTGCCCATCACCTCCATCACGCGGCCATAGCTGATCGCCTTGTCGCCGCGCACGAAGATGCGCCGCTCCGGCGCGCCGGCCGGCTGCTCCCGCCCGATCGCCTGGAGCTGCGGCACCAGCGCGTCGAGCGCGACCTCGGTCTCCTGCAGGAAGATCCGGCCCTCCGGGTTCACCGTGATGGTGATCGGCTCGCTCTCCTGGTTCAGCGCCGCGGCCTGGGTCTTGGGCAGGTCGACGGGCACGCCCACGGTCATCAGCGGCGCCGCGACCATGAAGATGATCAGCAGCACCAGCATCACGTCGACCATCGGCGTGACGTTGATCTCGGCGAGCGGACGGTAGCGGGAGCGCCGCCCGTTGCCGCCCGCGCGCCCCAGCAGGTTGGCCGCCATGGCGCCGCTACTCCGCCGCGGCCTGGGCCGGCGCGGCGGGCTCCGCCTCGATCGCCGCGGCATCGGCCTGGCGGGAGAGGATGGCGGCGAACTCGGCGGCGAAGGCCTCGAGCCGCGCGGCGTAGCGCGCGAGATCGGAGGAGAGCTTGTTGTAGGCCAGCACGGCGGGGATCGCGGCGACGAGGCCGATGGCGGTGGCGAACAGCGCCTCCGCAATGCCGGGTGCGACCACCGCGAGGTTGGTGTTCTGCATGCCGGCGATGGCGGTGAAGCTGTTCATGATGCCCCAGACCGTGCCGAACAGGCCGACGAAGGGTGCCACCGAGCCGACCGAGGCGAGGAAGGTCATCCAGCGCTCGAGCCGCTCCATCTCCCGCTGCACGGCAACGCCCATGGCGCGCTCGATGCGCTCCTTGAGGCCGGTCGCGGCGAAGGCCGCCATGCCGGGCGGGCCAAGGCGGGACGCGCCGCGGCGCCATTCGCGCATGCCCGCGCCGAACACGGCGGCGACCGGGTGGGTCGGGTTCTCGCCCTCGCGCCGGTACAGCTCGTCGAGGCTGCCGCCGGACCAGAAGGCGTCCTCGAAGCCGTCGGCGGCGCGCGCGGCCCGGCGCAGCGTCGTCACCTTCTCGAAGACGATGGCCCAGACCCAGATGCTGGCGAACAGCAGCCCGATCATCACCGATTTCACGACCCAGTCGGCCTGGAGGAACAGCCCCCAGAGCGAGAGGTCGTGCGCCATGCCCCCCAGATCCGTCGTGGTCACGGTGGTCGGGTTCACGCCAGCTCCTCCATCATCCGGTCGTCGGCTCCGCCGGCGCGCCCCCGCCCGGCGGCGGCGTCGACCGCAGCACATCCTCGATCACCGCGCGAAGCGCGTCGGGCAGGCGCCGCGGCCGGAGCGAGGCCCGGTCCACGCAGGCCAGCCCGACCGCGAGCGCCGCGAGCGCCGCCCCGTCCTCCGCGCGCAGCACGCGCTGGTCGACGGCCATCGTCGCGCCGCGCAGGGCGAGAATCCGCGTCTCGACCACCAGTGGCTCGTCGAGCCGCGCGGGCTGCGCATACTCCACTTCCAGACGCCGCACCACGAGTATCGAATTGTGACGTTCGATCATCATGCGATGCTCGACGCCGAGCGCCCGCATCGCCTCGGTCCGCGCGCGCTCGGCCCAGCGGAGATAGCTGGCGTGATACGCCATGCCGCCGGCATCGGTGTCCTCGAAATACACGCGAATCGGGAATTGGTGCGACCGCGCATCGGGCACCGGGCGCATCACGATTCTCCCATCGGCGGCGCCAGCAGGTCGGGCTGCGCCGCGGCCGCGCCGCGGGCGGCCTCGAAGCCCGCGGGCGGCAGCAGGCCGAGATGCCGCCAGCCGGGCTCCCCCAGCATGCGCCCGCGCGGCGTGCGCAGCACCAGCCCCTCCTGGATCAGGAAGGGCTCCACCACCTCCTCCAGCGTGTCGCGCGATTCGGCGAGCGCCGCGGCCAGAGTCTCGATGCCGACGGGGCCGCCGCCATGGTGCTCGGCCATGCGCCGCAGGTAGCGGCGGTCCTGCGCATCGAGGCCGAGATGATCGACCTCCAGCCGCTCGAGCGCCGCATCCGCCATCGCGCGGTCGGCCGGGATGCCGGCGACGAGGGCGAAGTCGCGCACCCGGCGCAGCAGCCGCCCCGCCACGCGCGGCGTGCCGCGGCTGCGCCTGGCGATCTCCATCGCCCCGTCCTCGGCCAGCGCGAAGCCGAGCTTCTCCGCGCCGCGCCGGACGATCAGGAACAGCTCCGCGACCTCGTAGAATTGCAGGCGGAGGGGAATGCCGAAGCGGTCGCGGAGCGGCTGCGTCAGCAGGCCCGCGCGCGTCGTCGCGCCGACCAGGGTGAAGGGGGGCAGGTCGATGCGCACCGTGCGCGCCGAAGGCCCCTCGCCGATGATCAGGTCCAGGCGGAAATCCTCCATCGCCGGGTAGAGCGTCTCCTCGATCGCCGGCTGCAGGCGGTGGATCTCGTCGATGAACAGCACGTCGCGCGGCTGCAGGTTGGTCAGGATCGCGGCCAGGTCGCCGGCGCGCTGGAGGATCGGGCCCGAGGTGGCGCGGAAGCCCACCCCCAGCTCGCGCGCGACGATCTGGCTGAGCGTGGTCTTGCCGAGGCCGGGCGGGCCGTAGAACAGCGCATGGTCCATCGCCTCCGAGCGCGCGCGGGCGGCGTCGATGAAGACCTTGAGGTTCTCGCGCAGGCTCCGCTGGCCGATGAAATCGGCGAGCACCTGGGGGCGGAGGCTGCCCTCGGCGCCGTCCTCCTCCTGGCGGGCGCCGGAGGTGAGGCGGGCTTCGTCGCGGTCGCTCATCGGCGGCGGCACCCCCGCCCGACCCACCCGCGCAGGCGGGGGAGGGCTCCTGCACCCTCCCCCGCCTCGGCGGGGGAGGGCCGGGGTGGGGGTGACCCCGGATCAGCATGCCCGCTCATCGCGGCGACAACTCCCGCAGGCTGTCGCGGATCACCGCCCCGAGCGGCGCCTCGGCCCCGAGCCGGGCCAGCACCCGCCCGACCGCCGCCGCCGCCTCCGGCCGCTTCCAGCCGAGGTTGAGCAGCGCCGAGACCGCATCGGCCTCCAGCCCCGCCTCGGGCGGCGCGGCGGCAAGCGCCGGCCCCGACGCCCCGCCCGGCGCGCGGGCCAGCGCCGCCGCCCCCGCCCAGTCGCGCAGCTCGGTCAGCAGCCGTCCCACCAGCTTCGGCCCCACCCCCTTGGCGCGGCCGAGGCTCGCCTTGTCGCCGACCCGCACCGCCTGCGCCAGGTCGTCGGGGCCGAGCACCGAGAGGATCGACAGCGCGACGACCGGCCCGACCCCCTGGATCCGGGTCAGCGCGCGGAAGCAGCCGCGCTCGGTCTCCTCGGCGAAGCCGTAGAGGGTGATCGCGTCCTCGCGCACATGCGTCTCGATCAGCAGCGTCCCCGTGGCGGGCGGCGCGGGCAGCGCGTTCACCGTGCGCGAGGAGCAGGCGACCAGGTAGCCGACGCCGCCGACATCTAGGATGCAGCCGCCCTCGGCCAGGCCGTCGAGCCGTCCGGTGAGCTTGCCGATCACGCGCAGGCCGCCCGCGCCAGGGCGCGCCGCGTCTCGCGGTGATGCGCGTGGCAGATCGCGACCGCCAGCGCATCGGCCGCGTCGGACCGGCGGATCGCCGCACCCGGCAGCAGCATCCGCACCATCGCCTCGACCTGCACCTTCTCGGCATGGCCGGTGCCGACGACGGCGCGCTTCACCTCCATCGCCTGGTATTCGGCGACGGGAATGCCGGCCAGGGCGGGGGCCAGCAGCGCCACGCCGCGCGCCTGGCCGAGCTTCAGCGCCGCGCCGGGGTTGCGGTTCACATAGGTGTGCTCGACCGCGGCCTCGTCCGGACGCCAGGCCTCCAGCAGCCCGAGCAGCGCGCGGTGCAGCACGGCCAGCCGCTCGGCCAGCGGCGTGGCGGCGTCGGTGGAGATCACGCCATCGCCCAGGTGGCGCAGCCGGCTGCCCGGGGCGCTCTCGACCATGCCCCAGCCGGTGTGCTGCAGGCCGGGGTCGAGCCCGAGCAGGCGGACCGCGCCCGCCATCCCTCAGGCGGCCGACAGGCGGTCCATCACCGCCTCCGAGACCTCGAAATTCGCATAGACGTTCTGCACGTCGTCGCTGTCGTCGAGCGCATCGACGAGCTTGAGGATCGCCTGCGCCTTCTCCTCGTCGAGATCGACGGTCGTCGTCGGCAGCCATTCCAGCTTGGCGATGTCGGCGCCGCCGAAGCGCTGCTCGAGCGCGTCGCGCACGGCGAAGAAATCCTCGATCGAGGTGGTGACCTCGTGCGATTCGGCATCGCTGTCCACGTCCTCGGCACCGGCCTCGATCGCGGCTTCCAGCATCGCATCCGCGTCCGCCGCGCCGGCGGGGTAGCGGATCACGCCCTTGCGCTCGAACTGGAAGGCGACGGAGTTGGTCTCGCCGAGCGCCCCGCCATGCTTGCCGAAGATCGAGCGCACGTCGCCCGCGGTGCGGTTGCGGTTGTCGGTGAGCGCCTCGATGATGATGGCGACGCCGTAGGGGCCGTAGCCCTCGTAGCGGACCTCCTGGTAGTCCTCGCCCTGGCCGCCCGCGGCGGCGCGCTTGATGGCGCGGTCGATCGTGTCGCGGGTCATGTTGGCGGTCAGCGCCGCCTTGACCGCGGCGCGCAGCCGCGGATTGGCCGCCGGGTCGGGCAGGCCGATCTTCGCCGAGACGGTGATCTCGCGGATCAGCTTGCCGAAGGCCTTGGCCTTCTTCGCCCCCTGCGCCGCCTTGCGGTGCATGATGTTCTTGGCATGCGAATGGCCGGCCATGGCCGCGATCCCGCCCCCGATCCTCAGATTCCGGATGAGGCAAGCCTTATAGCCGCCCGTTCCGCATCGCGCCACAACAGCCGGGCGGAGGGGGCTGGCCACCCTCGCCCGGGCGGGGGCATGATGCGGCGCATGGATACGCTGCCCCCCCTCGCCACCGACCCGCACGCCATCACCAGCCTCGAAGGGCTCGCCGCGCTCTATGACGCGCCGCGCCCGCTCGTCCTCGAGAAGGTCACGGACCGGCTCGGCCCGGCGACCCGCGCCTTCCTCGCCGCCTCCCCCTTCTGCCTGCTGTCGACGCGGGGCTCGAACGGGGTGCATTGCACGCCGCGCGGCGACGCGCCGGGCTTCGTCGCGGCGCTGGACGACCGGACCCTGGCGCTGCCGGACCGGCGCGGCAACAACCGCATCGAGGCGCTGAAGGACATCGTCGAGACGGGGGAGGTCGCGCTGCTCTTCCTCGTCCCCGGCTCGGGCGAGACGCTGCGGGTGAACGGCACGGCGCGGCTGACCACGGACCCGGCGCTCCGCGCCCGCTTCGCCATCGGCGGCAAGGAGCCGGCGACCGTCGCGTTGGTCACGGTGCGCGAGGTCTACATGCAATGCGCCAAGGCGCTGATGCGCTCGAAGCTCTGGGACGGGCGCCGGAAGCCCGAGGGGCTGCCGAGCATGGGCGCGCTGCTGGCCGAGCACACGCGGGGCGCGGTGGAGCCGGTGGCCTATGATGCCGAGGCGCCGGCGCGGCTCGAGGCGACGATGTACTGAAGGACCATGTCCTGAGGGAAGGCGCGGCCTGGGGGCCAGCATGGGCCGCGTGGCTGCGTCGGGGCGTGGCACGTGCCTGCCCCGGCCATCCTGGGCACCCGTGGCGCTTCGGGACCGGCCGCTCCCGCGCGGCGATGCCCGGCCTTGTCCCCGAACGCCCCGCATCCCCCCGAGGCCGGGCCGCGGCGGTCGGCGTCGCGCCGCGGGCCATGGCCGTCCGGGCAGCTTGCCGGCCGAAGGCGTCCGCGCCCCCGGCGATCCTGCTCAGGCCACCGCGTGATGCGGCGCCCTGCCCGGCGCCCGATCCGCGGGCTCCGCCGCGCTCCGCCGCTGGCCCTGCTGCTGCGGGGCCGGGACGGGTCGGCGCCGTCCGGCCTCGCGGCGGCTCGCACGCTCCTCCTGCGCCATCGCGTCGCGGAGGCACCCTTCGTAGCTGAGCCCGGCTGCAGCCCCGCCGAGCACGGAGGTCCCGGGGCCGAAGCGGTCGGCCTTGAAGCGCCCCATTCTTCTCTCCCTCGTCCCTGCTACCGGAGATTGTGCGAAGATCACGCCACGGCGCGAGTGGAATCTGCAGGGCCACGGCATCGCGATGCCGCGCGGTGCCGGACCCGGCCCCGGTCTCAGGATTCGTGAGCCGATCGAACCTGCGAAAGGACGCCCTCGGAAACCATCGGGGAATGCCCTCCGGAATTGGCGCTGGCGGGCATCCTTTCGCAAACTTTCAGGGCGCCGGCATCGCCGGGGCCAGCCGCCCCCCCATCCGCAGCGGCTCGATCCGCCGGGCGAGGCCGCTGCGGTCGTCGGTCTCCACGAACACGCCGCAGACGGTGGCCTCGCCCTCGGCCGGCGCCAGCCGCTCGCCCGGCATCTTCTTCCAGAAGCGCAGCGCGGCCGGCGCCTTCTGCATGCCGATGACGCTGTCATAGTCGCCGCACATGCCGGCATCGCTCATGAAGCCGGTGCCGCCGGGCAGGATCTGGTGGTCGGCGGAGGGGACATGGGTGTGGGTGCCGACGACCAGGCTCACCTGCCCGTCGAAGCTGTGCCCGAAGGCGGCCTTCTCCGAGGAGGCCTCGGCATGCACGTCGATCAGCGCCGCGTGCAGCGTGCCCCCCTCCCCCATCCGGTGCTTCGCCAGCTCCGCCTGCACCGCGCGGAAGGGGTCGTCGAGCGCGTCCATGAACAGGCGCCCCATCACGTTGATCACCAGCGCGCGCCGCCCGCCGGCCAGCTGCGCCACATGCGCCCCGCGCCCCGGCGTGCCGGGGGGGAAGTTGATCGGGCGCACCACGCGAGGCTCGGTCTCGATGTAGGGAATGATCTCCTTGCGGTCCCAGGCATGGTTGCCGAGCGTGATGACGTCGGCGCCCGCGCCGAGGAAGGCGCGCGCCATGTCGGGCGCCAAGCCGAAGCCATGCGAGGCGTTCTCCCCGTTCACCACGACGAGATCGAGAGAGAGGCGGGCGCGCAGACCGGGCAGCGCCTCGACCACCGCGTCCCGGCCGCTGCGGCCGACGACATCGCCCAGGAACAGGATCCGCAAGACCACCTCGCCACGCGCCGCGCCAGGCCGGATCATCCGGCGCCCGGCGCGACGTGGCAAATGGCGGCGGCGGCGCGGAGGGCAATGCGAACCCGGCCGGGCCGGCGGCGGATGGCCTCAATCCTCGAAGACCAGCCGCGCCTCCCTGCCCTTCCCGTCGGCCGACGAGACCTCCCGCTGCGCGAAGCCCTGCGCGCCGCGGGTCGCCAGCCAGACGGCGAAGGCCTCCCGCGCCTCGTCCGAGCCCAGCAGGTCCTCCGCGCGCGGCCTCGCCGCCGGCTCGGGCAGGGCGGGGCCGCTCCAGGCCAGGCGGAGCCGCACCCGGTCCTCGGCGAGCGCCGCCTCGAGCGTGACCTCCTTCACCCGCCGCGCGGCGAGCAGGTCGAGCAGCTCGGTCAGCGCGTTCTCCGCCGCGCGCACGGTCTGCGGCTTGAGGCCCCAGCTGGCGCCGAGGCCGCCGAACCACTCCGTCACCTCCCGCGCCGTGCCGGCGTTGATCGGCACCCTCCGCTCCACGCGCCGCCGGACCAGGGGCAGGGTCGCCAGGTGGACGGCGAAGGCCGCCGCCGCGCCGAAGGCGAGCGGCGAGGCGAGCGAGGGCAGCCCGGCCAGGAAGGCCTGCGGCGCGATCGCCGCGGCGATGCCGCCCGCCAGCCCGAAGGCGACGATCATGCTGCGCCGCGTGTCGAGCAGCCGCGCGGTCACCAGCTGGCAGCCCTGCGTCATCAGGAAGCCCGCGACGTAGAGCAGCGTCGCCCCCTTCGCCGCCGCCGGCATCAGCACGAAGACGGCGACGAGCTTCGGGCACAGCGCCAGGACCAGCAGCAGCACGGTGCCGATCCAGACGATGCGCCGCGCCAGCGTCCCCGTGGCGACCGACAGGCCGACCGCGGCCGTCGCCGGCCCGGGCAGCGCGCCGCCGATCATGCCGGCCGCGACGATGCCGATCCCGTTCGCCAGCAGCCCGCGGCGGATCGGCGGCCCGTCGGGGCGCGTCCAGCCGGAATCGCTCGCCCGCTGCAGCACCACCAGGCTGCCGAAGGCGGTCGCCATCGCCGCCACCATGGTGATCAGGAAGGAGGCCATGGGCGCGGCCTGGATCGTG
>CAZMCV010000174.1:0-8208 GCA_964564645.1 uncultured Acetobacteraceae bacterium
CGCGGAAGGCCTCGACCAGCTGCGTCGGCAGCTCGGAGATGAACCCCACCGTGTCCGAGAGGATCGCCGTCCGCCCCGAGGGCAGGCGGATCGCCCGCATGGTCGGGTCGAGGGTCGCGAAGAGCTGGTCCTGCGCGTAGACGCCGGCGCCGGTCAGCGCGTTGAACAGGGTCGACTTGCCGGCGTTGGTGTAGCCGACGAGGGCGATCACCGGGTAGGGCACCCTCTCGCGCGCGCGGCGGTGCAGGCCGCGGGTGCGGCGGACCTGGTCCAGCTCCTTCTTCAGGCGGACGATGCGCTCGCCGATCAGGCGGCGGTCGATCTCGATCTGGCTCTCGCCGGGGCCGCCGAGGAAGCCGAAGCCGCCGCGCTGCCGCTCGAGATGGGTCCAGGACCGCACCAGCCGCGTGCGCTGGTATTCCAGATGCGCGAGCTCGACCTGCAGCGTGCCCTCGCGGGTGCGGGCGCGCTCGCCGAAGATCTCGAGGATGAGGCCGGTGCGGTCGATGACCTTGCACTTCCAGGCGCGCTCGAGGTTGCGCTGCTGCACCGGGCTGAGCGCGGCGTCGACGACGGTGACGGTGACGCCCTGCGCCTCGATCGCCTGGCGCGCGGCCTCGACCTGGCCCTCGCCGAGCAGGGTGCTCGGGCGGCGGTCGCGCAGCGGGAAGATCGCGGTGTGGACGATGGCGACGCCGATGCTGGCCGACAGGCCGACCGCCTCGGCCAGCCGCGCCTCGCCGGCGCGGATGGTGCCGTTCTGGAGCGGCTCGCTTGCGCCGAAGCGGTGCGAGGAGGCGGGCGGCCGCTCATAGGGCAGGATCACCGCCGCGCGCGTCGGGACGCGATCGTCCGGTCCGCCACGATCATTGGCGGCCGCGGGGAGGGCGGCCCTGGACTCAGCGTCCTCCGACAGGTGCCGCCTCTCCGCGGGTCATCGTCAGGGTCGTGCCCTCCCGCGAGACCGCCGGCGCACCGGCGGGCGAGGCGGCGGGCGCACCCGCGGGCGTCGCACCGGTGGCCCCGGCGGCCGTCGCGTCGAAGAGCTGGATCGGCGCGCCTGGCATGACGGTGCTGATCGCGTGCTTGTAGACGAGCTGCGTGTGCCCGTCCCGCCGCAGGAGCACCGAGAAATTGTCGAACCAGGTGATGATCCCCTGCAGCTTCACGCCGTTCACCAGGAAGATCGTGACGGGGGTCTTGCTCTTGCGAACGTGGTTCAGGAACACGTCCTGCACGTTCTGGCTCTTTTCGGCGGCCACGGCGGATCCTTCTTGTGATGGCCGACGGGGCCCGGTTCCGGCGCACCCGGCCACGCACGGCCTCGCCGGCGGTCATTCCACCGGTTCCGGCACCTTCTGACACGCGCGGGGTGTTTGGCAAGACATCGCCGCATGTCCGCCGTCGATCGTTTCGCGCATCCGACGCAAGCTGGTCCCCGCGTCCCACCCGCCGGGAGCGGCGCCGCCGCGTCGCAGCCCGATGGACGCGGCGCGATTTGCGGAGCCCGCGCATGGCGGCAGCGCGGCCCGCTCGCGACCTCGTGCGGCCGTCCGTGCGGTCGGCCGCGACGCCCTCAGGCGCGTGCCGCCGCCTCCCGCCCGCCGAGCCAGGCCGCCAGCGCATCCGCATCGGCAAAGGCCGCGTCGGGCGCCGCATTGGCGACGCCCCCGTCATGCGCGGCATCGCCGAGCAGCACCGCGGTGCAGCCCGCCGCGCGCGCGGCCTGCATGTCGAGCGCGGTGTCGCCGACATACCAGACGGCAGGCCCCGCCTCGACGCCGCAGGCGGCCAGCACCAGGCGGAACGGCGCGGGGTCGGGCTTGTCGGCGGCCGCGTCGCCCGCGCCGACCAGCGCGCGGAACAGCTTCGCCCATCCGAGATGCGCGGCCTCCGCGCGCAGCAACGGCCCCTGCTTGTTGCTGATCACGCCCTGCGGCACGCCACGGGCGGCGACGGCGTCGAGCGCGGCGCGCGCCCCCGGCATCGGGCGCAGCACGCCGAGATGCCGGGCCCTGACCTCGGCGTAGAAGATGTCGCGCGCGCGTTCCCACTCCGCGCCGAAGATCTCGGGGAAGCTCTCGCGGAGCGAGCGGCGCACGCGCGCCTTCACCTCCTCCGCGGTCCAGGCGGGCAGGCCGAAGGCGGCGAAGGCGGCGTTCAGCCCGGCGCCGATCGCCGCCCACCCATCGACCAGCGTGTTGTCCCAGTCCCACAGGATGGCGCGGGGATCGGGCAGGCCGTCCGGCGTCATGGCGCGTTCCTCCCATCGCCCTGCACATGCCGGGTGAACAGCTCGAACAGGCGGCGCGTGACCGGCCCGACCGTCCCGTCGCCGACCGGCGCGCCATCGATGCGCGTGACCGGCTTCACGAAGGAGGTCGCCGAGGTCAGGAAGGCCTCCCGCGCGCGCCGCATCTCCGCGAGCGTGAAGGGGCGCTCCTCGAAGGGGATGCCGGCGGCCTCGAGCTCGGCCACCAGCGCGCCGCGCGTGCAGCCCGGCAGCACGACCTGGTCGAGCCGGCGGGTGCGGATCGCGCCCTGCTCGTCGACGATCCAGAAGGTGGTCGCCGCGCCTTCCGTCACCAGGCCGGTCGACTCCTCGTGGAGGATCGCTTCCATCGCCCCCTGCTCGCGCGCCGCCTGGCGGGCGAGGATGTTGGGCAGCAGGTTCACGCTTTTTATGTCGCGCCGGACCCAGCGCAGGTCGGGATGGGTGATGCAGGACGTGGCCCAGGCGTCGATGTCGCGCGGATAGGGCGGGATGCGGCGGATGGTCACGACCAGCGCCGGGGGGACGGGCCTCGCCGGGAAGGCGTGCTCGCGCCGCGCCACGCCGCGGGTGACCTGCATGTAGAGCAGCCCTTCCGTCACGCGGTTGCGCCGCGCGACCTCCCCCAGCACCTGGCGCAGCGCGGCGCGGGTCATCGGCATGGGCAGGCGGATCTCGCCGAGCGAGCGCTCCAGCCGGTCGAGGTGGCGGTCCTCGTCCACGAAGCGGCCGGCATGCAGGTGGACGACCTCGTAGATGCCGTCGCCGAACTGGTAGCCGCGGTCCTCGATGTTCACCGTGGCCCGCGCCTGCGGCAGGTAGCGGCCGTTCACATAGGCGATGCGCGACATCGGTCCCCCAAGGCACGGCGCGCTGACTTCCCTAGGGCGCGATCGCCGCGCTGTGAAGTGCGGATCGTGGCCTAGAGCCTTGGTTTCCCGCGTGATTCAGAGGGCCGGCGACGACGCCCGGCCGCCATCCCCGCGTTCCTCCGGCACGCATCCCGCCCCCGGATGGAGATGGGCCAGAAGACGATGATCGGGGGCGCGGGGGGAAGAAGCGTCTTCTTCCCCCCGCCGCGGAGCCCCACGCCCGGCGCTCAGCCGCCGCCGGCGGGCGCCGTGGCCGGCGGGGGCGCGGCGACCGCCCCGGCCGCTGCCGGCCCGCCCCGGTCCTCGGCCTGGACGCCCAGGAATTTCAGCTTCCGGTGCAGCGCGCTGCGCTCCATGCCGACGAAATTGGCGGTGCGGCTGATGTTGCCGCCGAAGCGCAGCAGCTGCGCCTCGAGGTACTGCTTCTCGAACAGCTCGCGCGCCTCGCGCAGCGGCAGGGTCATGATCTCGCTGCTGCGGTCGAGCTTGAGCATCGCCGGCGCCTGGGCGCCGATCTCGGGCGGCAGCATGTCGGCGCGGATCGGGTCGCGCGCCTCGCCCGGCGCCATGATCAGCAGCCAGTCGATCAGGTTGCGCAGCTGGCGGACATTGCCCGGCCAGTCATAGGCCTGCAGCGCCGCCATCGCGTCCTCGGCGAGCTCGCGCGGCGGCATGCCGGAGGTCTCGCCGGAGCGCGCCATGAAATGCCGCGCCAGCGAGGGCACGTCCTCGCGCCGCTCGCGCAGCGAGGGCACGCGCAGCGGCACGACGGCCAGGCGGTAGTACAGGTCCTCGCGGAACCGCCCCGCGGCGATCTCGGCCTGCAGGTCGCGGTTGGTCGTGGCGATGACCCGCACATCGACCTTCACCCGCGTGCCGCCGCCGACGCGCTCGAAGCCCTGCTCCTGCAGCGCGCGCACGATCTTGCCCTGGGTCTCGATCGGCATGTCCGCCACCTCGTCGAGCAGCAGCGTGCCGCCATGGGCGCGCTCGAGCACGCCGGCGCGGCGGGGCTGCGCGACCGGGTCCGCCCCCGGCTCGACGCCGAACAGCTCCTCCTCGAAGCGCGCCGGATTGAGGGTGGCGCAGTTGAGCGCGACGAAGGGGCCGTCGGCGCGGCGGGACCGGGCGTGCAGCATGCGCGCCGCCACCTCCTTCCCCGACCCCGCCGGGCCCGTGATCAGCACGCGCGATCCCGTCGGCGCGACCTTCTCGACCGCGGAGCGGAGCTGGTTGGTGCCCTGGGAGACGCCGACGAGCTCGGTCTCCGGCCCGGCCCGCAGGCGCAGCTCGCTGATCTCGCGCCGCAGCTTCGCCGCCTCGAGCGCGCGCGAGACGACGAGCAGCAGGCGGTCGCTGTTGAAGGGCTTCTCGATGAAATCATAGGCGCCGTGCTGGATGGCGCGGACCGCGGTCTCGATCGTGCCATGGCCCGAGATCATCACGCAGGGGACCGCCGGCTCCTCCCGCTGCATGATCTCGAGGATGCCGAGGCCGTCGAGGCGCGAGGCCTGCAGCCAGATGTCGAGCACGACCAGCGAGGGGCGGCGCTGCCGGAAGGCGGCCATGGCCGCGTCGCTGTTGTGCGCCTGCCGCGTCTCGAAGCCCTCATCCGTCAGGATGCCCTCGATCTGGGCGCGGATGTCGGGCTCGTCGTCGACGATCAGGATCTCATGCGCCATGCGCGCTTCGCCTCACCTTCCCATCCGGGCCGTCCGCGGCGCCCGCCGCCGCCGCTGCCCCGCCGCGCGCCGTGGTCTCCGGGGGGCTGCCGGTGCCGGGACTCGCGGTGCGCCAGGGCAGGATCAGCACGGCACGGGCGCCACCGCCACCCCCCTCCCCGTCCACGGCGACCACGGGGTCCGGGGCCGCGCCCCCCTGCCCCGCGCCGGAGCCATCCCCCGGCCCGCCGGGCGGCGATTCCGGCCGGCCCGCGCGCGGCCGCGGCGCATCGCCCGGCGCCCATGGCCGATCCTCGAGCACCAGCCCGCCGCCATGGTCCTCCATGATCTTCTTCACGATGGCAAGCCCGAGGCCGGTGCCCTTGGCCTTGTGGGTCACGTAGGGCTCGGTCAGGCGCTCCCGCACCTCGCCGCCGGGAAGGCCGATCCCATCATCCTCGACGACGATCCGCACCTGCTCTGCCTCCGGCTCCAGGAGCACGCGGATGTGACCGGCGATGCCGGGGGGGAGGGCGCCGCCGGGCCCGGATTCGCCCGCCCCCGCCGCCTCGCCCTGCCCGGCGCGGGCGGCGATGGCGTCGGCGGCGTTCTGCAGCAGGTTCGTCAGCGCCTGGCCGAGCAGCCGCCGGTCGCAGGGCACGACCGGCGCCGCCTCCGGCAGATCGACCGCATAGGCGATCTCCGGATGCGCGTCGCGCTGCAGCACCAGCGCGTCGCGGACCACCTGCGAGAGGTCCTCGGGGCGGATCACCGGCTGCGGCATGCGGGCGAAGGCGGAGAACTCGTCGACCATCCGCCCGATATCGCCGACCTGGCGGACGATGGTGTCGGTGCAGGCGCGGAAGGTGTCGGGATCGGAGGTGATCTCCTTCAGGTAGCGTCGCTTCAGCCGCTCGGCCGAGAGCTGGATCGGCGTCAGCGGGTTCTTGATCTCGTGCGCGATGCGGCGCGCCACATCGGCCCAGGCCGCCTTGCGCTGCGCCGAGAGCAGCTCGGTGATGTCGTCGAAGGTCAGGACATAGCCGCCGGCCTCGCGCGCCGGGCCCGCCTGCTGCTCGACCCCGATGCGCGCCAGCAGGGTGCGGCGATGCGAGGGCGGGCCGATGCGGATCTCGGCGGTCCGGTCGCGCCCCGGGGCGGCGCCGACGCCGCCCTCGTGGATCGCCTGCAGCAGCGGCGCGAATTCCGGCGCGACGGCGGCCATCGGCATCCCGATCGCGGCATCGAGGTCGGTGCCGAGCAGCTCGCTCGCCCGGCGGTTCGGCAGGTTGATGCGGCCATCCGGCTCGAGCCCCACCACCCCGGCCGAGACGCCGGCCAGCACCGTCTCGGTGAAGCGCCGCCGCTCGTCGATCTGGCGATAGGCCTGCATCAGCTCCGAGCGTTGCGCGGCGAGCTGGTTCGTCATGCGATTGAAGGCGCGGGACAGGCTCGAGAGTTCCTCGTCGACCGCCCCCTCCTCGACCCGCGTGGCCAGGTCGCCGGCGCGCACCCGGTCGGCCGCATCGATCAGCCGCGCGATCGGCCGGGCCAGCTGGTTGGCGATGACGAGGCCGATCAGCGCCGAGGCCATCAGCACCAGCAGGGTCGCGATCGCGAAGATCATCACGAAGGTGATCTGCAGCCCCGACCGGTTGCGGTCGATCTGGCGATAGGCGGCGACGGCGCTCTCCGTCCGCTCCATGTGGCCGATCACCGTCGGGTCGACCGGCCGGCCGATCAGCAGCATCAGCCCCGAGACCGGATCGAGCGCGACGACCGCGCGCACCCGCCCCTCCGCCTCGCCCGGCAGCACCGCGACCTCCCCCGCCCGGGCCCATTCGATGGCCCAGCTCGGCGGCGGGTCGAGCATGAAGCCGGTGGCGAGCCCGGCATGGGCGATGACGCGGCCGAGCGTCGGCTCGAAGACGATCGCCTCCTGCAGGCTGCGCAGCGCGGTGTGGGTCGCCAGCACGCGCGCGAAGGCCAGCCCGTTGTCGGGCAGCAGCACCGAGGCGCGGTTGAGGTCGTTGGCCATGGCCAGCGCATCGGCGCGGATGTTGCCGCGATGCTCGTCGAGATAGGCGCGGCTCGCGGCGAGCGAGGCCTCGAGCGCGGTGCGGACGCGGTCGCTGAACCAGGACTGGATGCCGAGGTTGAAGAACACCGCGGCGAAGCCGGCGACCAGGATCGCCGGCACCACCGAGACCACGCCGAACAGCAGCACCAGGCGGACATGCAGGCGCGACCCGGCCGAGCCGCGCCGCCGCTCCGCCCAGACCCGCACCAGCCGCCCGCCGAGCGAGACCAGCAGCACCGCGAGCACGGCGAGGTTGACCAGCACCAGCCCGACCACGAGGCCCGGCTTGGTCTGCCCGAACGGGCTGCCATCCGACAGCACCCAGAAGGTCGCGATGCCGAGCAGCAGGGCCGAGACCGCCAGGCCGAGGGTCATGCCGCGCCCGAGCAGGACATCGGCCACGCGCCGCCGGACGGCGCCGCGGCTGCGCCACCCCGGGCGCCCGGGCGGGATATGCGCCTCGCCCGGCGTCGGTGCCCCGGCCACCGGGCCCGGCGGCGGTCCGTCCATCACCGGCATTCCCCTTCCTCTCGCCGCCGCGCCCCGCGGCGCGGGCGGTGGCCGATCGGCGCGAGCATAGCCCCAAATGCCGGGACGGGGCCCGATTCTCCCGCCGCCCGCGACGCGCCCTCCCCCGCGCCCCCGATCAGCCCAGCCCGCGCACCACCGGCAGGTCGAGCTCGCGGATCTTCTTGCGCAGCGTGTTGCGGTTCAGCCCGAGCATCGCCGCCGCCTTGATCTGGTTCCCCCGGGTCGCCGACAGGACCAGGCGCAGCAGCGGCCGCTCCACCTCCGCCAGCACCCGGTCATAGAGGTCGCGCACCGGCAGCCCGTCCTTGTGCGCGGCGACGAAGCTGCGCAGGTGGCGCTCGACCGCCTGCTCGAGCGTCTCGGGGCCGCGGGCGCCGCCGGCCTCGGCGGGGGCGTCCGCCTCGGCGAGCTCGGCCGCGACCGCGTCGGAATCGATCGTCTCCTGCGGGTAGAGCGCGGCCAGGCGCCGCATCAGGTTCTCGAGCTCGCGGGCATTGCCGGGCCAGGCATGGCGCTTCAGCCGCTCGACCGCCTCGGGGCTGAGCTGCTTGGCGGCGAGGCCCGAGGCGCGGGCGCGGTCGAGGAAGTGGCGCGCCAGCAGCGGGATGTCCTCCAGCCGCTCGCGCAAGGGGGGCAGGCGGATGGGCACCACGTTCAGGCGGTAGAACAGGTCCTCGCGGAACAGGCCCTGGCGGATGGACTGGCGCAGGTCGCGATGGGTCGCGGCGACGATCCGCACATTGGCCTTGATCGGCTGGCGGCCGCCGACGGTGGTGAACTCGCCCTCCTGCA
>CAZMCV010000175.1:0-8165 GCA_964564645.1 uncultured Acetobacteraceae bacterium
CGAGGATCCGCGCCGCCGGCCCCGGGTCGCGACGATCGCGGACGCGACGATCGCGGCCGGGATGACCGTGGGCGCGGCCCGCGCGAGGATCTCGCGCCGGCGGCGATGGCCGGCCCGGGCTACCGCCGCGGCGGCGGCCGCGGCTCTGACCGGGACGATCTCGGTCCGCCGGTGCGCGGCTTCGGCGATGCCGTCCCCGCCTTCATGCTGCTGCCGATCCCCCGCCCCCGCCGCCCCTCCGGCGCCGAGGGCGGCGCCGAGGTGGAGACCGAGGCGGCCTGATCCGGCCGCGTCCGGGCCGGGCGCCGTCGTCGCCCGGTTCGCGGTCGCGCCACGTGTTGCGGCCAGGCCTGCCGCGGGCCAGATACGCTCGCCTGTCCCCGGAGAGGAGGAAGCCGCATGAACGTCGTCAGCCCGCCGCCGCCGGCCACCGCCGCCAAGCGAAGCCTCCCCGCCTTCGCCTGGGAGGACCCGCTGCTGCTCGAGGACCAGCTCACCGAGGATGAGCGGCTGATCCGCGACAGCGCCCGGCAGTTCTGCCAGGAGAAGCTCTTCCCCCGCGTCCTCATGGGCTTCCGGAACGAGAGCTTCGACCGGGAGATCATGAACGAGTTCGGCGAGATGGGCTTCCTCGGCGCGACGCTCGAGGGCTATGGCTGCGCCGGCGTCTCCTACGTCGCCTACGGGCTGATGGCGCGCGAGGTCGAGCGCGTGGACAGCGGCTACCGCTCCGCCTTCTCCGTGCAGTCGAGCCTGGTGATGTTCCCGATCCACGCCTACGGGTCGGAGGAGCAGAAGCAGAAATTCCTGCCGAAGCTGCGCACCGGCGAATGGGTCGGCTGCTTCGGCCTGACCGAGCCCGATGCCGGCTCCGACCCCTCCTCGATGCGCACGCGGGCGAAGAAGGTGGAGGGCGGCTACCTGCTCTCCGGCTCCAAGACCTGGATCACCAACGCCCCGATCGCCGATGTCGCCGTGGTCTGGGCCAAGGACGATGAGGGGACGCTCCGCGGCTTCGTGCTCGAGCGCGGGATGAAGGGCCTGACCTTCCCCAAGATCGAGGGCAAGTTCAGCCTGCGGGCGTCGATCACCGGCATGATCATGATGGACGAGGTCTTCGTCCCCGAGGAGAACCGCCTGCCGGGCGTGAAGTCGCTGGCCGCGCCCTTCTCCTGCCTGAACCGCGCCCGCTACGGCATCGCCTGGGGGGCGATGGGCGCCGCCGAGTTCTGCATGCACGCCGCGCGCGACTACACGCTGAACCGCAGGATGTTCGGCCGGCCGCTGGCCAACACGCAGCTCGTCCAGCTCAAGCTCGCCAACATGGAGACCGAGATCGCCCTCGGCCTGCAGGCGGTGCTGCGCGTGGGACGCCTGTTCGACGAGCACCGGGTGGCGCCCGAGATGATCTCCCTGGTCAAGCGCAACAATTGCGGCAAGGCGCTGGATATCGCCCGCGTCGCGCGGGACATGCATGGCGGCAACGGGATCGTCGACGAGTACCACGTGATCCGCCACGTCATGAACCTCGAGACGGTGAACACCTACGAGGGCACGCATGACGTGCACGCGCTGATCCTCGGCCGCGCCATCACCGGGCTGAACGCCTTCGGCGGGTGACGCGACGGGGAGCGCCGGCATGCTCGGCATGTTCGACGCCCGGGACATCGCGGGCATCGAGACCGCGATCCACATGGCGATCGCGCCGGCCTTCCTGCTGACCGGCGTCTTCGCGGCGCTGAACGTGCTGACCCAGCGCCTGGCCCGCGTCGTCGACCGGGAGCGTTCGATCCGCGACGGCCATTCGGTGGCGCTGGATGGCGAGTTCGCGGTGCTCGCCGGCCGCGCCCGCGCGGCGCATCGCGCCATCACCTGCTGCGTGCTGGCGGCGATCGCGCTCTGCGCGGTCATCGTGATCTCCTTCCTCGGCGTGGTGTTCGAGCTGCTGGCCGCCTTCGTCGTCGCCGGGCTGCTGATGGCGGCGATGGGCGCGATCATCCTCGCGCTGCTGTGTTTCCTCGCGGAGGTGCGGCTCTCGGCCTTCCACCTGCCGCGCACCGGCGACGGCGACGGCGACGGCGATTGAGGCGCCGGCCGGGTGAAGGCGGGGCGCCGCCGCCCGCCGACGCGACGGCGCCCCTGCCGGTCACGGTGCAGGCGGTCGGGGCCGGCGGCGACGGGATCGCGCAGGATGCGGCGGGCCGCACGCTCTTCGTCCCGGGCCTGCTGCCGGGGGAGGCGGCGCTGGTGCGCATCCATGGCCGGCGGGGAGAGGCCGGCTGGCTGGCCCGGCCCCTCGGCCCGCCCGACCCGCGCAGCCCCGATCGCGCGACGCCCTCCTGCCCGCATTTCGGCGCCTGCGGCGGCTGCGCCCTGCAGCATTGGGCGGAGGCGCCCTACGCCGCCTGGAAGCGCGCCCGGCTGGTCGACGCGCTGGCCCGCGCCGGCGCCCCGCCCGGCACCGAGGTCGCGCCGATCCGACTGACCCCGCCCGGCGCGCGGCGCCGCGCCGACCTGGCGCTGCGGCGCCGGCCCGACGGGAATGTCGCCATCGGCTTCCATGCCGGCGGCGCGGAGGCGGTGATCGATCTCGAGGCCTGCACCGTGCTCGCGCCGAGGCTGATCGGGCTGCTCGCCCCGCTGCGGCGCCTGCTGCGCAGCCTGCCGGCCCTGCGCCGCGAGGGCTCGGCGGTGCTGAACCTGCTCGAGACCGGGCCCGACCTGCTGCTGCGCACCGATGCCGCGCTGGAGGCGCAGGGCCGCGCCGCGCTCGCCGCCTTCGGCGCGGCCGAGGACCTGCCCCGCATCGCCTGGGCGCGCGGCGCGGCGGGCCAGCCCGAGATCGCCGCGCAGCGCGGCCCGGCCTGGATCCGCTTCGCCGGCGTCGCGGTGAGCCCGCCGCCCGGCGCCTTCCTCCAGGCCAGCCCGGAGGGCGAGGCGGCGATCGTCGAGGCGGTGCTGGCCGCGCTGCCGGAGAGCCTGCCGGCCAGGGCCCGCATCGCCGAGCTGCATGCCGGCGTCGGGACCCTGACCTTCCCGCTCGCCGCGCGGGGCCTGCGCGTCGCCGCCCATGAGGGCGCGGCGGAGGCGGTGGCCGCGCTGTCCGCCGCCGCGCGCGCCGCCGGGATGGCGCGGATCGAGGCGGTGCGGCGCGACCTCGTGCGCCAGCCGCTGCTGCCGAAGGAGCTGGCCGGCTTCGCCGCGCTGGTGCTCGACCCGCCCTTCGCCGGCGCCGCCGAGCAGGTCGGGATGCTGACGCGCGCCGCCGCGGCCGGTGGCGGCGTGCCGCGGATCGTCTATGTCTCCTGCAACCAGGCCGCGCTGGCGCGGGATGCCAGGGCGCTGCTCGCGGCCGGCTACAGGGTCGAGCGGGCGGTGCCGGTCGACCAGTTCCGCTGGTCGCCGCACCTGGAATCCGTGGTGGCCTTCGCGCGGGGCGACGCCTGACCGCGCCGTGGCGGATCGGCTGCGGGTGACGGGCTGACACTTTCCCTTCCCCGCCAACGGCTCCGTCGCGCGGCGGGGCGAGGGCTGCCGCTGCGTCCCCGGCGAGTGGTCGAGCGCGGCCTGAGGGCCGAGGCGCGGGAAGACGGTGCTTGACGCGGCCGGCTTCCCGCCCATCGTTAGCCAGCAAGAACCAAGGGGAGGCTTCGATGACGGCCATGATGACGCGCCGCGGCGTGGCGGCGGCGGGTGCCGCCCTGCTGGCGACGACCGGGGCGCCAGGTCCGGCCGCATCCCAGGGCACCACGCCGGCGGGCACCGGGCCGGCGCAGGCGCCGGGCTTCTACCGCTTCAGGGTCGGCAGCTTCACCGCCACCACCGTCTATGATGGCTACGCGCTGCGCCCCAACCCGACCGAGGGCCTGGTGCGCAACGCCACGCCCGCGCAGGTCACGCAGGCGCTGGAAGACGGCATGCTGCCCACGCGCAACCTGCCCAACCCCTATGTCGTCACCTTCCTCGACACCGGACGCGGCATCGTCGCCTTCGACGCCGGGACGGGGGCGGGACAGCTGAGCCGGACCACCGGCCTGCTGCCGGCGAACCTGCGCGCCGCCGGCATCGACCCGGCCGCCGTGACCCTTGTCGCGGTCAGCCATTTCCACGCCGACCACATCACCGGCCTGACCACGGCCGAAGGCGCGCTGTTCTTCCCGAATGCCGAGGTCGCGGTGCCGGCCACCGAATGGGCCTTCTGGTCGGACGAGGCGAACAGCGGCCGCGCGCCCGAGGCGCAGCGCCCGACCTTCGCCAACACGAAGCGCCGGCTGACGCCCTACCAGGCCCGCATGCGCCAGTACCAGGACGGGCAGGAGATCGCGCCCGGCATCCGCGCCATCGCCGCCCCGGGCCACACGCCGGGCCACAGCGTGTTCCATGTGACGAGCGGGTCGGAGCAGCTCTTCGTCATGGCCGACACCGCCTCCCGCCCCGACCTGTTCCTGCGCAACCCGGACTGGGCGAGCATCTTCGACATCGACGGGGCCATGGCCGCCGAGTCGCGCAAGCGGCTGTTCGGCCGGATCGCCGACGAGCGCGCGCGCTTCACCGCCTACCATTTCAACTTCCCCTCGACCGGCCATGTCAGCCGATGGGGCCAGGGCTTCCGCTTCCATCCGGCGGACTGGTCGAGCGTGGTCTGATCCGGAAGGCAGCCCGCGCAACTGTCGGCGAGGGTGCTGGGCTTGACGGAACCGTTTCCCTGACCACCCTCCTGCCAAGACAGGCAGGGGGGAGACCCGACCCATGACGCAGCTTCCAACGACTTCGCGCCGCAATGCGCTGCTGGCCCCGGGGGCGACGGGCGTGGCGCTCGCCCTCGGCCTGCCCGCCCTGATCGGCGCGGCGCGGCCGGCACTGGCCCAGGCCCCCGCCGCCCCGACAGCGGCCGCGCAGGCGCCGGGCTTCTATCGCTTCAGGCTCGGCAGCTTCACCGTCACCACCGTGCATGACGGCTTCTTCCAGCGGCCGGTCGCGGGCTTCGTGCGCAACGCCCCGCTCGAGGAGGTGCAGAAGGTCCTGGCCGAGAGCTTCCTGCCGACCGAGACCATCCGGATCCCCTTCACCATCACCTTCGTCGACACCGGCCGGCAACTGATCGTGTTCGATGCCGGCAACGGCGTGACGGCGCCGACCGCGACAAATGGCAAGATGATCGCCAACATGGCGGCGGCCGGCATCGACCGGGCCAAGGTCGACCTCGTCGTGCACAGCCATTTCCACGGCGACCATGTGAACGGCCTGCTGAACGCCGAGGGCGGCCGCGCCTTCCCCAACGCCGAGATCGTCGTCCCCGCCGCGGAATGGGCCTGGTGGTCGGACACCGGCAACGAGACCCGCACGCCGGAAGGCCAGCGCCCGAATTTCGCCAACTCCGCCCGCCGCCTCGGCGCCTATCAGGGCCGCATCCGCCAGATCGCCGACGGCGCGGAGGTGGTCCCCGGCGTGCGCGCCATCGCCGCCTACGGCCACACCCCGGGCCACACCGTCTACCAGATCGCCGATGGCGACCAGCAGATGATCTTCGTCGCCGACACGGTGAACCGGCCGGAGCTGTTCGCCCGCCGCCCCGACTGGCAGATCGTGTTCGACTTCGACCCCGCCATGGCCGAGGCGTCGCGCCGCCGCCTGTTCGACCGCATCGCGGCCGACAAGGCGCGCATGACGGGCTACCATTTCCCCTTCCCCGCGAATGGCTACATCGTGAAGGACGGCCCGGGCTACCGCTTCGTCCCGGGCGACTGGTCGAGCGCGGTCTGACCGCGCCCGCCGCGGCATGGTGCCTGGCCCGGACGGCTGGTAGAAGGCCGCCCGGCAGCCCAGGGAGGGCCGGCAGGTCATGAGGATCGACGGCACGCATTACCGCAGCGCCTGGCTGGATCCGGCCGATGGCTGGTCGGTCCGGATCCTCGACCAGACGAAGCTGCCCTGGGCGGTCGAGATCCCGCGCCTGACCGATGTCGCGCAGGTGGCGCACGCGATCCGTGCCATGCAGGTGCGCGGCGCGCCGCTGATCGGCGCGAGCGCGGGCTATGGCGTGGCGCTGGCGATGCGCGCCGATCCCTCGACGGCGCATCTCGACCAGGTGCTGGCGCTGCTGAACGCGGCACGCCCGACGGCGGTGAACCTGCGCTGGGCGCTCGAGCGGCAGCGCGCCGTGCTGGAGGGGCTGGCCGCCTCCGACCGCGCCGCCGCCGCCTATGCCGAGGCGGAGGCGATCGCCGAGGACGATGTCGAGACCTGCCGGCGCATCGGCGCGCATGGCCTGGGGCTGCTGCGCGACATCGCGGCGACGAAGCCGGCGGGGAAGCCGGTGCAGGTGCTGACGCACTGCAATGCCGGCTGGCTGGCGACGGTGGATTGGGGCACGGCGCTCTCGCCGATCTACCAGGCCTTCGATGCGGGGCTGCCGATCCATGTCTGGGTGGACGAGACGCGGCCGCGCAACCAGGGCGCGGCGCTGACCGCCTTCGAGCTCGGCAAGCACGGCGTCCCGCACACGGTCGTCGCCGACAATGCGGGCGGGCACCTGATGCAGCATGGCGAGGTCGACATCTGCATCGTCGGCGCCGACCGGGTCACGCGCACCGGCGATGTCGCCAACAAGATCGGGACCTATCTCAAGGCCCTGGCGGCGCGGGACAATGGCGTGCCCTTCTGGGTGGCGCTGCCGCACTCGACCATCGACTGGCGGGTGCGCGACGGCGTCGCCGGGATCCCCATCGAGGAGCGGGCGGCGGCCGAGGTGACCCACCTGACCGGCCGCACCGAGGATGGCCGGATCGAGACCATCCGCGTCGCGGCCGAGGGCAGCGGGGCGGCCAACCCGGCCTTCGACGTCACGCCCGCCCGGCTGGTGACCGGCCTGATCACCGACCGGGGATGCTGCGAGGCGACCGAGGCGGGGCTGCTCGCCCTGTTTCCCGCGACGGGCTGAAGGCCCGGCGGGTCACGCCGCGAGGCCAGGCCCCCCGCCGCCCCGGACCCGCATCGCCTCCGCCGCGCCCCCGGCACCGCGGTCCAGCAGGGCAAGGCCGAGGATCAGCAGCCCGCCGGCGGCGGCGGCGCCCCAGAAGGCGAGCATCGGCGGCACGCGCCCGGGCGCCAGCGCGTCCGAGAGCAGCAGCGCGACCAGGGCGGCGATCAGCGTGAGGGCCGAGCCGATCAGCAGGCAGGCAAGGCGCTGGCGCATGGCGGTGGGACTTTCCCGTATCGGATGACGCGCATTCAAGCGCCCGTCCTTGGCCGTATGGCGCCGAGGCTGGGGCGATTTCGTGGCGAGCCGGCTGTTCCCCCTCCGGCCGTCGCCCGCGCCGGCCGCGGCGCCGGGACCGACGGGCCACACCGCTTCCCCCATGGGCCGGCCTGACAGCGGGTTTAACCCGACTGACTTGCTTCGGTCGGATCCGCGATGCCTTGCCGCGGTTACGCACGGTCGAGCGCCGTCCAGCAAGGAGCCTCCCATGCGTGCCGTCCTCCTCGCCGCCGCCGCCGGTTGCATCGCCCTCGCGGGCCCGTCGTCCGCCCGGACGATGACAGCGACCGACGATCCCCCCGCCGCCGAGCCTCCCCCTTCCGCCGGTGCCCCCGCTCCGCTCACCGGCCGCTATCCGATCTTCGGACCCGTCCGGCTCGCCCAGGCCTCGCCCACGCCAGGCCCGGCGCCGCTCTTCGCCCAGGCCACCCCGGCGGCGCGCCTGCCGACCACGGCACCGACCTCGGGCGAGCAGCCGACCGAGCCGCCGATGCTCTCGATGCGGAGCGGCCGACCGACCCTCACCCTCTTCGGCGGCAACCTCACCATCCAGCCGGTCACCCGCCTCGACCTCGACATGGGTGGTTTCCGCGGGCAGAACCTCGGGCTGAACGACCAGCCGCCGAAATATCTCGACGAGACGCGGCCGGGCATCCCCTCCGAGGGCCTGAACCTGCGCCGGGGGCGCGTCGGGCTGCAGGGCACCTATCTCGAGGACTTCACCTACAACTTCACCTGGGATTTCGCCGTCTCCCCGGGCAGCCAGTGGCAGCCGGTGAAGAACAGCCGGCTGTTCGAGCTGCAGACCGCCTATACCGGCATCAAATGGGTCACCCCGCGCATCGGCTTCTACACGCTGATGCACACCATCGAGTTCTCCATGAGCTCCTTCGAGCTGACCTTCATG
>CAZMCV010000176.1:0-8120 GCA_964564645.1 uncultured Acetobacteraceae bacterium
AGTGCGCCAGGCAGCTGCGGTTGCGTTCGGTGTCGATCGACTGGAAATAGGGGCCTCGGCCTCGGCGCGGGCGCGCGCGGCCGCCTCCAGCGCGGTCTCGAGCGCGGCGCGGGCGGATTTCGCCGCCTCGGCGCTCGTCGCGCCGCCGGCGCGGGCGAGCAGGGCCTTCCAGGCCAGTTCGCGCTCGCGCAGGGCCTGGCGGGCGGCGGCGGCAGCCTCGCGCAGCTTCTCCTGCACGCGGGCGAAGAAGGCGGTGCGGAACAGGGTGCGCAGGATGTCCTGGCGGTCGTCGGGGCGGGCGGTCAGCAGCTCGCGGAAGCGGCCCTGGGGCAGCAGCACCACCTGGCGGAACTCCGCCGCCGTCAGCCCGAGCAGCTCGGCGATGCGCCGCGCCACCTCGGCCTCGCGCTCGGTCGGCGGGTCGGTCGCGTCCAGCCGCAGCAGCGCGACCTTCATCCGCTCCTTCGTCGTGCCCTGGCCGCGCTGCTTCGGGCGTTCCCATTCCGGCTGGCGCTCGATGCGCCATCGCGAGCCGGCCTGCTCGAACTCGAAGGTGACGCGCGTCGGGGCAAGCGGGTCGGCGTGCAGGCTGCGCAGGTGGAAGGCCTGGCGCTCCTCGCCGCTGCTCTCGCCGAACAGGGCGTAGCAGATCGCGTCCAGCAGGCTGGTCTTGCCCCCGCCGGTCGGGCCGCAGATCAGGAACAGCCGGTGCGGGCCGAGATCGGCGAAGTCGATCTCCTGCCTTCGCGCATAGGGGCCGAAGCCCTCCATCACCAGGCGCAGCGGGCGCATCAGCCCTCCGCGGCCTCGATCGCCTGCACCACCAGGGAAAGCGCGGCCTCCGGCAGCGGCGCGCCGCGCTGCTGCGCGTGGAAGTCGGCGAAGAGGTCGAGGGGCCGCTTGGCGCGCCGCGTGGCGCCGTCCGGCGAGGCGGCGCTGCCGGGGGCGGCGGGCTCGGCGGCGTAGCGCAGCCCGACGATGTGGGGGAAGACCTCGGCCAGGCGCCGCTGCGCCTCCGGCACCGGCGTTGCGTCGGTCAGGGTGATGGCGACGAGATCGCCGCGGCCTTTCTCCGGCGCGGCGCGGAGCTCGGCGAAGCGGCCGGTGACGAGGCGCAGCGGACGGCGCGGCGCGACCGGGATCTCCTCGATCCGCGCCGCGCCCGCCCCGTCGATCTCGACCAGGGTGAAGGATTTCGCCTGCCCCGCCTCGCTGGTCGAGTAGGCGAGGGGGGAGCCGGCATAGCGCAGCCGCCCCTCCGCCAGCGCCTGCGGCCGGTGCAGGTGGCCGAGCGCCACATAGTCGAAGCCCGCGAAGCGCGCCGCGCCGATCTGCCCCGTGCCGCCGACCGACAGCGCACGCTCGCTCTCGCACTCCCCGCCGCCGGCGACGAAGGCATGCGCGACCAGCACGCGCCGCCGCGCCTCGCCGCAGAGCGTGTGGAGCTGCGGCGCGAGCCAGGCGAAGCCGGCATCGTGGTCGGCGAAGCTGCCGCCATCGGGCGCGCGCTGCGCCAGGGCCAGCGGCGTCGCATACCCGGCGGCGACCAGGGCGAGCGGGCCGTGCCGGTCCTCGAAGGTGAGCGCCAGGCCGAGCGGGCTCTCGGCGATGTGCAGCCCCGCCGCGCGGAGGAGCTTCGCGCCGAAGGAGAGGCGCTGCGGATCGTCATGGTTGCCGGGGATCATGACGATCGGCGTGTCCTCGCCGAGGATCACCGATTCGAGGATGTCGTCGAGCAGCGCCACGGCCTCGGCCGGCGGCACGGCGCGGTCGAAGACGTCGCCCGCGAGCAGCAGCGCGTCCGGGCGGGTTTCCCGGATCGCGGCGCGGAGCTGGACGGCCAGCACCGCCGCCTGGTCCTCGAGCAGCGCATGGCCGCCGAGGGTGCGGCCGAGATGCCAGTCCGCCGTGTGCAGGAATCGCATGCGGGCGCAGGATCGCGGCGCGGCGGCCGGCTTGCAAGCCGGCCGGTGCGGGCCGAGCATGGAGGGCAGGAGGAACGCGCCATGCCCGACGCCTACCGACTGGACGTGCTGGTCCAGGGCTATCCCGGCAAGTCGATCTGCCATGGGGGCCTGGGCTGGAGCACCATCGCCCTGCTGCGCGGCAAGGGGCGGACCATCCTGGTCGATGTCGGCGCCTTCGCGGTGCGGCCGGAATTCGCCCGCCAGCTGAAGGCCGCCGATTGCGCGCCGGAGAGTGTCACGGATGTCGTGCTGACCCACGCGCATTGGGACCATTCGGTCAACTACACGCTGTTCCCGAACGCCGATGTGTGGATCGGGCGGGTGGAGATGGATTGGGCGACGCAGGTCCCCGTGGGCTTCAACCCGCTGCCGGAGCTGTATGTCCAGGACCTGTCGCGCCACCCGCGGCTGCACCTGCTCGAGGATGGCGAGCGGTTCCTCGATGGCGACTTCGCCGCGCATCTCTGCCCCGGCCACACGCCGGGCTGCCTGGTGTTCCGCTTCACGGGCAACGACACGCCGGTGGTGTTCTCGGGCGATGCGGCGAAGAACCGGGCGGAGCTGCTCTCGCTGGACGTGGACATGACGATGGATGCGGCGGCGAGCGCGGCGAGCCTCGACCTGATCTGGCGGCTCTGGCGCGCGGCGCCGGGGACCCTGCTGATCCCGGGGCACGATCTGACGATGCGGCTCGGGGCGGATGGGCAGCCGGACTACATCGGGCAGCGGCGGGCGGGGATCGCGGCCTGGTTCAGCGAGGATCTGGCGGTGACGGAGGAGTTCGACATCTCCGCGCCCGGCTGACGCCCCCAACCCGGCCCTCGGGTCGCGAGCGCCTCCCGACCCTGGCGGAAGCGTCGCCGACCACCGATCCTTCTCCCGACCATGCCCCCTGTCCCCCGCGCCTGGGTCCGCCTGCCCTCCGGCCGTCGCCTCGACCTGATCTCCCCCACCCCGTTCGACTGGACGGATGAGGACCTCGCCATCGGCCTCGCCCGCACCTTCCGCTGGGGCGGGCATTCCATCTGGCCCGGCGCGCCGCTCTCGGTCGCGCAGCACTCCCTGGCCGTGCTCGCGCTGCGTCGCGCCCGCACGCGCGGCGGGCTGGGGCGGGCCGAGGCGCGGCGGGAGCTGCTGCATGATGCCGAGGAAGGGCTGCTCGGCTTCGACTGCATCTCGCCCCTGAAGCCCTTCCTCGGCGAGGGCTTTGCCGCCCTGTCCGCCCGCCTGACCGAGGCGGTGGCCCGGCGCTACGCCCTGCCGCCCTGGACCCCGGAATCCCGGCGCGCCCACAAGGCCTGCGACATCGCGCTCGCCGCGGCCGAGGCGGTGCATGTGGCCGGCTGGACCGCGGCGGAGGTGCGGGGCACGCTCGGGATCCGCGTCGCGCCGATGGCGGAGGATCCGCTTGGCGGCGCGCCGCCCTGGCAGCCCTGGGCGCCGGAGGTGGCGGCGGAGCGGTTCCTCGCGTCGCTGCGTGGCCTCCACGGTGGCTGAGAGTTTGTGAAGGAATGCCCTTCAGCGCCAATCCTGGAGGGAATTCCTCAATGATTCCAACGGGCATTCTTTCGCAAGTTCGATTTCTTCACACGCTCTGAGCCCGGGCTTGGCCCGGCGCCATGGGCGGTCCATCTTCCGCGCCGACCGGAGGAAACCTGCCCATGACGTCCCGATCCGCCGCCGTGCCCATCGCGGGCAACCGCTTCGTCATCCTGGGCGGGGCGAGCCTGGTCGGCTCCGCCACCGCCGGGGAGCTGCTCGACAGCGGCGCGGCGGAGGTGGTGCTGTTCGACAATTTCGCCTTCGGCTCGGAGGAGGCGATCGCGCATCTGAAGGACCATCCGCGGCTGCGGACGGTGCGCGGCGACGTGATGCGCCTGCCCGACCTGCTGCGCGCGACCGAGGGGGCCGCGGGCGTGCTGGTCCTCGCCGCCTTCATGACCCTCTCGATGGACCGCGATCCCTGGGGCGGGCTCGACGTCAACATCCGCGGCGTGCAGAACGCGCTCGAGGCCTGCCGCGCCAACACGGTGCGGAAGGTGGTCTTCGCCTCCTCCAACGCCGTCTATGGCTACGGGCCGGGGGTGAAGGGCGAACTGTCGGAGGCGACGCCCTTCCACAGCGCCGGCGCGCCGCCGGCCGCCATCCTCTACGGCGCCACCAAGATCATCGGCGAGCAGCTCTGCCGCGATGCGTATCGCAGGCACGGCCAGGACTACGTCGTGCTGCGCTACTCGACGGTCTATGGGGAGCGCCAGCACTACCGCGCCGCCAACGCGCTCTACATCATCGAGACCTATGACCGGGTGAAGCGCGGCCTGGCGCCGCAGGTGCTGGGCGATGGCAGCGAGACGAAGCACTTCGTCTATGTCGGCGACCTGGCGCGGGCCAACCGCATGGCCTTCGAGAGCGCGGCGACGGATGTCGCGGTGAACACCTCCGGCCCGCGGCCGGTGACGACGCTCGAGCTGGTGAAGCTCGTCACGCGCCTGGCCGGCGGCGGTCCTGCGCCCGAGCATGTGCAGCCCGAGCCGGGCAAGGTGCGCCTGACGTCGGGCGGCGCCTTCGACATCGTGCATGGGGAGGCGGGACGGGTGATCGGCTGGACCCCCGAGGTGGAGCTGGAGGAGGGGCTGCGCCGGCTGATCGCCTGGCGCGAGGGCGCCAATACCGGCCGTGGGGAGGCCGCGTGATGCGCCGCCGCCACCTCCTCGGTGCGGCGCTGGCCGCGCCCGCCTATGCGCCGATGCTCGCCGCGGCGCAGCGCTTCCCCGAGCGGCCGATCGAGATCCTGGTCGGCTTCGCCCCCGGCGGCGGCACCGACCTCGACGCCCGCAGCTATGCCCGCTTCCTCGAGCAGCGGCTGGGCGCGGGCAGCACGGTGGTCGTGACCAACCGCCCCGGCGCGGGCGGGGAGGTGGCGCTCGGCGCCGTCGCCCGCGCGCGGCCGGACGGCCACACGATCGGCACCACCAACTTCCCCGGCATCCTGACCATCCCGATCGAGCGGCAGGCGCAGTTCAGGCTCGAGGATTTCGCGCCGATCGCGAACCTGGTCACCGATCCCTCCGCCATCACCGCGCATGCGGAGGGGCCGTTCCAGTCGCTCGCCGACGTCGTCGCGCGGGCCAAGGCGGCGCCGGACACGGTCACCTTCGGCTCGCCCGGGATCGGGTCGGACGACCACATGCAGCTCGTGCTGCTGGAGCAGGCCGCGGGCATCAGCCTGACCCATGTCGTCTACCAGGGCGATGCGCCGATGCGCACGGCGCTGCTCGGCCGGCAGGTGGACCTGATCGGGCTCAATCTCGGCCAGGTGACGGCCACGCCCGACCGGATGCGCATGCTGGCCCAGGCCGGGGCGGTGCGCAGCCGGTTCCGTCCGGATGTCCCGACGCTGATCGAGCTCGGCTACCCGGTGCAGATGGCCTCCGAGCGCGGCCTGGTGGCGCCAGCCGCGACGCCGCCCGCCGCGCTGGCGCGGCTGCGGGAAGCGACGGCCGACATCGCCCGCGACCCCGCCTTCATCGCCCAGCTCGAGGGCCGCTTCACCGAGCCGCTGTTCGAGGCGGCCGATCCCTGGTTCGCGCGGCTGCGCGCGCGGCAGGAGGATTACCGGGCGCTCTGGCAGCGCCTGCCCTGGAAGCAGGGCTAGCGGAGGCCTTGCGCGCGATGCAGGCGGCGCGGCCGGCATCCCGGCTCGGCCCCGGGCGGCGCCAGGGGTAGCGTCCATGCCCTGCGGCACCTCCGGCGGGATCGAGGAAGGGGCGGGACCCCTGGTGCTCGATCTGGCGCTGTCGGCCTCGCTGGCGCGCGACCTGTCCGCGGCCGACTACCTGCGCGTGGTGGCGACCTTCGCCGAGGATCTCGACCGCCTTATCGACCTGCTCGAGGTCGCGCTGGCGCAGGATGACGCGGCCATGGCCCGCGCCGCCGCGCATGGCATCGCCGGCGTGGCGGCCACCGTCGGGGCGGTGGCGCTCGAACGCAGCGTGCATGGCCTCGTCGATTCCACGGGGGATGGGCGGGTGGCGCTGCTGGCCAGGCTGCGGGCGAACCGGACGGAGGCGCTGCGGGCCCTGGCGGGGCTGGTCAGCGGCGGGCCGGATTCCGGCCCCTGAGAGTTTGCGAAAGAATGCCTGTCCGCCCCGATGCGGGTGGATCGTCCGCGGTGGTTCCAAAGGGCGTTCTTTTGCAAGTCCGATGCCTTCGCACGCTCCGAGCGATGCCCGCGCCCGTCCCTCCTGTGCCGGAAGAGGGGCTTGCGGCCCTAATCGGGCTTCCAGCCCAGGCGCCGGCGCAGCCAGTCCCGGTAGGCGGACACCGCATCGGCCGGGGGCGCGGCGAGGGCGCCGAGCAGCGGCGCCGCCTCGGGGCCGGTCAGCAGGCGGATCCCGGACCGCGTGCCGCGCGCCTCCTCGGTGATCCAGCGTTCCGTCGCGGCCCGCCAGAACGCGACCAGGTCGGCGCCGGTGAGGGCCGGCAGCACCAGCGTGGCCGGCAGGCACAGCGTGGCCATCATCACCCGCAGCGCCCCGAGGAGTGGGCCGGGCGGCGCATACCGCCGCAACAGGTCGATGGCGGATGGCAGGTCGGTCGGCAGCCCGTCCCCGCCCGCCGCCAGGTGGTGCGGATCGTGCAGCCCGAGCCAGGGCCTGGCCCGCAAGGCGGCGAGCCGTGCCGGAAGCTCGGCGCCGGCGAGCAGCGCCACCTCCACCGCGCCCGCTTCCAGCGCCGCCTCCGCCTGGGCCGCTTCCAGCCCGGGGACGGGCGTCGCGGGGATGCCCAGCAGGTCGAGGGTCAGCAGGGCCGCGGTCCGGGCGCTGTCGGGTGCCCCGATCGCGATGCGAAGCGGCGGCTGCCTCCCGCCGCCGCCCGCGCCGATGCCGACCGGCATCGTCCAATCCGCGCGCACGGCCAGCACGACGGGGATGGTCGCCGCGCCGAGGGGCAGCCAGCCCGACGGATCGAAGCGCGCCCGCGGGTCGCCGACCATCCGCGCCGTCGCCGCCGCGCCGGCGAGGACGAGCAGGGTCCGCCCGTCGGGCGCCGCGGTCGTGGCGAAGCGATTGGCGGCGGTGACGCCGTCGGGGCCGCCGAGGATCTCCGGATCGACCCGGATCGCCGCGGCGCCGCCCTGCCCGGCGCGCGCCAGGGATTCGGCCAGGCGCCGCGACCAGACCGCGATGGGGCCATCCTCGGGACCCGGGACGAGCAGCGTGGCCGCCAGCGGCATCCCGGCGCGGGCGGGCCTGGAGGTCGTCGCCGCCATCGCGGCCAGGGCGCCGAGCCCCAGGGTGGCGACGGTGCGGCGGGGCGGTCCGGCGGGCTGGGCTGGCATGGCGGGTCCTCCCGGTCGATCCGTGGGCGCGCGCCGAGGCGCGAGGCCGCGGCGCCGGGCGGGCATGGCGCCGGACGCTGCGGCCGACGCGCCGAGTGGCCGCGCGCACTCTAGAGGGGTGGCGGCCGGGGTGCGAAGACGCCATCGCGAGGACCAACCCGCCGGAGGGGCGCCGCGGGGGGAGGGCCTCCCCCCCTCGGGCTGGCTGAGACCTCCAGAAGCGATCGCGTCCGCGAAAGAGGACCCTCTGGGATGATTGGAGAATTCCCGGCCGGACCGGCGTTGACGGAGCCTCCTTCACAAACTCTCAGCGGACCGGGTCGGGAAGCGGCAGGGCGGGCGCGGCCGCCGCGTCCGCCTCGCCGAGGGAGGGCGCCGCAGGCAGCGGCCGCGCGCCGCAGGCCAGCAGGAAATCGGCGATCGCGTCCATCTCGGCCTGCGGGCGAGTCGGATCCTGGAACGGGTCCCCCGGCGCCGAGCCGCGCGGGACCCAGACCACCGTCTCGTAGCGCGCGCGGGTCAGCAGCACCCGGTAGGTGTTGCGGATGAAGGCCCGGTCCGCTTCCGCGCGCCGCCAGGCGTTGCCGGCGAAGGCGCGCGCGACCCAGGCCCCGCCGCGGCGGATGAAGTCGCCCCCCCAGGCGAGCCCCACCACATCGAGCTCGAGCCCCTGGCAGGCATATTCCGTCGCCGCCGCCTCCAGCGCGTCGGAGGCGCGCACATCCGGCCAGCGGCGCAGGAACCAGTCGGGGACTTCCTTCGCCGCGACCTCCGCGCCGAGGCCTTCCGCCCGCAGCCGCCGCGCGCCCGCC
>CAZMCV010000177.1:0-8116 GCA_964564645.1 uncultured Acetobacteraceae bacterium
GGAAGAAGACACTTCTTCCCCCCGGAGCCCCCCATCATCGTCTTCTGGCACCGGTCCTTCGTGGTTCGGGCGACGTGCCCGTTTCAGGCGACCACGCGCCGCGTGCCGATGCGCGCGCCGATCATCGCGGCCAGCGCCCCGAGAAGCATGCTTCCGAAGGCAAGATAGGCGGCGAGGGAGGCCGCCTCCGTCGCGCCCTCGGCGGCCTGCCGCGCCTGCCGCTCGGCGGTCTCGAGCGCCTCGGTCGCCTGCTGCTCGGCCTGGGCCAGCCGGCGCTCCGCCTCCTCGGGCGCGATGCCGTACTCGGCCGCGACCAGTGCGCGCAGCCGTTCGCGCTCGGGCGGCGGCAGCGCCTCGCCATCGGTCACCCGCCGCGCCAGCAGCCGCGCGATCTCCGCGTTGCGCTGCTCGCTGGTCATGGCGGCGGGGTCGGATCCGGCGGCGCCGAGGGCGTTGCGCGCCCGCTCGACCAGCGCCTGCGGGTCGAGGGCCGCCGCGCCATTCTGGGCGGCGGGCCCGGCCACCGCGCTGACCGCCTGGCCCGCGCCCTGCACCGCGCCACCTGCCACCGAGGACACGCCCTGGAAGGCGGTCGAGACGGTGCCGCCGATCACATTGCCGAGCAGCACCGCCGCCAGCAGGTAGGCGACCGCCCACACCGCCAGCCCGTGCAGCACGCTGTCGATGCGGTCGGCCAGGCCCGAGAGCCGGGCGGCGAGGTACCCGCCGACGCCGAGCGCGATCAGGTTCGCCGCCAGCAGCCATATCCCGGCGCTGACGCCGAGGGTCTGCGCCGAGGGGGTCTGCCCCGGCTCGGCCGGGTCCACCGCGCCGCTGCCGAGGGCGGCGCCGAGGGTGTTCAGCATCAGCCCGACCGTCACCGCCACCAGGGCGCCGATGAGGATGGCGCCCCAGGAGGCGCGGCGTGACAGGGCGGGGCCGCCCTCGGGCAGGGCGCGCCGGTCGGCGCGGGGGTCGATCTCGTCATAGGTGCGGGTCTGCAAGGCGGTCCCTCCGGGATGCGCGCGGGGTGGCTGGCCAGCGCCCGATCCGCCGCGGCGGGATCGCCGCCGCGGTGGATCGGCCGCTCAGCGCCATGGAACGCGAGCGAGCCGGCCCGGGTTCACCCCACGCCCGCGCCTCGGCCGCCGCCGTGGCGCGCGGGCCACCCGCGGCGGCCCCAGGTGGCGGCCGGGGGTGGCGGTCGGGGGTTGCGCTCATGGCGTGGCCGGGCCAATCGTCCCGCCTTCCCTGCCGGCCCCGGATGGATGCGCCGCCGCGATGCAGGTCTACCTGCCCATCGCCGAGATGTCGGTGGATGCCCTGCTGCTGGTGGGCATCGGCCTTGGCGTGGGCTGGCTGTCCGGCCTGTTCGGCGTCGGCGGCGGCTTCCTGCTGACGCCGCTGCTGATCCTGATCGGCATCCCCTCCCCCGTCGCCGTCGCCTCCGGCGCCAACCAGACGCTCGGCGCCAGCATGTCCGGCCTGATCGCGCAGTGGCGGCGGGGCAATGTCGACTGGACGATGGGCTCGGTGCTGCTGGTCGGGGGGCTGCTGGGCTCGGCCGCCGGGGTGCAGCTCTTCGGCTGGCTGCGCCGGCTCGGCCAGGTCGACCTGGCGGTCGCGCTGTTCTACGTGGTCGTCCTCGGCACCGTCGGCGGGCTGATGGTGATGGAGAGCGTGCGTGCCATCCTGCGCCGCCGCGGCCCGGCCAAGCGCCGGCTGCACGAGCACCTCTGGGCGCATGGCCTGCCCTTCAAGATCCGCTTCCGCAAGTCGCGGCTCTACATCTCCGTCATCCCGCCGGGGCTGGTCGGCTTCGCGATCGGCGTGCTGTCGGCGGTGATGGGCGTGGGCGGCGGCTTCATGCTGGTGCCGGCGATGATCTACCTGATCGGCATGCCGACCTCGGTGGTCATCGGCACCTCGCTGTTCCAGGTGGTCTTCGTCGCGGCCAACGTGACCCTGCTGCAGGCGGTCCAGCTGGGCACCGTCGACATCGTGCTGACCCTGCTGCTGCTGCTGGGCGGCGTCGCGGGCGCGCAATTCGGCGCGGCGATGGGGGCGCGGCTGCGCGGGGAGGAGACGCGGGCGCTGCTCGGCCTGCTGGTGCTCTCGGTCGCCTGCGGCCTGCTGTGGGATCTGGTGCGCACGCCGGAACGCCTGTTCACCGCCGGCCCGGCGCCATGACGCCGCGCCTGGCCGTGGCGGTGCTCGCCGGGCTCCTCTGGTCCGGCGGCGGCGCCGGCCCGCGCGCGCAGGAGCCGCCGCCCCTGGTCGCGCACCTGTCCCAGACCGCGGTCGAGGTCACCACGGGCTTCACCGGCGCGACTCTGACCATCTTCGGCGCGACGGGGGAGCCGATCGGGCCCGGCGCGGACGAGGTGCTGATCGTCGTCCGCGGCCCGGACCGGCCGGTGGTGGTGCGGCGCAAGGTGCAGGCCCTGGGGCTGCTCTGGATCAACGGCCCGGCGGCGCGCTTCGGCGAGGTGCCGGGCTTCTACGCGCTGGCCGGCACGCGGCCCGCCGGGCAGATCCTGCCCGAGGAGGCGCGGCGGCGCGAGGGGATCGGCCTCGACGTCCTGCGGCTCGAGGCGCTGGCCGGCGCGGGGCCGGATTTCCGCGCCGCCCTCGTCGAGCTCGAGCAGGCGAGCGGGCTCTGGTCCGAGGAGGGGTGGTCGATCGAGATCCGCGGCGCGCGGCTGTTCAGCATGCGCCTCGACCTGCCGGCCAGCGTGCCGACCGGCGAGTACCGGGTGGAGGTGCTGCTGGTGCGCTCCCGCCGCATCGCGGCGCGGGAGGGGCTGAGCTTCCGGGTGGACCGGGTGGGGACGGCGGACCGCATCGCGACCATCGCGGAGGACCAGCCGCTGCTCTACGGTCTGCTGTGCATCGTGCTGGCGGCGGCGGCCGGCTGGGTGGGCAGCATCGTGTTCCGGCGCGGCTGAGGCGGGGCGACGGAGGCGTTCGGGGGCGGAGGACGGGACGATGACCGAGGAGGCCGAGACGGCGGCGCGCCGCCGCGACCGCGTCTTCCTGGTGGTGGTGGATGACAGCGCGGAGCGCGGGGTGGCGCTGAAATACGCCTGCCTGCGCGCGCGCAAGGGCGGCGGGCGGGTGGCGCTGCTGCGGGTGGTGGAGCCCGTCGGCCTGGTCGAATGGGCCGGCGTCGGGGTGATGATGCAGGAGGAGCGGCGCGAGGAGGCGGAGAAGCTGCTTTCCGGCCTCGCCGCGCAGGTGAACGAGATCACCGGCAGCCTGCCGATCCTGATCATCCGCGAGGGCAACCCGCGCGACGAGCTGCTGGCGCTGCTGGAGGAGGATCCGCGCATCTCGATCCTGGTGCTGGCGAGCGCCCCGGCGGGTGGCGGCCCCGGGCCGCTGATCACCGCGCTGACCGGGCGCTACGGCGCGCGGCTGACCGTGCCGATGACGATCGTGCCGGGCGGGATGGACGACCGGGAGCTCGAGCGGGTGACGTGAGGGGGGGCGGGGCGGCAAGCCGTGCCCGCGCCTTGCAGCCTCACCCGATACCGACCACCTTGGACCCTATAGCACCCCACCTCCGGGACGGGCCGAAGCACCCATGTTCATCGAGACCGAATCCACCCCCAACCCCGCCACCCTGAAATTCCTGCCCGGCCGGGACGTCATGGGCGCCGCCGGCACCGCCGACTTCGCCTCCGCCGCCGCCGCCGCGGGGCAGAGCCCGCTCGCCGCCCGGCTGTTCGCCCTGCCGGGGGTCGCCCGCGTCTTCCTCGGCGCCGATTTCGTCACCGTCACCCAGGCCGACGACGCGGACTGGATGACGCTCCGTCCGCAGGTGCTCGGCGCGATCATGGAGCATTTCGTCGCCGGCCAGCCGGTGATGGAGGGCGCCGGCGCCGAGGGCGAGGAGGATTTCGACGCCGCCGACGCCGAGATCGTCGACCAGATCAAGGAGCTGCTCGACACCCGCGTCCGCCCCGCGGTCGCCGGCGACGGCGGCGACATCGTCTTCCGCGGCTTCCGCGACGGCGTGGTGCGCCTGCACCTGCAGGGCGCCTGCTCGGGCTGCCCCTCCTCCCGCGCCACGCTCAAGCACGGGGTCGAGAACATGCTCCGCCACTACGTGCCGGAGGTCGTCGCGGTCGAGCAGGTCGAGGCCTGATCGGCCGGCCCGTCGCGCGCCATGCGCATGCCGCCCTCCCTCGATCCCGCGGCCGCCGCCGCGCCCGACGCGGCGGCGCGCGCGCCGCTCGACTCCCAGGCGCTCGACCTGCTGTTCCGCCAGGCCCGCACGCCCGCGCGCTGGCAGGACCGGCCGGTGCCCGATGCGACCCTGCAGGCGGTCTACGACCTGGCCAGGCTCGGCCCCACCAGCGCCAATTGCCAGCCCGTGCGCCTCGTCTTCGTGCGCACGGCGGAGGGGAAGGAGAAGCTCCGCCCCGCCCTCTCGGCCGGCAACGTGGCGCGGATGATGGCCGCGCCGGTCACCGCCATCGTCGCGCATGACCCGTATTTCTACGAGAACCTCCCCCGCCTCTACCCGGAGGTCCCCGGCGCGCGCGACTGGTTCGAGGCGAACCGGCCCTTCGCCGAGGAGACCGCCTTCCGCAACGGCACCCTGCAGGGGGCCTACCTGATCCTCGCCGCCCGCGCGCTCGGCCTCGATGCCGGGCCGATGAGCGGGTTCGATGCCGCCGCGGTGGAGCGTGCCTTCTTCCTCGGGATGGGGTGGAAGGCGAATTTCCTGGTCAGCCTCGGCTTCGCCGACCCCGCCGGCCAGGCGCCGCGCGGCCCGCGGCTCGACTTCGACGAGGCGGCGCGGCTGGAGTAGAGGACCGGCGGAGGGCCGCGTCCATGACCACGACCATCGTCCGCGCCGAGAGCTTCGTCTGCCGCGCGCCCATCGAGACCCCCGTGGTCAACGCCTTCGGCGCGCTGACCGAGCGCGTCGCGGTCTTCCTCCGCCTCACCGATGCCGAGGGCGCGGTGGGCTGGGGCGAGATCTGGTCGAACTTCCCCTCCCTCGGCGCGGAGCACCGGGCGCGGCTGTTCGACACCTTCCTCGCGCCGCGCCTGCTCGCCGCCCCGATCGCCGATCCCGCCGCCTTCTGGGCGGAGACCGATCGCGCGCTGCATCTGTGGGGGTTGCAGGCCGGCGAGCCGGGCAGCTTCGCCGCCGTGCTCGCCGGGGCCGACCTGGCGCTGCACGACCTGCTGGCGCGGCGGGCCGGCGTGCCGCTCTGGCGCCATTGGGGCGGGGCGGGCGGGGGTCCGGTCCCGGTCTATGCCAGCGGCCTGAACCCGGACGCGCAGGCCCTGGCGCAGGTCGAGGCCGCGCGGGCGGCGGGCCATCGCGCCTTCAAGATCAAGATCGGCTTCGGCGAGGCGCGCGACCTTGCGACCCTCCGCCCGGTCTTCGCCGGCCTCCGGCCGGAGGAACGGGTGATGGTCGACATCAACCAGGGCTGGACCCTGCCCACCGCCATGCGCATGGCGCGGCTGCTCAGCGAGTTTCCCCTGACCTGGATCGAGGAGCCCCTGCCGGCCGACCGCCCGGCCTGGGAATGGGCGCAGGTCGCGGCGGCCAGCGCCGCGCCGCTCGCCGCCGGGGAGAATCTGCGGGGCGCGCTGGAATTCCACCAGGCGCTGGCCGGCAGCCATCTCGGCTTCGTCCAGCCCGATTGCGCGAAATGGGGCGGCGCCTCGGCGACCCTGCCGGTGGCGCGCGCGGTCATCGCCTCGGGCCGGGCCTATTGCCCGCACTGGCTGGCGGGCGGCGTCGGCCTGCTGGCCTCGCTGCATCTGCTGGCCGCGGTCGGCGGCCCCGGCCTGCTGGAGGTGGATGCGAATCCGAACCCGCTGCGCCAGGTGCTGGCCGATCCGGCGCTGCGGATCGCCGGGGGCATGGCCGCGCGGCCGGAGGGCCCGGGCCTCGGCATCCTGCCGGAGGTGGCGATGTTCGAGCGCTGGCTGGTGGCGCGCACATCCCGGGAGGCCTGAGCCCCGGCGCCCGCCCCCCGAAAGGTGCCAGAAAACGATGATGGGGGGCGTGCGGGGGGAAGAAGTGTCTTCTTCCCCCCGCAGAGGCGCCCCTCGCCCGCCTCCTGGCCCCCCCGCCTCAGGGAAGCCCGAAGCGGATCGCCTGCACCCCGAAGGCCTCGCAGGGCCCTTCCTCGCGCATGCCGATCCGGCGCAGCACCGCGACCGAGGCCGCGTTCCCCGCGAGCACGTAGCCGACCAGCCTCTGCAGCCCGAGCGGCCCGAGGCCGACATCGCGCGCCGCCGCCGCCGCCTCGCTGGCCAGGCCCTGTCCCCAGGCGGCGCGTTCCAGCAGGTAGAGCACCTCCGTCTCCCCCCCGAGCTCGGGCAGGAGCCGCAGCCCGGCATGGCCGATCAGCCGCCCCGTCGCCCGCGCCTCGACCGCCCAGGGGCCGTAGCCCGTGCTCTCCCAGGCGGCGGCGAAGGCGGCGATGGCCCGGGGCGCCTCCTCGGCCGCGCGCGCCGCGCGGCCAGGGCCGCCCGGCAGGTAGCGCATCACCTCCGGATCGGCGCGGATGGCGGCGTAGGCCATCGCGTCCTCGGCGACGAAGCGGCGCAGCCGCAGCCGCGGCGTCAGGATCTCCGCCGGCGCGCTCAGGATTCGCGGATCGGTCGAAGCGGGGAAGCGAGACCCCTTGGATCCATCGGGAACCTCCGTCCGACACCGCGGGTGTCGGGCACGCCCTCGCGAACGCTCAGGGGGTGGGCAACTCGGCCGTGCCCGCCATCGGGTCCAGCCGGTAGCCGCCGCCCTCGGTCAGCAGCAGCCGCGCATGGGCCGGGTCCGGCTCGATCTTCTGCCGCAGGCGGTAGATATGGGTCTCGAGCGTGTGGGTCGTGACCGCGCTGTTGTAGCCCCAGACCTCGTTCAGCAGCATCTGCCGCCCCACCGGCCGCCCGCCCGCACGGTAGAGGTATTTCAGGATCGCGCTTTCCTTCTCGGTCAGGCGGATCCGCCGGTTCTTCGCCACGTCCTGGAGCAGCTTGGCCGAGGGGCGGAACTGGTAGGGTCCGATCGAGAAGACCGCGTCCTCCGAATTGTCGTAGACCCGCAGCTGGGCGCGCAGGCGCGCGAGCAGCTCGGCCAGGCGGAACGGCTTGGCGATGTAGTCGTTCGCCCCGGCATCGAGGCCCCGCACCACATCCTGTTCGGTGTCCGCGCCGGTGAGCATGATGATCGGGATGCGCAGCCCCTCCTGCCGGAGCTGGGCGCAGAGGTCGCGCCCGTCGCCATCCGGCAGGCCGATGTCCAGGATGACCGCGTCGAAGCGCGACGGGCCGTCGGCCTGGCTGGGCGAGAGGATGCGCGCCGCCTCGCGCAGGCTGTGCGCCTCGGCGGGGGCGAACTCGCCATCCATCTCCAGCTGCTCGACCAGCGTCGCGCAGAGCGCCGCGTCGTCATCCACGATCAAAACCGGGCGAGGGCCAGCCATGGCGTCTTCCAATACTCCGCCTGGCGGCCGCACGGCGTAGCGGATCCGGGCCCTGGGACACGATCCCATTGGCACGATCCGTCGGCGTGTTCCGCTCCGGGGGATGCCACGGCGCCAGAACCTCTATTTTTGGTCTTGCGGGGAGCCGTCGCAAGGCGTTCTGCGGGAAAATCCGTTGTCGCGGCAAACCGAGCCGGCCCTGGCCGTTGCCGACGCGGACCGGATCACCGCCGCTTCCGGGCGGAGGGTGGCAAACGCCCTCCGCACGCCACATTCGTGTCGCGGCATGCCTGCACAGCGATGGACTTCCCGAACATGAGCCTTCCCGTCTCCGCCGCCCATGACCCGATGCCGGAGACCGTGAAGGACCGGACCGCCGATGCGGGGGCGCCGGGCGTCCCCGCCGGATTGTCCCGGCCGCCGCCCGGGCTGCTGCCGGATGCGGCGGCGCTGGCGCTGCGCGCGGTGCACCGCGCGGCGTCGGAGCTGCGCCGCGGCACCCCGGTGCTGCTGCGCCACGCCGCCGGCGCGGAGGCTCTCCTCCTCGCCGCGGCCGAGACGGTCGGGGCGCGGGGCCTTGCCGAGATCGCGGCCCTGGCCGGCGCCCCCCCGCTGCTGCTGCTCGCCCGCGCCCGCGCCGCGGCGCTCGAGGGGCC
>CAZMCV010000178.1:0-8104 GCA_964564645.1 uncultured Acetobacteraceae bacterium
CGCCGCCCCGCCGGCGGCCAGCGCCACCGCCGCGGCGCCGGCGCCGAGCAGCGCGCGGCGCGGGTAGCGCGCCGCGATCACCTCGCCGATCGGCCGGCGCGGCGCCGGGTTGGAGCCGATATCCTCGATCTCGGGGCGGTCCTGGGGCATGGCGGTGGCGGTCCCTGCGGTGTTGTTCGTTCCCGGGCCGGGATATGGTCGCGGCCGGGACATGACGAGACACCCTTCTCCGCGGATGGCCGTGACAGTGGGATGAATTCGGACATGGCCCGGCGTCGGCCGCGGTAACCTTCCCCCGGAAGGCTGCGAGGGGCAGGCTGGACACCGGCCGGACCCCGTGTCCACTTTTCGCCACGCACGCCCTGCACGAGGATGCTTCGCCCACCCATGGAAGTCGCCCCGCTCGCCCATTGGATCGCCGGCCTGGCGCAGCTCTATGCCGGCATCGGCCTGGTGCTGGGCGTCGCCTTCCTGATGTTCGGGATCGCGCGGGTGGAGCCCGCGGCGCGCGGGGCCTATGCCTTCCGGCCGCTGCTGCTGCCGGGGATCGCCCTGCTCTGGCCGCTGGTGGCCTGGCGCTGGGCGGTGCTGGCACGCCCGGCCCGGGACGGCGGCTGATGCGGCGGGCGCATCGGCGGGCGCATCGCCGCATCTGGTGGGTGATGGCCGCGCTGCTGCCGGCGATCCTGCTGCTCGGCCACGCCATCCGCCGCGACGGGCCGCTGGAGGCGGCGCCCGTCCTGATCGAGGCGCCGCCGCGATGAGCGCGCGCTACCGCCCGGTCCAGTGGACCCGGTTCAAATGGGGCTACGACGCGGTGCTGCTCGGCGCCGTCGCGCTCTACATCTACGGCTACATGCAGGTGGGGCTGGCCTTCCAGGCGGTGACGCAGCCGCTCGATGGCGCGCGGCTCGGCATGCAGGCCTATGGCAGCTGCGCCTTCCTGCTGCTGTCCCTGGCGCTGGCGATCGGGCCGCTGGCGCGGCTCGACCCGCGCTTCCTGCCGCTGCTCTACAACCGCCGGCATCTCGGCGTCGTCACCTTCGCGGTCGCGCTCGGCCATGCGATGCAGGTGGTGGGGTGGTACTTCGCCTTCAGCCCGACGGAGTGGCTGCCGGCGCTGCTCGGCGCCGACACCGACTTCACCCGCCTGCGCGGCTTTCCCTTCATCCCGCTCGGCATCGCCGCGCTGCTGATCCTCGCCGTGCTGGCCGCGACCAGCCATGATTTCTGGCTGTCCTTCCTGACGCCGCCCCTGTGGAAGGCGATCCACATGGGCATCTACGCGGCCTATGCGCTGGTCGTCGCGCATGTTGCGCTGGGGGCGATGCAGGACCAGCGCCACCCGCTGCCGGCGGTGGTGCTGGCGCTCTGCGTCGCGGCCCTGGTCGCGCTGCACCTGGCGGCGGCGGCGCGGGACCGGCGGGAGGCCGCGGCGGAGGAGGCCGAGCCGGGCTGGATCGACGCCGGCGTCCTCGCCGACATCCCCGAGGACCGCGCCATCGTGGTCCGCCCGCCGCAGGGGGAGGCCGTCGCCATCGTCCGGCATGCCGGGCGGATCGCCGCGCTGAGCAATCTCTGCGCCCACCAGAACGGGCCGCTCGGCGAGGGCAGGGTGGTCGGCGGCTGCCTGGTCTGCCCCTGGCATGGCTATGAGTACCGGCTGGAGGATGGCTGCGCCCCGCCGCCGCACACCGAGAAGGTGGCGACCTACCGGCTGCGCCTGGCCGGCGACCGGGTCTGGCTGGATCCGCGCCCCAACCCGCCGGGGACGCGGGTCGAGCCGCTGCGGGTCCCGGCATGAACGGCCCCTTCTTCATCGGCTGGCAGAAGGCCGTGCCGCGCGGCTTGCGCGGCTTCCTCGGCACGGTCGCGCTGGCGCTGCTGCTGGGGGCGGGCTCGCTCGGCGTGCTGCTGGCGGCGGCGGTGGATGATCCGGGCGGCGGCCAGGCCTTCTGGGATGCCGGGCCGCAGACCCTGCGCGGCGTCGTGACCGTCGCCCCCTATCCGACGCTGCACCTGCCGCCCGACGCGACGCACCCCGAGGGCCGCGCGGTGCTGCTCTCGGGGGTCGGCAAGACCGGGGTGGAGGCCGATCCGGCGCTGGAGGGCAGGCTGGTCGAGGCGACGGGCGCGATGCTGAAGCGCGGCACCCAGGACCAGATGCAGGTGGAGCCGCCCGGCCTGGTCCCCGTCGCGGGCGAGGCGGCGGCGCCGGCGGTGGTGCCGCTCGGCCGCTGGCGCCTGACCGGGGAGATCTGCGACGGCAAGTGCTGGAACGGCGCGATGCTGCCGGGTGCCGGGATCTCGCACCGCGCCTGCGCCAATCTCTGCCTGATCGGCGGCATCCCGCCGGTCTTCGTCGCGACGCGCCCGGTCCCCGGCACGGGCGGGGAGATCCTGCTGCTCGGCGGGCCCGAGGGCGGGACGATGCCGCCCGCGCTGCTCGACCATGTCGGGCTGCGCGTCACGCTCGAAGGGCGGGTGGAGCGGCGCGGCGCGCTGGCGGTCTTCCTCGCCGATCCGGCGAGCGTCCGGCGGCCATGAGCGCGCTGCGGCTCGCCCTGACGCCGGCGCTGCTGGTCCTGGCCTGGGCGGTCTGGGAGCATGGCGGCATGGCGCTGGCCTGGGCGGGGCTCGACCTGCTCGACGTGCCGGGGCGGGTCTGCCTGGTCGTGCTGGCGCTGTCGCTGGCCGATGCGGTGCTGGACCGCCTGCCCTTCCTGCACGGACACCATGGCTGAGTGCGCGTGAGGGAATGCCCGCCAGCCCCGATCCGGGAGAGGGATCCCCGGTGACCTCGGCGGGCCTTCTTCCGCCGGTTCGATGTCTCCACGAGTCCTGAGGAGTGGCCTCGCATGTCCTTCGCCGACCAGGTCGTCATCGTCACCGGCGCGGGGGGGAATCTCGGCTCCGCCCTGCTGCGGCTGCTGGAGGGGCGCGGCGCGCTTCTGCTCGGTGTCGATCGCGACGCCGCCTTCCTCGACCCCGCGCGGCTGGGCCTGCGCGACCCGGCCCGCTTCGCCCCCTTCGTCGTGCAGGACCTGGCCGACCCGCAGGCGGGCGCGGCCATGGCGGAGGCCGCGCTGGCGCGGTTCGGCCGGCTGGACGGGCTGGCGCACACCGTCGGCGGCTTCGAATGGGCCCTGCTGGACGGCCAGGATGCCGCGATGTGGGAGCGCATGCTGCGCATGAACGTGATGACGAGCGCGAGCGCGCTGCGCGGCGTGCTCGGGCCGATGCGCGCGGCGAAGCGCGGCAGCGTGGTGTTCGTCGGCGCCGGCGCGGCGCTGCGCGCGCCTTCGGGCATGGCGGCCTATGCGGGGGCGAAGGCGGCGGTGCACCGGCTGGTCGAGAGCGCGGCCGAGGAACTCAAGACCGAAGGCGTGCGCGTGAACGCCGTGCTGCCCAGCATCATCGACACGCCGCAGAACCGCGCGTCGATGCCCGATGCCGATCCGTCGCGCTGGGTGACGGCCGCGGAGGTGTCGGAGGCGATCGGCTTCCTGCTGTCGGATGCGGCGTCCGGCGTCACGGGGGCGCTGCTGCCGGTCTCGGGACGGGTGTAGCCGCGCCTGCTGCGCCGCAGCATTCCGTGGCGCGGGTTGCGGATCGGCGGGGGTTGGTGCAGGCTCCGCGCTGCCGGAGCGGAGGAGGGAGGAACCGCGGGCAGGATCGCCGGGCCCGGAATCGGCGGCAGACCTGACCCGTGCGCGTTCATCCCCGGCCAGGTGCGGCAAGGGCTACAACCCCACGGGACATTCCGCGTGACGCCGACCGACATCAGCAACCCCGACTACTTCCACAAGGTCGTGGACTGCCAGTACGCCTGTCCGGCGCACACGCCGGTGCCGGAGTACATCCGCCTGATCGCGGCGGGCCGGTACACCGATGCCTACATGGTGAACTGGCATTCCAACGTCTTCCCCGGAATCCTCGGCCGCACCTGCGACCGCCCCTGCGAGCCCGCCTGCCGGCGCGGCCGGGTGGAGGAGGAGCCGGTCGCGATCTGCCGCCTGAAGCGCGTCGCCGCCGACAACAAGGACAGCGTCGCCGCGCTGCTGCCGGAGGTGCCGGCGGCCACGAACGGCAAGCGCGTGGCCTGCGTCGGCGCCGGCCCGGCCAGCCTGACCGTGGCGCGCGACCTCGCGCTGATGGGCTATGCGGTGACGGTGATCGACGAGCAGCAGAAGCCCGGCGGCTTCATCCGCAGCCAGATCCCGCGCTTCCGCCTGCCCGACAGCGTCATCGACGAGGAATGCGGCTACATCCTGGACCGCGGCGCCATCGAGACCCGCTTCGGCCGGCGCGTCGACAGCCTGAGCGGGCTGCTGGCGGAAGGGTTCGACGCGGTCTTCGTCGGCAGCGGCGCGCCGCGCGGCCGCGACCTCGACGTGCCCGGCCGCGCCGAGGGGGCGGCCAACATCCATATCGGGATCGACTGGCTCTCCTCCGTCTCCTTCGGCCACATCAAGGAGATCGGGAAGCGCGTGATCGTGCTGGGCGGCGGCAACACGGCGATGGATTGCTGCCGCAGCGCGCGGCGCCTGGGCGGGGAGGAGGTGAAGGTCGTCGTCCGCTCCGGCTTCGAGGAGATGAAGGCCAGCGCCTGGGAGAAGGAGGACGCGATGCATGAGGGCATCCCGATCCTCAACTACCACGTGCCGAAGAGCTTCGTCGTCGAGGATGGCCGGCTGGTCGGGATGACCTTCGAGATCGTCCGCGCCGAATACGACGAGAAGGGCCGCCGCCGGCTGGTCCCGACCGGGGAGCCCGATCCCTTCATCGCCTGCGACGACGTGCTGGTCGCGATCGGCCAGGAGAACGCCTTTCCCTGGATCGAGGAGGAGGCCGGCATCGCCTTCGACCGCTGGGGCCTGCCGGTGCTGCACGAGGCCTCGCTGCAGTCCAGCAATCCGCGCGTCTTCTTCGGCGGCGACGCCGCCTTCGGGCCGAAGAACATCATCTGGGCGGTGGCGCACGGGCACGAGGCCGCGGTCTCGATCGACCTGTTCTGCCGCGGCCAGGACGTGACGGTCCGCCCGCCCCCCGATGTCGTGATGTCCAGCCAGAAGATGGGCATCCACGAATGGTCCTACGACAACGCCGTCTCGCTCGACCTGCGCTTCAAGGTGCCGCATCGCGACCCGGAGCTGTCGCTGCGCGACATCACCGCCGAGGTCGAGCTCGGCTTCGACCGGGAGCAGGCCTTCCACGAGGCGCAGCGCTGCCTGAACTGCGACGTGCAGACGGTGTTCGCCGAGAAGCTCTGCATCGAGTGCGACGCCTGCGTCGACATCTGCCCCGTCGACTGCATCACCTTCACCCGGGACGGGGAGGAGGCGGAGCTGCGCGAGCGGCTGCGCGCGCCGGCGATGAACCTCGACCAGGCGCTCTATGTCCGGGGCGACCTCAAGACCGGGCGGGTGATGGTGAAGGACGAGGATGTCTGCCTGCATTGCGGGCTGTGCGCCGAGCGCTGCCCGACGGGCGCGTGGGACATGCAGAAATTCCTGCTGAACACCGCCAAGACCTACAACCTGCGCGCCCCGGCGGAGGCCTGAGCCGATGTCCCCTGTCCCGCTCTCGGCGGTGAACGACTTCGTCGTCAAATTCGCCAATGTCAACGGATCCGGCTCGGCCAGCGCGAACGGCCTCTTCGCCAAGTCGATCCTGCGCATGGGCATCCCCATCGCGTCGCGCAACATCTTCCCCTCGAACATCCAGGGCCTGCCGACCTGGTTCGAGGTGCGGGTCAGCGGCGCGGGGCATCTCGGGCGGCGCGGCGGCGTCGACCTGATGGTCGCGATGAACCCGCAGACCTGGGACCGCGACGTCGCCGAGATCGAGCCCGGCGGCTACCTGTTCTACGACAGCACGCGGCCGATCCCGCAGTCGCGCTTCCGCCCGGACGTGAACGTCATCGGCGTGCCGCTGACCGAGATGTGCAACGCCGCCTACACCGATCCGCGCCAGCGCCAGCTGTTCAAGAACATCATCTATCTCGGCGCGCTCTCGGCGCTGATCGGCATCGAGCCCGGCGTGGTCGAGCAGCTGCTGACCGAGCAGTACAAGGGCAAGGAGAAGCTCAACGCCTCCAACCGCGCGGCCTTCCACATGGGCCGCGACTGGGCGCTGGCGAACCTCCCGCCCATCGGCCTGAGGCTCGAGCGGGCGGATGCGGTCGGCGACCGGATCTATGTCGAGGGCAACGCCGCGGCCGCCCTCGGCGCGGTCTATGGCGGGGCCACGGTCTGCGCCTGGTATCCGATCACCCCCTCGACCTCGCTCGCCGAGGCCTTCGAGCGCTGGTGCCGCAGGTTCCGCACCGACAAGGAGACGGGGAAGAAGCGCTACGCCATCGTGCAGGCGGAGGACGAGCTGGCCTCGATCGGCATCGTCATCGGCGCGGCCTGGAACGGTGCGCGGTCCTTCACCGCGACCTCGGGCCCCGGCATCTCGCTGATGCAGGAGTTCGTCGGCCTCGCCTATTTCGCCGAGATTCCGGCGGTGATCTTCGACGTCCAGCGCGCGGGCCCCAGCACGGGGATGCCGACGCGCACCCAGCAATCGGACGTGCTGGCCGCGGCCTATGCCAGCCACGGCGACACCAAGCACATCGTCCTCTTCCCCGAGGACCCGCATGAGTGCTTCGAGATGGGCGCGGCCGCGATGGACATCGCCGACCGCTTCCAGACGCCGGTCTTCGTTCTCCTCGACCTCGACATCGGCATGAACGAGTGGCTGTGCGAGCCCTTCGCCTGGGACGACACCAGGCGCATGGACCGCGGCAAGGTCATGACCGCCGAGGAGCTCGAGGCCGGCCGCGATTTCGGCCGCTACATGGATGTCGACGGGGATGGCGTGCCGTTCCGGACCTATCCCGGCACGCACCCGTCGAAGGGCGCCTACTTCACCCGCGGCACCTCCCGCGACGCGCGCGCCAAATACACCGAGGTCGGCGCCGCCTATGTCGAGAACATGCAGCGCCTGCTGCGGAAGTTCGAGACCGCCAAGACCTACGTCCCGCACCCGGTCGAGACCCGGGTCGAGAGCCCGAGCACGGCACGGATCGGCGTGCTGCACTACGGCTCGACGGGCGCGGCGATGCGCGAGGCGCTGGCGGCGCTGGCCGGGACGGACGGCATCCATCTCGATTCCATGCGCATCCGCGCCTTCCCCTTCCATGACGACGTGCTGGCCTTCATCGCCCGCCACGACCGCGTCTTCGTCGTCGAGCAGAACCGCGACGCGCAGCTGCGCACCCTGCTGATGACCGATGGCGGCGTCGACGGGTCGAAGCTGGTGCCGATCCTGCACTATGACGGCACGCCGATCACCGCCCGCTTCATCCGCGGCGCCATCGCCGAGGCGGCGCGCCACCTGAACGTCATCCCGCTCCATGAGGTCGCCGCCGAATGAGCTTCCTCCCCAAGCCGAAGCTTCACCACCCGAAGCTTCCCGTCAACGATCTCGGCTTCACCCGCCGCGACTACGAGGGCGCGATCAGCACCCTCTGCGCCGGCTGCGGCCATGACAGCATCAGCGCCGCCATCATCCAGGCCTGCTGGGAGCTGTCGATCGCGCCGCACCTGGTGGCGAAGATGTCGGGCATCGGCTGCTCCTCGAAGACGCCGGACTACTTCCTGGGCGCGTCGCATGGCTTCAACTCGGTCCATGGCCGCATGCCCTCGGTGCTGACGGGCGCCAACCTGGCGAACCGGGAGCTGACCTATCTCGGCGTCTCGGGCGATGGCGACAGCGCCTCCATCGGCTTCGGGCAGTTCGCGCATTCGATCCGCCGCGGCGTGAACATGGCCTACATCGTCGAGAACAACGGCGTCTACGGCCTGACCAAGGGCCAGTTCTCCGCGACCTCCGACAAGGGCTCGAAGGCCAAGAAGGGCGCGGTCAACACCGACGAGGCGATCGACCTGGTCGGCATCGCGCTGCAGCTCGGCGCCACCTATGTCGCGCGCGGCTTCTCGGGCGACAAGGAACAGCTCGTCGGCCTGATCAAGGGCGCGCTGCTGCATGGCGGCTCGGCCTTCATCGACTGCATCTCGCCCTGCGTCGCCTTCAACAACCACGAGGGCAGCACGAA
>CAZMCV010000179.1:0-8057 GCA_964564645.1 uncultured Acetobacteraceae bacterium
CCGCCACCCGAGATTGTGAAGAGTGACTGGAGTTCAGACGTGTGCTCTTCCGATCACGCGCGGCCCCGGCGCTGGCGCCGGGCGCCAGCCGCGGCTTCGGCCTGGTCGGGTCCGCGCAGGCGGCGAGCCTGTCCTCGGGCGGCTTCCGGCCCGCGCCGGGCGGCGGCGGAAGCTGGGCGGTGCAGGTCGGCGCCTTCTCGCGCGAGGCGCAGGCGCGCAGCGCGGCGGACCAGGCCAAGGGGTCGAGCGGCGGCCGGGTGGCGGTGCAGAAGCTGGAGCAGGGGCGCAGCACGCTCTACCGCGCGCGGGTCACCGGCCTGTCCCAATCCTCCGCGCAGCAGCTCTGCGAGCGGCTCCGGGGGCGGGGCGTCTGCATGGTGCTTTCGCCGGACGCCCAGCGCGGCTGAGGCGTCGCGCGGCAAGGCCCGCCGGGCCCGAGCCCGAGGGGCCTGCCTCCGCAGGTCCGATGTCCCGACGGGCGCCGAGGCGGCGCGGGTCGCGCGGCGCCTCGCCCGGCCCCCGTCTTGCCTCGGCGGGCGTCTCGGCCGAGTAGTAGCGCCGGCAGACAGCGCCCCGCCGGCCCGCACCGCAGGCGCCGCCATCCCGCGACGAGACGAAGGAACCGCCGACATGTCCAGCAGCACCCACCGGCCGCGGGTCGCAGGTGTCCGCGCGCGGCTTCCGGCCGGCACGAGCCGGGCCGGGACGCCGGGGCTGCCGCCCCTGCCGGCGGCGATCTTCGGCCTGGATGAGGCGGAGACCACCGCTGGCGCCGGCCCCATCCTGATTCCGCTGGGCCTGGCGGTGCCGGGCCTGCCCCGTCCCGAGGAGGCCGCGCCCTGCCGCCTGCAGGGCGTCGGCGAGGAGGAGGGCGGCGAGGCCTGGGACGAGGAGGAGGAAGAAGAGGACGAGGAGGAGGACGAGGAGGAGGACGAGGACGACGAGGATTGGGACGACGAGGACGAGGACGAGGATTGGGAGGACGACGAGGACGAGGAGGACGAGGAGGAGGACGAGGAGGAGGAGGGCTAGCGCCCGATCCCCGCCAGGCGCGTGCCGAAGCCGGCCCGGTCCGGGCGAGGCTCCTCCCGCGCCGGTTGACGCCCGCCCCCCGGTCATGGGCGCGTGAAGGGCACGCGCCGCCCGCCTCTCGCCACCGGGCGCCGCCGCCCCCTTGCCGGGCTGGCGACGCTACCGCAGGCTCCGCGCCCTGATTCCAAGGGGGGAGATGCCGCGCATGACCAACGCCGACACGGACGGGATGACCGCCCGCTTTGCCGCGCTCGACGCGCTGGTGCGGCCCCGGTCGGTTGCCGTGATCGGTGCCTCCGACGAGCCGGCGCGGATCGGCGGCCGGCCGATCGCCTATATGAGGGAGCGGGGCTTCGAGGGTGCGCTCTGGCCCGTGAACCCGAAGCGGCCGAGCGTGCAGGGGCTGCCGGCCTTCGCCTCCGTCGCCGACCTGCCCGCCGCACCCGACGTCGCGATCATCGCCGTGCCGGTCGAGCTGGCGATCCAGGCGATCGACGACCTGGGCGCGCGCGGCTGCCGTGCCGCGATCGTCTTCACCGCGGGCTTCGCCGAGGTCGATGCGGCCGGCGAGGCGGCGCAGGCGCGGCTGCTGGCGGCGGGGCGCAAGCACGGGATGCGGCTGCTGGGGCCCAACTGCCTCGGCCTGTTCAACGCCCCGGCGCGCTTCTTCGGCACCTTCACCGCGAGCTTCGAGAAGGGCTTCCCGATCCCCGGCGCGATCGGCATCGCGTCGCAATCCGGCGCCTATGGCACGCACATCTTCGCCGCCATGCTCGACCGCGGCATCGGCACCAATGTCTGCATCACCACGGGCAACGAGGCCGATGTCGCGCTCGGCGACGTGCTGGGCTGGATGGCGCAGGCGCCGGAGGTCGAGGTGATCTGCGCCTACGCGGAGGGGATCCGCGAGAGCGAGCGGTTCCTGGCCGCGCTCGAACTCGCGCGCGCCAACCGCAAGCCGATCGTGATGATGAAGGTCGGGCGCAGCGCGCTCGGCGGCCAGGCCGCGAAGTCGCACACGGCCTCCATCGCCGGCGACGATGCGGTGACGCAGGCGGTGCTCGATGAATTCGGCGTGGTGCGCGCGCGCTCGACCGAGGAGATGCTCGACATCGCCTATGCCGCGACGAAGCGGATCTATCCGGCACGGAATGCGCTCGGCGTCATGACGGTCTCGGGCGGGGCGGGGGTGCTGATCTCGGACGCGGCGTCCGAGGCCGGGGTCGAGATGCCGCCGATGCCGGAGGCGGCGCAGGAGAGGCTGCGCGCGCTGATCCCCTTCTGCGCGCCGCGCAACCCGGTGGACTGCACGGCGCAGGTGACGAACGACCTGAAGCTGATCGAGACCTTCACCGAGAGCGTCGCGGTCGATGGCGGCTACCCCGCGATCCTCGCCTTCTGGTCGCAGGTGGCGGGCGGGACGACGACGGGGCCGAAGCTGCAGCCGATGCTGCGCCAGGCGCGGGCGGCGCATCCCGACCGGCTCTGGGTGATCTCCATGCTCGCGCCGAACAAGGTGCGCGAGTACGAGGCGGATGGCTGGCTCTGCTTCGAGGATCCGACGCGGGCGGTGAACGCGATCGGGGCGATGTTCAGGTTCGGCGCGGCCTTCGCGCGGGCGGAGGCGCCGGCGGCGCCCGTGCCGCTGCCCGCCGTGTCGCTGCCGGCGACGACGCCGTCCGAGGCGGCGGCCAAGGCGCTGCTGGCCGAGGCGGGCGTGCCCCCGGTGCCGGAGCGCGCCTGCGCGGACGCGGACGCCGCCATCGCCGCGGCGGAGACGATCCGCTACCCCGTCGTGCTCAAGATCCTGTCGCCCGACATCCTGCACAAGAGCGAGATCGGCGGCGTGCTGCTGGATGTCGGCGATGCGGCCGCCGTGCGCGCGGGCTTCGCCACCTTGATGGAGCGCGCGAAGGCGCATGCGCCGGCGGCGCGGATCGAGGGCGTGCTCGTCGCGAAGCAGATCAAGGGGGCGGTGGAGATGGCCCTCGGCATCCTCCGCGACCCGGTCTTCGGGCCGGTCGCGATGGTGGGCCTGGGCGGCATCTTCATCGAGGTGCTGAAGGATTTCGCCCTCGCCCGCTGCCCGGTGGATCCGGCGCAGGCGGAGCGGATGATCCGCGGCTTGCGCGGCTTCCCGCTGCTGGACGGGGCGCGCGGGCGGCCCAAGGCGGACGTGGCGGCGCTGGCGCGGGCGCTGTCGGCGCTGTCGGCCTTCGCAGCGGCGGCGGGGCCGCGGCTGCAATCGGTGGATGTGAACCCGATGCTGGTGCTGCCGGAGGGGCAGGGCTGCTTCGCGGCGGATGCGGTGGTGGAGGTGGGGTGAGGGCGGGCGTCGCTTACCCCGGCAGCACCGGCACGCCCGCCTCGGCGGCGGCGCGGCGCAGTGCCGCGTCCAGCGTCGCCAGGGGCAGCGCCGTGGCGCGGGCCACGTCCAGATAGGCCTGGTCGTAGGCGGCCAGGCCCGAGCGCGCGCAGCCCTCATTGAGCGTCGCCACGATCCGCGCCGGATGCTCCGGGACGGCGGGCGGCAGCCGCAAATCGAGCCGCGCGAGCTGCGCCAGCACGGCGGCGAGGCGCCCGGGATCGATGCGCTGCCGGCGAAGCCCGCTGCGCAGCGTGTTGGCCAGCTCGACCGGCCAGAGCGCCGGCACCACCGCGCCGTGCCGCGCCACCGCGTCGAGCAGTGCGTCGGTGGCCGGCGTCGCCTCGTCCTCGAAGCACCAGGCGATGGCGACGGAGCAGTCGAGGACGCAGTGCGTCACCGCCGGCCTTCGTCCCGCCAGGTGCGCCAATCGGCGCCGTCGAGGCGGAGGCCGACGCGCGCGCGCCGCAATTCCTCGGCGGCCCGGAGGGCGTCGGCGGGGTCGGGGCCGGCCGGCACCAGGCGCGCGACGGGGCGGCCGTTGCGGGTGATGGTCAGCGCCTCGCCGCGCTCCACCCGGTCCAGCAGGGCGGCGAGGTGGGTCTTTGCCTCGTAGGCGCCGATGGTGGTGGTCATGGGGGCGAGGCTAGTCGGCGACTGGTCGGGATGCAAGGATCGGCGAGGGAAGGCTCGCCCCATCGCCAGCACGCCGGGCGTCGTCACCGGCGCCCGGCGCATGCTAAGGATAGGGGACACCCAGCGGAGCAGGACCCATGGCCCAGCGGGATGGGCTGGAAAGCGTCGACCTCGGATCGACTAAGGCCGTTGGCCTTCGCCTCGTCGCGGAGGGACGGTTCGAGAACCTGTCGGAGGCATGCCGCGCCGGCCTGCGGCGACTGGAGGAGGATGCGCGGGTCGTGGACCGGCTGGTCGCCCTCGGGGAGGAGGGCATGGCGAGCGGGATCGACGAGGCCTTCGACATCGACGCCTTCGTGGACGGGGTGCCGTCGGGGCGGTGAAACTCGCCTGGTCGAACCGGGCGCGGGAGGAATTGGAGGCGCTGCGTCGGTTCTCGCTGGGACGCTGGGGGGCTGCGGTGACCCGCGCCTATCTCGGGGACATTCGTGATGCCGCCAGGGCGGTGGCCGAACAGCCGGAACGGAGCCGGGCGCTGCGAGGACGGTTCCGCATCCATCGGGTCCGCTCGCACTACCTGATCCTCGAGGTCGATCCGGAGGCAGGCCGCGTGACGGTCGCGCGGGTGCTGCACACCGCCATGGATCTTGAGCGGCATCTGCCCGAGCGGTGAGCACGGCGCGGCGGCGGAGCGGGAGGACGGACGGATGGCGACGGAGACCCTGCCCTTCGATGCGGCCCGCACCATCGCCTCGGAGGAGGGGCAGGCGGAGCTGCTGGCCGATGCGATCGCGACTGGCGATGCGCGCTACATCGCCAACGTGCTGGGCGTCATTGCCCGCGCCCGGGGCATGACCGAGGTGGCGTGCGGGGCCGGGGTAACGCGGGAGGAGCTGTACCGGGCGCTCGGCGAGGAAGCCGATCCGCGGCTGGCGACCTTGCTGGGGGTAATAAGGGCGTTTGGGTTCCGGCTGTCGGTGGAATAGGCCGGGTAGCCTTGCGACAGAAGCTCGATTGGACGTCAACTGAGCGCCCTTGCTTGATTGCCCCTGGAATGACTACTTTCCAACCCGAGCGGGCGCTCCGTAGCAGGTAGACTTGATCCTAGAGAACGGGCGCAGATTATAACGAAGCGCAAACTGAAATTTAATTGCTTCGACTTCGAGAGGACCTTGCAGCTACACGCAAGATCCGTTACATATTGATCGCGATCCCAGGTCGATTTTATTGGTAATAATTGGGAGGCTTTTGGTGAACATTTGGACCACCTTCACCGCATGGATCACGATTTGCACAACACTCGATCAGTTTGCGCCGGTTCGCACGCAAGGATATCTAGCAGAGTTCATTAATAGGTATCTCCGCATTACGCCCAACCACTCTGATTCGGGGCGAAAATCTGACCAATGGATGTTCATTTCTTATCTTCGGAGGACATATAAACATAGAATAGAAAAATTTTCATATATCGCCTTTTTTGGTGGAGCAGGTATCGCATATATTGCTTGTGCAGTTGGAATGCTATCATACCTATTTATATATAGAGGTATGGAACCTGTTGTCGCCATAATATTTGGACGCTTTGTGGGTGACGACGCAGTCGGCGCTGTACCAGAAATCTTGGCAGTCCGTGAATTTGCCTTATTTATAAGACAATCGCTTTTGCCGCACGCCATTTTAGTGGTGGCGATGTCTATCATGTTTTTTCCCTGGTTTTTACGCACGAGCTTCAGAGCATTGTCTTATTGCGATCCCTGCCATGTTCGCCGAGAGAAAAAGCATCCGTGGATCCGCTGGAGAGCGGTAGGCGTCGTCGGATATTTGTTTGCCTTGGCTGCTTTAGCCCAGCTTTCATTAGTCGTCATTGCGACGGGCGCCTTAGCAACAATAGATGCGTCATTTCGGTCCAACTTCTGGTCGATTTCCTGGGGATTTTTTCGAGCGCCCGCAATGACTATCTTATTTGGGGGGGCGGCTATCGAGCGGATTTGGGCTAACGGAGTCGAAGTTCCAAATCTCCCTGAGCTCGTCTCAAGAGGCCAAGATTTATTGATTATTTCTTGTTTTCTTCTATATCTAATCGCGCCAATTTTCATTTCGTTAGTTATATTTTCGAATTTTATTTTGCCGCTCGTGAGACCGATATTGCGCTATGCAACACATCATCAGAAAATTCTGAACCTGAAGGAGAAGCCCTTCGTAGTAATCATGATCATGCTATTCTTCTTTGACTTCTCGTTCCGAACAGCTATTGAAATCTTTCTTGCAATCAATCGTGTCGCCGCGCGTTACTAAAGTAATACCAATGTATTGCGTGCCCTCGTGGCGCGGGACGAGGGTCCAGTAATGCCCCCGATGGCGCACACAAGCGTTCGCTACGCGCTTTTCTCCGTACAAATAATGCAGGATGCAGCAATGTAATCACAGCGTGGTCTGGCACGCGAACTCATTGAACAAGTGCCAGAAGATCCCTGTGCGTAACAGGCTCTAGGATTTTTGTCCTTGACTCCCCACCCCACCCCATGCTCCCCTCGCCGGTCCCCCCACCCCACCGCCGAGACCACCCCCATGCCCACCCCCAACCGCGTCCCCGGCGCCCCGCCCCCCTCCGACCCTTTCGCCCCGCCACCCCCCACCGCCGCCTTCCCCGACCCCAGCTTCGCCCACCTCGCCGCCCCGCCTGACCTGCCCGACCCGGACTGGACCTCCCTCTCCCCACCCCTCCGCGCCCTCCCCCCGCCCCGCCGCGGCCGCCGCCCCGCCGCCCCGCGCACCGATTGGGGCCGCCCCGACCCGCTCGACCCCGCCCTGATCCCCGCCCGCCCCTGGCAGCCCCTCTCCGACGAGGAATGGGAGATCCTCTCGGTCTTCCTCTGGGCCCATGGCTGCGGCATCCCGGGCGCCCCGGGCACCAGCCCCGCCGGCCGCCGCATGGCCGATCCCCGCGCGCGGCTCGACGCCATCTTCCGCGGCTGCACCATGAAGTGGGACGGGCCGCACGGCCCCTACCGCGCCCCCTGGCGCGCGCTGCCCGCCCCGCACGGAAGGCCGGACACGGTCAGCCGCACCCATCGCCGCTGGGCCCATGCCGGCCTCTGGCGCCGCCTGCTCCAGGAAGTGACGGACCCCGCCGCCGAGCCCGCGCTCCGCGGCCTCGCCCACTGGATCTGCTGCGCCTATCGCCGCGCCATCCGCGTCATGGGGCTGCGCGCGGTGCTCTTCGCCCGCCGCCTCGGCCAGGCGAGCGCGCTGCCGGCGCCGACGCATTGGCTCCCCCGCCCGGACCTGCTCGGCGCCTGGCGGCGCCTGACCCAGGCGCTGCTCGCCGCGACGCTGGCCGGCCGCACCTGGCAGCCGCCGCCCGGCATCCCCGGCCTGCCCGGCCTCGCCTTGCTGCGGGATCGCCTCGCCGGCCGCCGCCCGCTGCCGCGCTGGGCGGAGCCCGCGTGATGCGCGCGCACGGGGCATTCGTCCGAAGCACGGGATCAACGGGTTGCGCCCCTCCGCCGCCCCCGTCCTATGATCGCGCCGCACGGCGAGGAACGAACCCATGCCCATCGTCTACGACCACCTGCTGAACTACCCGATCCCGGAGGTGCGGCAGACCCTGCGCTGGCAGGACATCGCGCTGTACAATTTCTCCGTCGGCCTCGGGCAGGACCCGATGGACGAGCAGCAGCTCGACTTCCTCTACGAGCCGCGGCTGAAGGTGATGCCGTCGATGCCCGTGGTGATGGGCGCGCCGGGCTTCTGGTCGCGCAACCCGGACACCGGCATCGACTGGAAGCAGATCCTGCATGGGGAGCAGGGCCTGGTCCTGCACAAGCCCCTGCCGACCGAGGGCGAGATCATCGGCCGCAGCCGCATCACCGGCCTGGTCGACCGCGGCGCCGGCAAGGGCGCGCTGATGTATTCCGAGCGCGTGGTGCTGGATGCGAAGACCGGCGACAAGCTGGCGACCCTGACCAGCACCAGCTTCATGCGCGGCGATGGCGGCTTCGGCGGCCCCTCCGGCCCCGTGAAG
>CAZMCV010000180.1:0-8034 GCA_964564645.1 uncultured Acetobacteraceae bacterium
CTCCGCGCACTCATCACACGGACAGCTCGCTGACCTTCAAGCGATTCCCCTGGCGGGCGCCCGTTTCCGGTTGACTTGGCCCGGGCGGGCGCCCCACCTCTCGCGGTGATGCCCGACGATCTTCACCGCACCGACATCGTGACCTGGTCGCGCCAGCAGGCCGAACGGCTGCGCCGGCACGTGGCCGGAGAGCGGGTGAACGACCTCGACTGGGAGCATGTGATCGCGGAGATCGAGGAACTGGGAAGTTCCGAGATCGCCCAGGTCAGGTCGCTGCTCGGCCAGGCGATCGTGCATGCGCTGAAGATCGCGCGCTGGCCTTCGAGCACGGCCGCTCGCCATTGGCGGGATGAGGCGGCGACCTTCCTGGCGCAGGCCCAGGACCGCTACCGGCCGAGCATGCGCCAGAGCCTTGATCTCGACCGCATCCACGGCAAGGCCCGCAGGCTGGTCCTCGCGCTGGAGCAGGATGTTCCGGCCGAGCCCCTGCCGGATCACCCCGCCCTCCACCTCGCCGAGCTCATGGACGAGTCCGCCGACCTCCGCAGCCTGATCGAACGCCTCGCCGGCCGCGCCTGACGCGGGCCGCCTTCCGCCCCACATCTGCCACACCCCTCCGGGCAACCCTTCGCCCCCACAAGGACCCGCATGTCCGATCCGATCCGCCTGACCCGGCTGCCCAACGGCCTGACCATCGTGTCCGAGACCATGCCGCGCGTGGAGACCGTCTCCTTCGGCGCCTATGTCGCCGCCGGGACCCGCCACGAGCGCGCGGAGGAGAACGGCGTCTCCCACTTCCTCGAGCACATGGCCTTCAAGGGCACGGAGCGCCGCGACGCCGCCGCCATCGCGCGCGAGATCGAGAATGTCGGCGGCCATCTCAACGCCTACACGGCGCGCGAGAACACCGCCTACTACTGCAAGGTGCTGAAGGAGGACCTCGCCCTTGGCGTCGACATCATCGGCGACATCCTGACCCATTCCAGCTTCGCGCCGGAGGAGATCGAGCGCGAGCGTGGCGTCATCCTCCAGGAGATCGGCCAGGCGAACGACACGCCGGACGACATCGTCTTCGACCATTTCCAGGAGACCGCCTTCCCGACCCAGCCCATGGGCCGCCCGACGCTCGGCACCGAGGACGTCATCAAGGCGATGCCGCGCGAGGCGCTGATGGGCTACATGCGCCACCATTACGGCCCCGAACGCATGGTGGTCGCCGCCGCCGGCGCCCTCGAGCACGACACGCTGGTCGAGCTGGTCAAGCGGCATTTCGCCGACCTGCCGATGGTCGCCCCCGACCCCTACGAGGCCGCGCGCTATGTGGGCGGGGAGTTCCGCGAGGCGCGCGACCTCGACCAGGTCCATATCGTCCTCGGCTTCCCCGGCACCGGCTACCAGGACCCCCTGCACTACCCGACGCTGCTGCTGAGCACGCTGCTCGGCGGGGGCATGTCGTCCCGGCTGTTCCAGGAGATCCGGGAGAAGCGGGGCCTCGTCTACTCGATCTACTCCTACGCCCATCCCTACCTGGATGGCGGCATCTTCGGCATCTATGCCGGCACCGGCGAGGCCGAGGCGGAGGAGCTGGTCCCCGTCACCCTCGAGGAGCTGCGCAAGGTGCAGACCGACGTGACGCAGGAGGAGCTGGACCGCGCCAAGGCGCAGTTCCGCGCCGGCCTGCTGATGTCGCTCGAGAGCACGGGCAGCCGGACCGAGCAGCTCGCCCGCCAGCTGCAGGTGCATGGCCGGATCATCCCGGTCGAGGAGACCAAGGCGAGGATCGCCGCCGTGACCATCGACCAGGTCCAGCAGGCGGCGCTGCGCGTCTTCCGCGCGACGCCGACGCTCGCCGCCCTCGGCCCCGCGGGAAAGGTGCCGGCGCTGCCGGCCATCGCCGAGAGGCTGGCGGCGTGACGGGGGAGGCGCAGCTCCAGGCGCTGTCCGAGCTCGTCGCCGCGGCGCGCAAGGCGGGGGCGGATGCGGCCGATGCGCTGCTCTTCTCCTCCGCCTCGCTCTCGGTCGCGCGCCGCCTCGGGCGGATCGAGCAGCTCGAGCGGTCGGAGGAGACGGGGCTCGGCCTGCGCGTCTTCCTTGGCCGGCGCCAGGCGATCGTCTCCTCGACCGACCCCTCGCCCCGCGGCTTCTCCGCGCTGGCCGAGCGCGCGGTCGCCATGGCGAAGGTCGTGCCGGAGGATCCCTTCGCCGGCCTCCCCGACGCCCCCGATGGCCTCGTCGCCGCCGATCTCGACCTCGCCGACCCGGCCGAGCCGGACGCCGAGGCGCTGATCGCCCGCGCGGCGGCGGCCGAGGAGGCGGCGCTCGCGGTCGCCGGCGTCACCAACTCGGAAGGGGCGGAGGCGTCCTGGTCGCGCACCGCCATCGCGCTCGCCGCCAGCAACGGCTTCGCCGGGCACTATGCCCGGACCGGGCACAGCCTCTCGGCGACGGCGCTCGCCGGCGCGGGCACGGGGATGGAGCGGGACTACGACTACACCTCCGCCGTCCACCAGGCGGATCTCGAGGACGCGGCCGGGATCGGCCGCCGCGCCGGGGAGAAGGCGGTGGCGCGGCTGAACCCGGCCCGGCCGAGGACGGCGCGCCTTCCGGTGGTCTACGACCCGCGCGTCGCCGGCTCGCTGCTCGGCCACCTGGTCGGCGCGGTGAACGGGGCTTCGGTCGCGCGCGGGACGAGCTTCCTCAAGGACCGGCTGGGCCAGCGGGTGATGGCCGCGGGGCTCGTCGTGCTGGACGACCCGACCCGTAAGCGCGGCCTGCGCTCCCGCCCCTTCGACGGCGAAGGCATGAAGGGCGAGCGGCGCGCGATCGTCGAGGACGGGGTGCTGACCACCTGGATCCTCGACTGGCGCAGCGCCCGCCAGCTCGGCATGGCCAGCACCGGCCATGCCTCGCGCGGCACTTCCGGCCCGCCCTCGCCCTCGCCGACCAATCTCTGGCTCGCCGCCGGCACGGTGACCCCATCGGCGCTGATGGCCGACATCCGGGAGGGGATCTACGTCACCGAGCTGATCGGGATGGGGGTGAACGGCGTGACCGGCGACTACAGCCGGGGGGCGGCCGGCTTCATGATCCGCGACGGCGCGCTGGCCGAGCCGGTCAGCGAGGTCACCATCGCCGGGAACCTGAAGGAGATGTTCCTGCACCTGACGCCGGCGGACGATCTGCGGTTCCGGCGCGGCACGGACGCGCCGACGGTGCGGGTCGACGGGATGACCATGGCCGGGGTCTGACCGGCGGCGGGCCTCCCGGCGGCCCGGGCGGCCTATGCGCCGGGGCACGGCCGGCGCATCCCCCGCGATGGCATGGCGGCAGGCGTCGCAATCGGCCGGGCTTGCCCCTATATTACATCCAAGCAAGACCATTGCCGGAGACACGCCCAAGCCATGCGCCGCCCCCGCCATCCCGCCACCCTGCTCGCCGCCGTCGCGGCGCTCGCCCTCGCGCTCGCGCCGGCGCTTGCCGATGCCCGGCCGGGCGGCTCCTCCTCCTCGGGCAGCCGCGGCAGCCGCACCTACAGCGCGCCGCCGCCGACCCAGACGGCGCCGTCCACCGCGCGTCCGGTCGAGCGCAGCATGACCGAGCCCACCCGGCCCGGCGCCGCGCAGCCCGCGACCGCGGCGCGCCCGCCGCTCGGCCAGCCCAACCCCGCGGGCGGCTTCTTCTCCCGCAACCCGCTGATGGCGGGGCTGATGGGCGGCCTGCTGGGCGCCGGCCTGTTCGGCCTGCTCTCGGGCCATGGCCTGTTCGGCGGCATGGCGGGCCTGTCCAGCATCTTCGGCCTGCTGCTGCAGATCGCGCTGATCGGCGGCCTGGTCTTCCTGGCGATGCGCCTGATCCGTGGCCGGTCCATGGCCCGCGGGCCGCAGCCGGCCTTTGCCGGCGGCCCGCCCCCCGGCATGGCCCCGGGGATGGCGCGAAGCATGGCGGGCGAGCCCGCCGGCCTTCGCCCCGGCGCCGCGGGCGGCGGCCGGATGGCCCCGGCCGGGACGGATTTCGTGCCCGACAAGGCCGATTTCGACGCCTTCGAGCACACGCTGAAGGAGGTCAACGCCGCCTGGTCGCGGCAGGATCTCGGCGCGCTGCAGCGCCTGGCGACGCCGGAGATGGTCCAGTACTTCTCCGACGACCTGGCCGACCTCACCGGCCGGGGGCTGCGCAACGAGACCCGCGACGTCACGCTCGTGCAGGGCGACCTGGCCGAGGCCTGGCGCGAGGGCCGACGCGACTACGCGACGGTCGCCATGCGGTTCTCGCTGATCGACGTCACCCGCCGCGTCGCCGATGGGACCGTGGTGGAGGGTGACCCGGGCCGCCGGACCGAGGCGACCGAGATCTGGACCTTCGTGCGCGCCGGCGGGCCGGACAGCCCCTGGATGCTCTCGGCGATCCAGCAGACCGGCTGACCGCCGCCACACCCGGACCGGGCCGATGGGCGCCGCCCTCACCGGAAGGTGAGGGCGGCGTCGTCGCAATTGCGGCGCATCAGGGCCAAAAGATGGCATGATCATGGCAGGCCGGAAGTCCGGCCGAAGGATCGGAGCCAAGTTGATGATCTTCCTGTGCTTCCTGGCCGTTGCCGCCGCGCTCGGAGGCCTCGCCGCCGTCGGGCTGGCCCTCGGCCCGGCGGTCGGGACCGCGGCGACCGCCATGCTTCTGCTTGCCCCTGCCCTCGGCAGCCTCTCCCTCGCCAGCGGCCTCGCCGCCGCCGTCGTCGCGCTGCGCCGCCCGGGCTGACGCCCGGCCGCGGCCCGCGGTCAGCCCGGGCCGGGCAGGCGGATGACGATCGGCGCGGGCGAATCCTCGATCCGCACCGGCAGCCAGCCCGCCGGGTCGCCATCGGCCTGCAGCGGCACCCCACCCGGATCCCTCTCCCCCGACGGGTCCGCGGGGATCGCCAGCCGGACCTGAAGCGCCGCCCGCAACACCACCCCCGGCACATGCGGCAGCAGGTCGAGCGGCAGCGCCGCCCCGCACAGCGCCGCGAAGCCCGGGCCGCCGCGATGGAACAGCGCGACCTGGAAGCCGGGCTCGGCGGGACGGGCGCCGGGGGCGAGCAGGTGGCGCCCCGCGTAATGCCGCCCCTTGGTGACGATCGCGCTGACCACGCTTTCCGCCGCGCCGCCATCCAGCGTCGCGGCGAAGCGCGGGAAGGGGTAGCGGAGCAGCTCCCGCGCCGACTGGACCACATAGGCCGACCGGCCGAGCCGCCGCTTCAGCTCGAGGTCGAGCCGATGCACCACCGCCGCGTCGAAGCCGGCCCCGATCATCTGCACGAAGAGCCGCCGCCTGCCATCGGGCCAGGTGGCGATCCCGGGGCGCAGCACCGCCGAGCGGCCGCCGGCCAGCACCGCCGCCGCGCGCTCGGGCGCACCCGGCACGCCGAGCTCGGAAGCCAGCACGTTCGCGGTGCCGAGAGGCAGCAGCCCGAGCGCGGCGGCCGAGCCGGTGATGCCCATCGCGACCTCCGCGATCGTGCCGTCCCCGCCGGCCGCGACCACCATCGGCACGCCGCGCGCGGCGGCATCGCGGGCCAGCACGGTCGCATGGCCCGGTCGCTCGGTTTCCGCGAGTTCGGGGCGGAGCCCGTGCCGCGCGAGGGCGGACAGGGCGCGGGTGAGGCGGCGCCGCCCGCCCGCGCCGGCGGCCGGGTTGAAGACGATCAGCATGGGGTGCCGCGGGGGGACCCGTCCCGGAGGGGAGGGAGGGCATCGCGCATCCGTCCCAGCACCCGATCCGCTCCCGCACCGTCCTCGCCGCCCGGCATCCCGCGCCGGGGCCTTGCCGCAACGCGCCCCGGCGGGAGGGCGCCTTGCCCCCCTTGCCGTGGCCATCCCGGATGGCGGGAGTAGGCCCCTGATCCGCACGATCGCACCGCGGTGGGCGTGTCTAGCGGGCTTGTGTGATGACGGCGTGACAAATCGCGGTCGAAGACATGACGTCTCCCGGGCGAACCGCCGCGACCGGCCGAACCGGGCCGCGAAACGGATCACGAGCGCGCATGCGTCACCCAAGGTTCACGCCTCGCCCCGGCGACTTGCGTTAGATGCCCGTTGCGCACGCAGGCCGTGCCGATTCGGGAAGCGCTCGCCGGCCGCGGGGGTGCGCCGCGCCGCCGCCTGCCGGCGGGTGGACGCCGCGCGGAAACGCCATGCGGTACGGTCCCGCGGCATGGCCACCGGTGCGGCGGAGCGGAGTGAACCGAGCCGATGCAGTCCACCGACCTGAAGCGCCGCTACCGCACGGTCTTCATCTCCGACATCCATCTCGGCACGCGCGGATGCCGCGCCGATTTCCTGCTCGACTTCCTGCGCCGCACGGAATGCGAGCGCCTCTACCTCGTCGGCGACGTGGTCGATGGCTGGCGCCTGCGGAAATCCTGGTACTGGACCCCCGAATTCGACGAGGTGGTGCGCCAGGTGATGCGCATGGCACGCCAGGGCGTCGAGGTCACCTACATCCCGGGCAACCATGACGAGATGTTCCGCGGCTGGCTCGGGCTCGAGATCGCCGGGGTCCGCCTGGCGCCGGAGGCGGTGCACGAGACCGCCGATGGCCGGCGCATCCTCGTCATCCATGGCGACGAGTTCGACGGCGTGATCCGTTACGCCAAATTCCTCGCTCATCTCGGCGATTGGGCCTATGACTGGGCCCTGACGATGAACCGCTGGTTCAACGATCTGCGGCGGCGGCTCGGCTATCCCTACTGGTCGCTCTCGCAGTGGCTGAAGCGCCAGGTGAAGGAGGCCGTGAAGGCCATCGACCGCTTCGAGATGGCGCTCGCCGGCGAGGCGAAGCGGCGGGGCCTCGACGGCGTCATCTGCGGCCACATCCACCACGCCGAGATGCGCACCGTGCAGGGCGTGATGTACATGAACGATGGCGACTGGGTGGAGAGCTGCACCGCGCTGGTCGAGCATGCGGATGGCCGGTTCGAGCTGGTGGATTGGGCGGCGGAAAACCGCCTCTCCTTCTGGCGTTCCGCCGCCGCGGGTGGCACTTCGGCGCGCGGCACCGTCGCGGCCTCCGCCTGACGGCGCTCCGCCGGCCCCGGCCGCGGCACGAACCCCGGCTGTAGCGCGAAACCCGGCCGCAGGGCGAACAAGGATCCCGATGCTCCAGGATGAGAGTGGCGGCGCGCTGGGCGCCGTGACGGTCGGCGGCGATGCCGGCGGCGGCGGCGGCATCCGCCCCACGGGGGCGGTGCCGGGCGCGACCTCGACCCGCCCGCTGCGGCTGCTCATCGTCTCCGATGCCTGGCACCCGCAGGTGAACGGCGTCGTGCGCACCCTGGCGACGGTCGTCCGCTATCTCGAATCGGAGGGCGATGCCATCGAGGTGATCGGCCCGGACCGGTTCCGCACGCTGCCCCTGCCGAGCTACCCGGAGATCCGCGTGGCGCTCCGGCCCCGCCGCGCGCTCGAGCGCATGGTCGACGCCTTCGCCCCCGATGCCGTGCATGTGGCGACCGAGGGGACGATCGGCTGGGCCATGCGGGCCATCTGCCTCGCCCGGCGCTGGCCCTTCACGACCAGCTTCCACACCAAATTCCCGGAATACCTCCAGGCCCGCACCGGGCTGCCCCCCGGCCTCGCCTGGGCCGTGCTGCGGCGCTTCCACGAAGCCGCGGACGGCGTCCTCGCCGCCACCCCCTCCCTGCGGCAGGAGCTGGCGGCGCAGGGCTTCACCAAGGTCCGCGCCTGGACCCGCGGCGTCGATCTCGACCTGTTCCGCCAACTGCCGCGCGACGAATGGGCGGCGCTGCCGAAGCCCGTCTTCCTCTATGTCGGGCGCGTCGCGGTCGAGAAGAACATCGAGGCCTTCCTCAAGCTCGACCTCCCCGGCTCCAAGGTGGTGGTGGGCGACGGGCCGCAACGCGCGGCGCTGCAGCGCCGCTTCCCCGAGACGCATTTCGCCGGCTGGCGGACCGGCGCGGCGCTGGCCCGCGCCTATGCCGGCGCCGATGTCTTCGTCTTCCCCTCGCGCACCGACACCTTCGGCCTGGTGCTGCTCGAGGCC
>CAZMCV010000181.1:0-8020 GCA_964564645.1 uncultured Acetobacteraceae bacterium
AAGTGGCTCAAGCAGTATGGCGCGGGGACGGCGAGCGGCGGCGGACGGGCGAGCGGTCGCGGTACCGGTCGCGGTCGCGGCGCGGCGGCGGGGGGCGGCGGCGGCGCAGGTGCCACGGCGGCGGGCGGCGGCGCCGGGTCGCCGAACAGGCCGGGGCCCTCGGGCGGCGGCGGCTCGGGCAGCCGGTCCGGATCCTCCTCGGGCGGGGCGGCGGGGGAGCCGAAAAGATCGCTCGGGGCCATGCTCGGGGTCGGGGGACTCGCGGCGGAGGGAACGGGCGGAGCCTAGTGTCCTGCCCGCGAAGTTCGCAGCCACTGGCTGCGAGCGAAGCGGACCAGCAGGCCACTGAAAACAATGGCTAGCGGCCCAAGACGAAGGGCGCCGCCGCTGGCGGCGAACTTCGGATCAGGGACACTAGCCCGGACCGGCGGGCGGCGCCGCCCCCCTCCGGCGCCGGGGTGGAAGACCGGCGAAGCGACCCGGGCGGAAACTCGTTGCGGCTGCTTCCTTCCGGACCTGACCGGGTTGGCGAGGCGCCCGTCCGTCACCGGCCTTCCGAGAGGGTATATCGGGCCTGGGCGGGGCCGGGGCAATGCCGGGATGCCCCGGAAACCGGCGGAAGGGGCGCGGCGAAACGAGGGGAAACCCCCTCGCTGGAAGGAAGGCCGCATGACCCCGCACACGACCCGACGTGCCGCGCTGGCCGGCGCCATCGCCGCGGCGCTGCTGGCCGCCCCACAGGCCGAGGCCCGCGTGAACGAGCAGGGGGGCGCGGCCATCGGCGGCACCGATCCGGTGGCCTACTTCACCGAAGGGCGGCCGGTGCCCGGGCGGGCGGACATCACCCATGCCTGGGGCGGCGCCACCTGGCGCTTCGCCAGCACGGCGAACCGCGACGCCTTCGCCGCCGACCCGGCGCGCTACGCCCCGGCCTTCGGCGGCTTCTGCGCCTATGCGGTGGCGCGCGGCTACACGGCGAAGATCGAGCCGGAGGCGTGGCGCATCGTCGAGGGGCGGCTCTACCTCAACTACGACCTGAAGACGCGGGCGATCTGGGAACGGGACATCCCGGGGGAGATCCGGAAGGCGGAGGCGAACTGGCCGCGGCTGGAGGCGGCGCGGCGGTAGGGGGGAGGCTCGGGGGCGCCGCCCCCGAGACCCCCGCCGGGGACCGTGGCGGTCCCCGGACCCCGCCAACCCCTTGCCGTGCGGCGCAGCAGGCGGCTGCCGCCGGCATGGACGGCATGCGCGGCCATGGCACGTCGGCGGTGCGCGGCATCCGCGGCGGGCAGCGTGCCGGCGCGCAGGCGGTCGTGCATCGAACGGGCGCGGCGGCGGAAGCGGACGACGGTCGCCTCCGGCAGGCGACGGCCCTCCGGCGCGACGACCGCGCCGCAGAACCCCGCCGGCCGGGCGCAGGCCAGCACCGCCGTCTTGCGCGGATGCAGCACCAGGCGACGCCCGGCGAGGAAATCCGCGATCCGCCCGCGCGCCGCCTCCAGCCTTGCGGCGCTGTCGGCGAAAGCGGCGACGTCATCGACATAGCGCACCCAGGGCAGGCCCAGCACCTCCGTCACGAAGTGGTCGAGCGGGTCGAGATAGAGGTTGGCGAAGAACTGGCTGGTCAGGTTGCCGATCGGCAGGCCGCGGCGCCGTTCCAGCGGCGAGAGCAGATCGTCGCCCGGGAAATGCAGGTGCACGGGCTCCTGCGCATTCGAGCCGTCGATGATGGCATCGAGCAGCCACAAGGTGCGCCGGCAGGCGATGCGGCGGCGGAGATCGGCCTTCAGCACCGCATGGTCGATCGCGGGGAAGTAGCGGTAGATGTCGCCGCGCAGCACATGCGCATACCGCTTGCTGTAGCGTTCGTAGGCGTCGATCGCGGCATGGGTGCCGCGGCCGATCCGATTGGCGAAGCTGTGGTCGATGAAGCCGCGCTCGAAGATCGGCGCGACGACGGCATGCACGGCGTGGTGCACCACGCGGTCGGCGATGGGTGCCGCCGAGACGATGCGGCGCTTCGGGTCCGTCACCTCGATCTCGGTGTAGCGGCCGGGGCGCCAGGTACCGTCCTTCAGGCTGCGTTCCAGGCGGAGCAGGGTCGGCTCCAGGCGGGCCAGCATCGCCGCGGCGCCGGGCTTGCGGCGCTTGCCCTTCACCGCCCGCAGCGCGGCCGCGCGCAGCGCCTGGAAATCGGCGATGCCGTCGAAGAGATCGTCATGTCGCTTCGGCAAGCACGGGCCCTCCCTGGCGGCGCAGCGCGTCCTTGCGCCAGCCGCCGACCATGCGGCCGATCTCCTCCAACTGGCGCTGCGCGTGTTCGTGCCGGCGGGCATCCATGGCGCGCAGGTCGAAGGCGATGCGGAACAGGTGGCGCAGCTTCTCGATGTCGAGGTTCGCGGCGTCGAGCAGCGCGCGGCGGTCGCGGGTGTAGGTGGCGGCGATCAGCCGTTCCAGCGCATCGAGGCCGATCGCCTGGATGCGGTCGCCGAGCAGGAATTTCTGGTCACGCGGGAATTTGGCGACGGCGGGGATGGCCCAGCGGAGGAAGACATGCATGGCCTCGAGCGCGGGGCCGGTGCGGCGGGCAGGGTCCTCGGCCATCGCGGGTTCACCCCCTGGGGCGGGCGACGCCGCCGTCCCGGCCCATGCGTCCGGCAAGACGACGACGCGCCCGTGCGGCGTGCGGGACGCGCGCCATCCCCTGGGTGGACCCGGGGTGATGCCCCGGCCTGCTCATCATGGACGGCCCTGGACGGCCCCGGCGCTCTTCCAAGGTCCGTGGACCCGGGAACTCCGGCATGGGGCGTGCTCGCCAGGCGGAAACCAACATTGTTGTTCCGATTCTCCGGTTCGTTCCTGTTGCGGTAAGCAGAGCGGCAGTTCGATGGATTGTTGTTCCAGGACCCGCCGCGCAGGACGCGAAGGGATGAGTCGGAAGGGGTCAAGGGCCGCGAGGCGGTGGCGTGGTCCGGGTAATTGCCGAATAGGTCCTCGCACCACTTGAGGACATTGCCGTGCATCTCGTGCAGGCCCCAACCGTTCGCCGGCAGCGAGCCCACCGGCACCGTCCGACCCTTCATCCGGTCGCCGCGACCATCATAGTGGTTCACCTGCTCCTTCGTGATCGTGTCGCCGAAGCTAAACGGCGTCGTCGTGCCGGCACGGCACGCATACTCCCACTCCGCCTCGCTCGGCAGCCGGTAGGTCCCGGCCCGCAGCCCAAGCCGATCGTTCAACCAGGCGCAATAGGCCTGCGCATCATCCCAACTGACGGTGATCACCGGCCGCCCCTTTCGGCCCCACCGCCCGTCATCGGGCCGCTTCGCGCCGGCAGGCGGCACGAAGCCCGCGTCCATCGCCGCATCCCATTGCGCGAAGGTCACCGCCACGCGGCCGAGCGCGAAGGGGCGCGGCACCGTCACCGCGCGCTGCGGGCGCTCATTGTCGCGGCTACCCCCCTCATCCTCGGGCGCGCCCATGGTGAAGACGCCGGCCGGCAAGGTGACCATGTCGGGCCAGGCGGCTTCGGGAAGGCCGGGGACGGGTTCGCGCCATCGGGCAAGGGGCGTGAGTGGGGGAAAGACTTGTTGTTGAGAGTCGGCGCCCTCTTCGTCCCGATCCAGGGCGCGCCGCAAGGTGGCCCGGATGGTCGGCGAGAGCCGCCGCATCAGCACCTCCAACTCAGGTCGGGTCGCATCGAACAGCGAGTCGATGCGCTCAGCCCTGGCACATTCGACGTCCCCGTCAGGGCGATAGCGTGCGGCAGCCCCGGCGCGGATCAGGTTCGCCGTCGATTCAACAAGCTGGTCCGCCGCCTTCCCGGCCTGCTCGCCGGTGCGTGCGGTAACGGCCACGGCCTCGGAGACGACCGATGCGTCGTCGCTGGGCAGGATGCCGCGCTCCTGCACCGCACGCATCAGCTTGCGCGACGCGTCGAGCATGTAGGGCCGTCGGGACCGATGCAGGCGCCGGTCGCGATCCTGCACATACGGAAAGCGATGCAGCAACTCCGCGGCGAAGGTGACCAGGTCGCCAAGCCGGCGTCGCATATCGGCCGGCAGCGGCGTCTCGCCCTCCTCGGCGCGCGCCCGGTAGTCCTCGTCCAGGTCGAAGAACGACGCCAGGGACAGGCAAGCCTGGTACGCCGCGACGAGCCTTTCCGGCAGGCGTCCCGTCTCGCACGCCATGGCCTCGTGGAGCCGCTCGGCCGTAGGCAGCAGGTCATCCCAACCGGGCGATAGCGGGTTGTTCCCCCGCCGTCGAACCAGCGCGACGAAAGCGCGCGCTTCCTCGCGCACCGCCTCGTGCTCGGCCTGCACTTGCGGGTCGTCTGCGACGGCGGCATCGCCCGGCGCGGGCGTCCGGTTGATCGCCAGCCCCTTGCCCTGCGGGACGAAAACCAAGCCCGCAGGACTTTGGTCTTCCAGCAGATCCCGCTTGTCCTTGGCCTCCTGCGCAGCGAGGAAGGCCGTGCGCAGCGCCTGGCGCGCCTCCCCGCCGTCACTCCGCAGCGGCCCGAACAGCGCGCGAAGGATCGGTTCGATCTCGCCCGGCAGCGCCTTGCCGCGTCGCCAGGAGGAAACGGTCGTGTCCGCCACACCAGGCAGGCCACGCCGCCGGCTGTCGGAGCGCTGCCGCGTGCCGATGGCCTCGGCGAACTCCCCGTTCCTCCACGGCTCGCCCTGACCCTTCGGAAGGCCGGGCCGCGTCCCCGCGCGCAGATGCTGGTCCAGCATCGCCGCGAAGGCCGCGCGCATCGGGTCAGGCGCGGGATTGCGAGCCATTGCGAGCGATTGCGAGCCACGACGTGGGAGTTGGAGGCCGCGCGCGGGACATCGGGGACCGGTTCAACCCATGACGAAAGGACCGGCCATGTTCCTCCCGACGACGCGCCGCCTGACCTTCGACATCGCCCCCGCCGCCGACCCCGCCTTCCATGCCCCCCTCACCCACCTCGTGGACGGGGCGGTGGCGGACCCGGAGGCCGGCCGGAACCTGTTCCGCGTCGATCCCGACCTCGGCGCCCGCCCCGGCGCGCGCATCGTGCTGGTGCGGGTCGGGGGCGAGCCCATCGGCGGCGTCGCCACCTGGATCGACCCCGAGGGCACGCATGCCTGGCTCGGCAGCCTCGTCGTCCGCCGGGACTGGCGCGGCCTCGGCCTGGCGACGCGCCTGGTGCGCATCGCCGTCGAGGACCGCGAGGCCTGCGACGGTCAGGCCCTGCCGATCCTCGCCACGGTGCGGATCACGCCGGAGGGGCGCCTCAACCGCGCCTCCTTCCGCGCGCTGGCCGCCGCCGGCTTCACCGCCGGCGCCACCCTGCGCGTGCCCGTGGCGGGCTTCGGCCCGCGCGGCGCGCATCTGGCGGCCTCGGCCGAGCCCGATGGCTGCATCCGCCAGCTCGTCGCGCTGCGTGTCGTCGTCCCGGCCGCCTTCGCGGAGCTGTGCTGACATGCCGCAAGAGGATCCCGTCGCCGCCGCGACCGCGATCGCCGCCGGCATCGTCACACTCTCGGCAACCGTTCCGGAGATCGTCAAGTATCTCCATCAGCCGTGCGAGGGGCGCGCCATCGTGCTGCCCCGCGCCCTGCTGCAGGCGGCCGGCAATGGCCTGTGGGTGGTCCACGCCTTGCGGACGGAGAATGCCTGGCTCGGCGGCATGACGGGGCTTGGTTGCGCGCTGGCCCTGCTGCTGCTGGCCCAGGGCCTGCGTGCGCGCCGCGGCGTCCCCCCGGCATGACCCTGGGGCGATTCCCCTCCCCCAGAAACGCCGAAGGCCGGCGGATCGCCCCGCCGGCCTTCGAGGAACTCCGCCCGCAAGCGTCAGGCGTTCAATCCGCCGCCAGCGCCATCCGGCTGCGGTTCATGCGCGCCAGCACGTGGTCCTCCGCCGCGTCGGCGACGCGGTCCGTCTCCTCCGGCGTGAAGACGTGGCCCGCGCCCGGCATGGTGCGGTAGTCGATGGTGATGCCCTTCTGGGTGTTCAGCTTGTCGACCAGCTTGCGCACGCTGCCCTCGGGCACCAGCTCGTCGCTCTCCCCGTGCAGGATCAGGCCGTTGCAGGGGCAGGGCGCCAGGAAGCCGAAATCATAGTGGCTGGCCGGCGCGCTGATCGAGATGAAGCCGCCCATCTCCGGCCGCCGCATCAGCACCTGCATGCCGACATAGGCGCCGAAGGAATAGCCCGCGACCCAGAGATTGGCCGCGTTCGGGTTCACCGCCTGCAGGAAGTCCAGCGCCCCGCAGGCATCGGCGATCTCCCCCACCCCGCCATCGTAGCGGCCCTGGCTCTTGCCCACGCCGCGGAAGTTGAACCGCAGCACGGAGAAGCCGAGCCCCTGGAAGCGCTGGTACAGCGCGTGCACCACCCGGTTGTTCATCGTCCCGCCATGCAGCGGGTGGGGATGCAGCACCAGCGCCACCGGCGCGTTCGGCACCTTGGAGTGGTGGTAGCGTCCCTCGAGCCGGCCGTCGGGGCCGGCGAACATGACCTCAGGCATCGTCCCTTGGGTCCAATTCCGGTTGTGTCGGACGGGCTGGGACCGCCGCGGCGGCGGGGCGAGCACGACCCCGCGGCTCGGCGGACCAAGCGCGTCCCGACGCTTGGGGGGGAAGTCCTTGCCGGTGCGCGCCTCGCGCCCGCGCCGCCGCGCTCTTGCAGCAGCGCCGGTCGCCTCGCGCACCAGCCCCAAACCTCATCACGGCCGCGGCCCCGAATGGTTGACCGGGGCAGTCGGGCATTTTATCGTCCGGTCGGCAAGCGGCGGCGATCGGGGACATGCGGCTCCGTGCCTGGTCTGGGACCCCGGGGGCAGGCTCCCATCCCTCGGGGTGTGGAGAATATAGGCACAGCGGCCCGACGTTCATAACGGATTTGTGGCTTCCGACACATGTTTTTGGTCACGAAGGGCAACATGGCCGTAACGCGGCCCGGAATTGCGACGGCAGCCTAGGCCATGCGACTCTCCACGCGCGGCCGCTACGCGGTCATGGCCATGGTCGAGCTCGCCGCCCGGCAGCCGCCCGCCCTCGACGGCGACCCCGCCAAGGGCCGGCCCGTCAGCCTGGCCGAGATCGCCCAGTCCCAGCTCCTCTCCCTCGCCTATCTCGAGCAGCTCTTCGGCCCGCTGCGCCGCGCCGGCCTCGTCGCCTCCGCCCGCGGGCCGGGCGGCGGCTACCGCCTCGGCCGCGCCCCGGGGCGCATCTCCATCGCCGACATCGTCGATGCCGTCGACGAACCCATCCGCGCCACACGCTGCGAGGAGGGCGCCCCGGGCTGCCTCGCCGGCCAGCGCTGCCTCACCCATGACCTCTGGGCCGAGCTCGGCACCCAGATCCGCCTCTTCCTCGGCGGCATCACCCTCGCCGACGTCATCACCGGCCAGGTCACCGGCCGCGCCGCCCTGATCGGCCCCGGCCCCGAGCCCGAGGCCGGGGACCTGCCCGAAGCCGCCCAGTAAGCGAGGCGCCTTGAGCCCGGCGCCATGACGCCGAGACCGTCGTGGAGGCGGAACGATCTGGTGCCGATTTCTCTTTATCTGGACGCCAACGCCACCGAGCCCCTCCGCCCGGAGGCCCGCGCCGCCACCCTCGCCGCGCTCGACGCGCCCGCCGGCAACCCCTCCTCCGTCCACCAGGCCGGCCGCGCTGCCCGCCGCCTTCTCGAGGAGGCGCGGGAGGCGATCGCCGCGCGCTTCGGCGCCCGCCCCGGCGACGTCGTCCTGACCGGCGGCGGGACGGAGGCGAACGCGACGGCGATCGCCGGCCTCGGCCGCAACCGCCGCGTGCTGGTTGGCGCGACCGAGCACGCCGCCGTACTCGCCGCCGCCGGCCCCGCGGCGGAGACCATCCCGGTCCGCCCCGACGGCACCGCCGACCTCGCCGCGCTGGCCGCGCTGCTGGCCGCCCCCCGCCCCCCCCCCCGGGGGGGGCGGCGGGGCGGGCAAAACCAGACCCGCGGGGGCCACCCCCTGGCGGGGGCCGCCCAGCTCTGCCCCCCCCACCGGGCGGGGCTGCA
>CAZMCV010000182.1:0-7999 GCA_964564645.1 uncultured Acetobacteraceae bacterium
GGAATCCTGGCCCTCGCCGCCCGCGAGGCTGTCATTGCCGTCGCCGCCGGCCAGGTGATCAGCCGCGCCGAGGCCGAGCAGCGTGTCGTCGCCGGCGAGGCCGTCGATCGTCTCGGCCAGGGCCGTGCCGGTCAGGCTGTCGGGCCCAGGGGTTGGCGCCGGCGGCGGGCCGAGGAGGTCGTCGGCGGCGACATCGCCATCGGCGAAGCGGAAGACCTCGATGCCGGTGGCGGTGTCGGAGCCACCAGGGGCGCCTGCGCGCAGGTCGAGCAAGGTGAAGCCGCCACCGGGCAGCGTTGCGGCCAGATAATCGGCGCGCAGCCCGTCGAAGATGGCGACATCCGCCGTGCCTTCGCCACCATCGAGCCCATCGTCGCCGGCGCCGCCATCGAGCGAATCCTGGCCGTCGCCGCCGCGCAATTGATCGGCCCCACCCAGGCCGAGCAGGGTGTCGTCGCCGGCGAGCCCGTCGATCGTCTCGGCCGCGGCGGTGCCGACAAGGCTGTCGGGGCCGGCGGTCGCGCCCGGCGGCAAGTCGAGGAGGTCGTCGGCGCCAACATCGCCATCGGCGAAGCGGAAGAGCTCGATGCCGGTCGCGGTATCGGCCCCTCCGGCAGCGCCCGCACGCAGGTCGAGCAGGCTGAAGCCGCCACCAGGCAGCGCCGTGGCCAGGTAGTCGACGCGCAGCCCGTCGAAGACGGCCACATCCGCCGCGCCCTCGCCACCCTCGAGCACGTCGTCGCCATGCCCGCCCTCGAGGCTGTCGTTGCCGGCGCCGCCGACAAGAGTGTCAGATCCGACACTTCCAAAAAGCCTGTCTTCGCCACGCTCGGCCGAGAGCAAGTTGTCGGCGCCGTTGCCGATCAGCGTGTCGGCGCCGCTTCCGCCCCAGGCCTTCTCGATCTCGGTGCCGGGCACGATCGACAGCGAGGTGCCTGCGATGACGCTCGCGGAGCCGCCGGGGGTGAGATCGATGAGGCTGCCGGAGGAGACCGCGGCGGCGTTGATGCCGTCCACCCCGCCATCCGGATCCTCGAGCACCTGGCGCTCCGCCTCGAGAGCGGACAGGGCGGCGAAGCTGTCCGTGTAGACGTAGAGATCGTCGGGCCCGTCCGTAGCCCCGTAGAGATCGAGCGTCCAACTGAGCACGGTCCCGACGAGGGTTGCCGATGCATCCTCGATGCGGAGCGTCCACGTCCCGGCGGAGCCCTCCCAGAAGAACTGGTTGCTCGTCAGCGCCATCTTGGCGGGGGCGAAGCCATAGGTGCCGTTGCGGAGCCGGTCGAGCAGCACGCTCTCGGTGCCGTCCGGCGAGATCAGGATGATCCGCAGATCGCCCAGCTTGGGATGCGCCATTTCCAGGGTGACGATGGCGCGCTCGACGAGAAGATCCTCGGCGATTGTGACGCTGGATGCGGCGACGCCGAGATCGGGGATGGCGAAGGACGCGCCGGTCGCGCTGGCGAGCTCGATATTGGCTTCGGTGCGCGGCGGCCCTTCCCAGGTCTCGGAGAGTCGGACCGCGGCCGTGGCGTCGAGCAGCCCGAAGCCCGCGTGGCGAGTCGTGCGGACGCCGCCGCCGTTCAGGAAACCTTCGGCGCCGTTCGTGATCGGGGTTTCGGTGGTGCCGGCCGGCCGTGCCGACAGGGCGATGATGGTCTGGACGTCCCGGTAGCCGAGATTTGGATTGGCCTCCAGCATGAGGGCGGCGACGGAGGAGGCCATGGCGGCGCTGAGCGAGCTGTAGAGGCCCGTCCCGGCCACCCAGATGGCGGAGCTTTTTGTCGATCCCGCCGACACCGTTCCGTCGACATCGGCATAGCCGATCGCCATCGTGAAGCGGTTGTTGCTGTAGCTGTGTCCGTTGATGTCGTCGCCGGACTGGTTGGAATTGTTGCCGCCGGAACGGATGTGGATGGTCCCGAGACCGCCGCGTCCGACCGTGGCGGCGTTCGCGATCGCGTCGCCGATCGGGGCGTAGGGGCCGAAGAAATTGTCGAGGAAGACGCCGATGCCCCAGGAGCAGTTGGAGATGTCGACCTGGTCCTGGCGCAGCAGCAGCTCGTATTGCTGCAAGGCCGTCTGCGGCGTGGCCGGCTCCATCTTGAAAGCCACGAGGGTCGCGCCGTAGGCGGCGCCGATGCCGCCAAGGCCGTTATTCGCCTTTCCCGCAATGGCCTTCGAGACCGTTGTGCCGTGCGTGATCTCCGACGGCGCGGAGTAGGCGTTGCTGGTGCCGTCGATCGCGTTCCAGCCAGCGACCGTATCGACCTGCCCGACGAGCTCGGGGTCGAACCAATCGACGCCCACATCGACGACGCCGATCCTGACGCCGGCACCGCTGTAACCGTCGACATAGACGGGCAGGCTGTTGATTCCGTCCGGTCCAAGCGTTGGAACCTGAGATAGAAATTGAGGATCGTTGAAACCGGACGTCATTTTGGCCGTCGCCCTCGAGCGGAATGATATGAAAAGAGACCCGGCCGGTGGGAAAAATCAAGCGGAAGCCGCTAAAGTTCGTGGGAATTATACTTTTTCGTGCAACAACACCAACAAAATTCAAATTTTCGCGAGCGCTAAGGCTCGACCGAACGACTCCTAGTGCCGTGGCCTGAGCGAAGCCATGCCCAGGTCCGAACCCCTGCCTCGCCCGGCGATCCGCGCCGGATCCGGTCACGGAATCCGCGGCGGGTCCGGGCGGAAGCGGCCCACGGCAGCGGACCGGTCCGCGGCCCCGTCATGCATGCCCGCGCGGATGGCTTCCGGGCCCTCGCCCATCGCCTTGCCGGTGCGGGGCTGCACGGATAGCCTCACACGACGCAGTGCCTGGCGGACAGGGCGGAACCGACGGATGAACATCGCCGAGATCGCCGGCGCATTGGCGCGCGCCAAGCCCGACCGGCCCGCGGTGACATGGATGGGCCGCACCCTGTCCTATGGGGCGTTCTGGGACCGCGTCCTGCGCATGGCCGCAGGGCTGAGGGGAGCGCACCGGCTTGCGGCCGGCGACCGGGTCCTGCTGTGCATGGAGAATCACGCGGCCTTCCTCGAGGCGCTTTTCGCCTGCTGGGTCGCCGGACTCTGCGCCGTGCCCGCCAATGCACGGCTGCATCGGCGCGAGGTCGCCTACATCGCGGAGAATGCCGGGGCGCGCCTCCTGGTGACGACCGCCGGGCTTCACGCTGACCTTGCCGGTCTCACCGATGACGTCGAACATCTCGCCACCGTGCTCTGCGTCGAGGACGCCGCCTGGGACGCTCTCCAGCGTCATGACCCGCTGCCGATCCACCCCGCCGGGCCGACGGACGAGGCCTGGCTGTTCTACACCAGCGGCACGACGGGACGACCGAAGGGCGCGGTGCTGACCCACCGCAACCTGCTCTTCATGGCGCAGTGCTACTACGCGGACATCGACTTCCTCGACGAGACCGACACCAAGCTGCACGCGGCGCCGCTCTCGCACGCCTCCGGCCTCTACGCCCTGCCGCACATGTTCCGCGGCGGGCACCAGGTGGTGCTGGCGGGCTTCGACCCGGGCGAGATCGTCGAGGCGCTCGGCCACTACCGCAACGTCACGCTGTTCGGCGCGCCGACCATGGTGACGCGACTGGTGAACAGCCCGGAGGTCGCGGCGGCCGACACGCGCAACCTCAAGACGCTCTACTACGGAGGCGGACCGATGTACGTCGCCGACCTCGAGCGGGCGCTCGCGATCTTCGGGCCGAAGCTCTACCAGCTTTTCGGCCAGGGCGAATCGCCCATGACCATCACCGGCCTCTCCAAGCGCCTGCACGCCGATGCCGCGCATCCGCGCTTCCGCGAGCGTCTGGCCTCCTGCGGCGTCGCGCGCACCGGCGTCGCCTTCCGCGTGGTGGACGAGGAGGGGAGGGACCTGCCGCCGGGCGGGATCGGCGAGGTCATCACCCGCAGCGACTGCGTGATGAAGGGCTACTGGCGCAACCCGGAGGCGACGGCGGCGGCCATCCGGGACGGCTGGCTGCACACCGGCGACCTCGGCTCGGTGGACGAGGACGGGTTCCTGACGCTCCGCGACCGCTCCAAGGACATGATCATCAGCGGCGGCAGCAACATCTATCCGCGCGAGATCGAGGAGGTGCTGCTGCGCGACCCCGCCGTGCTGGAGTGCAGCATCGTCGGCCGCCCGCACCCGGAATGGGGGGAGGAGGTCGTCGCCTTCGTCGTCCCGGCCCCGGGCGCCACGGTGGACATCCCGGCGCTCGAGCGCCTCTGCCTCGATTCCATCGCGCGCTACAAGCGGCCGCGGAACTGGCGCGTCGTCGCCGCGCTGCCCAAGAACAACTACGGCAAGGTGCTGAAGACCGAGCTTCGGCACATCCTGGCCGGCGAGGAGAAGGCATGATGCGCGCGGTTTCCGTCCTCGGCATCGGCTCGACGCCCTTCGGCCGACATGCGGGCACGCCGATCGAGACGCTCGCCGCGCGCGCCGCGGCCGAGGCCATCGCCGATGCGGGCATCGACCGCCGCGCGATCGGCGCGCTCTACCTCGGCAACTTCATCTCCGGCCCGCTGAACGGGCAGGAGGTGCTGGCGGGGATGGTCGCCGACCGGCTCGGCCTTGCCGAGGACATCCCCTGCACGAAGGTCGAGGGCGCCTGCGCCTCCGGCGGCATCGCCTTCCGTCACGCCGTGCTGGCGATCGCGACGGGCCAGTGCGACGCGGCGCTGGTGGTGGGCGCGGAGACGATGACCCACGCCTCCGGTGCCGAGGTCACGGCGGCTCTGAACTGCGCGATGGACAATGCCAGCGACGGGGCGAGCGGGCTCACTTTCCCGGGCCTCTTCGGCATGGCCTGGCGCATGCACGCCGCACGCTACGGCACGACGCGCGCGCAGGTCTCGGCGGTCATCCGCAAGAACAAGGCGAACGGCCTGCGCAACCCGCTGGCGCAGATGGGAGCGTCCCTGACCGATGAGGTGATCGCGCAGTCGCAGCCGATCTGCGATCCGTTGCAGCTCTACGATTGCTGCCCGGTCAGTGATGGTGCCGCGGCGCTGGTGCTGGTGGCGCGCGACGTCGCGCGGGAGGCCCGGCGCCCCTTCGCCGACGTGCTGGCCGCCGTGCAGACGCGGGGCGCGGCGCGGATCGCGGGACACCCGGACCTCTGCTCCTTCGGCGCGACGGTCGCGGCGGCGCGGCAGGCCTATGCCGCGGCCGGGATCGGACCCGGCGATGTCGACCTGGTCGAGCTGCACGACTGCTTCTCCATCGCCGAGGTGATCGACAGCGAGGATCTCGGTCTGGTGCCGCTTGGCCAGGGCGCCGCCTGGGCCGCCGAGGGACGCACGGCGGTGGACGGTCCGATCGCCATCAACCCCTCCGGCGGGCTGCTGGCCAAGGGCCATCCGGTCGGCGCCACGGGCGTCGGGCAGGTTTTCGAGGCGGTGCGGCAGCTCCGCGGGGAGCATCCGAACCAGGTGCGCGATGCGGCGATCGCCATGACGCACAATCTGGGCGGCACGGGCGTGGCCTGCACCGTCAGCATCCTGCGCCGCGGGGATGCGGCCTGATGCAGGTGACGGTCCTGCGCTGCGGCGCCTGCGGTGCGCTCGACCCCGGCCCGCGGGAACTCTGCACCGCCTGCCTCTCCGACGCGCTGGCGCCGGCGGAGGTGCCGGGCACCGGCCGCCTGATGTCCTGGACCATGATCCGCCGCGCGCCGACCCGGTTCCGGGGCGAGCAGCCCTATGCAGTCTGCGTCGTCGATCTCGACGCCGGGCTGCGCGTGACCGGGCGGCTCGCGGACCCGGAGGCCGATCCGACGCCGGGGGCGTCGGTGCGCGCGGTCGGCGCCGGCGAGGGCTATGTCACCTTCCGCAGCGGGACCCCATGAGCACTGACATAAGGGTGGAGCGCCACGGCGCGGTGCGGCTGATCACCATCGACCGGCCGCAGGTGATGAACTCGCTCGACTTCGCGGCGAACGATTCGCTGGTCGCGGCCTGGCGGGATTTCGACGCGGACGAGGAGGCGCGCGTCGCGGTCGTCACCGGCGCCGGCGAGAAGGCCTTCTGCGCCGGCGCCGACCTCAAGACCTACACCATGGCCTTCGCGCGCACGCCCGCGCCGGAGTTTCGTCGTCGCTTCACCAACGGCCCTGGCTTCGGCGGAATCACGCGCGGGATGGAGGTGTTCAAGCCGATCGTCGCGGCGGTGAACGGCTTCGCCATCTCGGGCGGGTTCGAGCTGGCGCTGGCCTGCGACATCCGCTTCTGCAGCCCGAACGCCGAATTCGCGCTGCAGGATTCGCGGTGGGGCTTCCATGCCTGCGATGGCGGGCTGATCCGCCTGCCGCAGATCGTGGGCCTTGGCCACGCGATGCACATCATCCTCTCCGGCGAGCGCGTGGGCGCGGAGGAGGCGTACCGGATCGGGCTGGTGAACCGCGTGGTGCCGCAGGCGGAGCTGCTGGGTGCCGCGATGGACTATGCGGGGATGCTCGCCCGCCGCTCGCCGCTGTCGCACCGCTTCGCCAAGGAGGTGATGAAGCGCGCCGTGGGGCTGCCGATGGAGGAGGCGCTGCGGCTGGAAAGCCGCTCCTTCCACGATGTCGGGATGAGCGAGGACCTGGACGAGGGCACCACCGCCTTCCGCGAGAAGCGGGAGGCCGACTTCAAGGGGCGGTGAAGGCTACACCGTCAGCAGCCGCCGCACCGCCTCGTCGTCCAGCGCGTCGATCTGGCCGGCCAGCGCCACCTCGCCGCGGACCATCACGGCGATGCGGTCGGCGAGGTCGCGGGCGAACTCGAAATACTGCTCGACTAGCACCACCGCGAGGTTCCGCTCCCGCGCCAGCAGCCGGATGACGCGGGCGATGTCCTTGATGACGGAAGGCTGGATGCCCTCGGTCGGCTCGTCGAGGATCAGCAGGCGCGGCCGCGCGGTCAGCGCGCGCGCGATCGCCAGCTGCTGCTGCTGCCCGCCCGAGAGGTCGCCGCCGCGACGCCCGAGGAACTGCTTCAGGATAGGGAAGAGGACGAAGACCTCCTCCGGCACCTTCGACCCGCGCGGGGCGGCGGCCAGCGCCGTCTCGAGGTTCTCCTGTACGGTCAGGAAGGGGAAGATCTCCCGCCCCTGCGGGACGTAGCCGATGCCGGCGCGCGCGCGCTCGGCGGGTGCCATTCCCGCGACATCCTTGCCTTCCCAGACAATCCGCCCGGACTGGATGCGCTCCAGCCCGACAATTGAGCGCATCAGGCTGGACTTGCCGACGCCGTTGCGCCCGAGCACGCAGGTGATCCGGCCCGGATCGGCCTCCAGGCTGACGCCGCGCAGGCACCGGCTGGCGCCGTAGGAGAGGTCGATGGTCTCCACCCGCAACATGGATCAGCGTCCCAGATAGACTTCGACGACCCGCGGGTCGTTTTGCACATGGTCGATGGAGCCCTCGGAGAGCACGCTGCCCTCGTGCAGCACCGTGACCCGACGCCCGAGCGCGCGGACGAACTCGAGGTCGTGCTCCACCACCACCACGCTGCGCCCGCCCGCGGCGATGCGCCGCAGGAGCGCCGCGGTCTGCTCCGTCTCTTGGTCCGTCATGCCGGCGACCGGCTCGTCCACCAGCAGCAGCTCCGGGTCCTGCATCAGCAGCATCCCGATTTCCAGCCACTGGCGCTGGCCGTGGCTGAGGATGGCGGCGCGGTCATGCGCGCGGGCGGTCAGCCCGGTCTCGTCCAGCGTCCGCTCCACCCTCTCCCGCGCCTCGCCGGAGAGCAGCCAGGTCAGGCAGGCCCAGGGGCCGCGCGGGGCCTTCAGCGCCAGCTCCAGGTTCTCGAACACGGTCAGCGCGTCGAAGACCGTGGGCTTCTGGAATTTCCGCCCGATCCCGAGATTGGCGATCGTCGCCTCGTCCAGCCGCGTGAGGTCGTGCTCGCGGAAGCGGACGGTGCCGGTGGTGGGTCGCGTCTTGCCGGTGATGACGTCCATCATGGTCGTCTTGCCGGCGCCGTTCGGGCCGAT
>CAZMCV010000183.1:0-7860 GCA_964564645.1 uncultured Acetobacteraceae bacterium
CGCCGGGAACTGGCCTTCGAGGCGGCACGCGCCAATGCGGGCGGATCCCGCCGCCGCCTCGCCAGCCTCTTCTTCGGCGGCGGCACGCCGAGCCTGATGGCGCCGGAGACCGCCGCCGCGCTGATCGGGGATGCGCGCGCGCTGTTCGATGCCGACCCGGACATCGAGATCACGCTGGAGGCCAACCCGACCAGCGTCGAGGCCGGCCGGCTCGCCGCCTTCCGCGACGCCGGGGTGAACCGCGCCTCGCTCGGCGTGCAGTCGCTGCGGGAAGCGCCGCTCCGCTTCCTCGGCCGACGCCACGACGCAGCCCAGGCGATCGCCGCGCTGGAGCTGGCGCGCGGGCTGTTCCCGCGCCTGTCCTTCGACCTGATCTACGCCCGCCCCGGCCAGGAGGAGGCGGACTGGCGGGCGGAGCTGCGCGAGGCGCTGGCGCTGGCCGCCGATCATCTCTCGCTCTACCAGCTGACGATCGAGCCCGGCACGCGCTTCGCGACCGAGCATGCGCGGGGCGCCTTCGTCCTGCCCGAGGGCGACGCCGCCGCGCGCCTCTACACCGCGACGGCGGAGGAGGCGGCGCGCTTCGGCCTGCGCCCGTATGAGGTGTCGAACTACGCGACGCCGGGGGCGGAGAGCCGGCACAACCTGCAATACTGGCGCTATGGCGATTACCTGGGCATCGGCGCCGGCGCGCATCAGCGGCTGGCCTTCGCCGATGGCACCCTGCGCGCCGCCCGCCGCCATCGCGCGCCGGAGGCCTGGCTCGCCCGCGTCGAGCGCGACGGCCACGCGATCACCGAGGAGGAGGCGCTGTCGCCCGCGGACCGCGCGCGGGAGGCGCTGCTGATGGGCCTGCGCCTGGCCGAGGGGGTCGACCCGGCGCGGGTGGCGGCGCGGAGCGGCCTGCCCTTCGCCGAGACCATCGATGCCGCGACGCTCGAGGCCTGCCTCGAGGAGGGCTACCTCGCCTGGCATGCCGGGACCGGGCACCTGGCGGCGACCGAGGAAGGCCGCCTTCGCCTCGATGCCCTGCTGCCGGCGCTGCTGCGGTAGCGCCGGCGGATTGCGGCTCGTGCGTCCGGGCGGCCCCTGCGTCGGGCCGCCCCCGGGCTCAGCGCGCGGCCGGGACCACCGGACCGGGTGCGCCGCCCGCCTGGACCGGCGCGTCGGGCCCGGTCGTCGATTGGGAGGCCTGCTGGCGCTGCAGCGCCCCGCGCATCTCCGCCAGCTCGCGCCGCCCCTGCTCGAGCCGTGCCTGCGCCTCGGCGAGCTGCGTCTCGATCTCGCCGCGTCGGCGCTCGAGCCCGGCGATCTGCCTCTCGAGCGCGCGCGCCTGCTCGCGCAGCCTCGCCTGCTCCTGCCGCGCCGCTTCGAGGGCGCCACCAGCCTCGCGGCTCTGGGCGGAGAGGCGGGCCTGCTCCTGCCGCGCGGCCTCCAGCGCGCTGGCGGCCTCGCGGCTCTGGGCGGAGAGGCGGGTCTGCTCCTGGCGGGCCGCTTCCAGGGCACCGCTCGCCTCGCGGGTCGCGGCGGCCAGGCGGGTCTCCGTCTCGGCCAGGGCGGCCCGGCGGGTGGCCAGGTCGCGCTCCGCCGTGCCGGCCTCCTCGCGGAGGCTGGCCAGGCGGCGCTCCTCCGTGCCGGTCCGCTCGCGCAGCTCGGCCAGGCTCCGCTCGGCGCTGGCGATGACCGTGCGCAGCTCGGCGCTGCGGGCCTCGAGGCCGCGGAGCGTCGTGGCCGCCGTCTCGCGCGCGGCGGCGAGGCGCGTCAGCTCGCCTTCCGCCCCGCTCGCGGCGGTGCGGCGCTCGGTCAGCGCGGTCTCGGCCCGTGTCACATCGTCGCGCAGCGCCGCCAGGCGCCGCTCGGTCTCCGCCACCTGGCCGGCGAGCTGGCCCGACCGGACCTCGAGCCCGCGCGTGCGGGTCTCCGCCTCCGTCGCCGCGAGGCGTCGCTCATTCAGGCCGCGCTGCGCGTCGGCCACCTCCGCGCGCAGCCCGTTCAGGCGCCGCTCCTCGGCGGACGCGGCCTCGCGCATCCCGGCCAGCCGCTGGTCCTCCTGCACGGAGACCACGCGCGCCTGCGCCAGGCGCTGCTCGGCGGCGGCGGCCTGGCCGGACAGCTCGGCGAAGCGCCGCTCGCTCGCGCCGACCCGCTCGCCGAGCGTGGCCAGACGCTGCTCCTGCGCCGTGACCTCCGCGCGCAGGGCGCCGAGGCGCCGCTCGGCCTCGGCGGTCGATGCCTGCCGCTCGGTGCTGGTCTGCTGGAGCCGGGTGAGCTCGGCCTGCAGCGCGGCCATCGCCCGTTCCTCCTCGGCGAGGCGCGCGCGCAGCCCCTGGGCCTCGCGCTCGGCGGCGCCGCGGTTGCGCTGGGCGGCGCCCAGCGTGTTGCGCGCCGCCGCCATCCGCCGCTCCAGCGCGGCGAGGTCGCCGCGGGCCTGCCGCTCCGCCGCCAGCGTCGCCTCGAGCTCGGACACCCGCGCCTGCAGGGTACTGCCGCGCGTCTCCGCCTCCGCCAGGGATTGCCGCAGGCCGGAGAGCTCCTCCTGCGTCGCCGGCGCGGTGCCGGTGGTGCAGCCCGCGGCGAGCAGCAGGGCCGGGGCCACCAACAGCGGCGCGGCACGAGCAAGGCGACCCCGACCCATCGCGTTCCGTGGTTTCCACCGCATCATGCCCCGCCCCCTCGCGCGTCTTTCACTCCAGCCGCTAACCCGTCCGGGCCGAGGCTGTCCACATATCTCCGGTGGCGTTTCGATGTCGGCCTGCACCCCGGGGCCCACGCCCGCGGGCGAGGCGCCGCCGCCCGCCCTGCCCGGGCCCCGGCGACGATGGACACCCGATCCCCGGCAGTCAGGTGCCGCCGCCGCCGATCTCGAGCGCCCGCGCATAGACCTGGCGGCGCGGCAGGCCGGTGGCGGCGGCGACCGCGGCGGCCGCGTCGCGCAGGCTGAGCCCGGCATCGAGCGCCGCGCGCAGCCGCGCCTCGAGCTCCGCCTCGCCGGTCGCCTCCTCCGGGGCCGGGCCGATGACCACCACGATCTCGCCGCGCGCCGGCTCCGCGGCGTAATGCGCGGCGAGGGCGTGGAGGGGGCCGCGCCGCACCTCCTCGAAGCGCTTGGTCAGCTCCCGCGCGACGGCGGCCGGGCGGTCGCCGCCGAGCGCCTCGGCCAGCGCGGCGAGGCTCTCGGCCAGCCGGTGGGGGGATTCATAGAGGATGAGCGTGGCCGAAAGCCCGGCCCGCTCCAGCATCCGCAGGCGCGCGAGCTCCGCCGCCCTCGCCCCGCCCTTCGCCGGGAGGAAGCCCAGGAACAGGAAGGGGTGGGGCGGCAGGCCGGAGAGCGTCAGCGCCATGATGGCGGCGTTCGGCCCCGGCACCGCGGAAACCGCCAGCCCCGCGGCGATCGCCGCGCGGGCCAGCCGGTAGCCCGGATCGGAGACGAGCGGCGTGCCGGCATCGGCGACTAGCACGACCCTTTGACCGGCGCGCAGACGCTCGAGCACGCGCGGGGTCGCGCCGTCCTCGTTGTGCTCGTGCAACGGCCACATGGTCACCGAAACGCCATGCCTCGCCAGCATTCCGCCCGTTACCCTCGTATCCTCGCACAGCACGAGGTCGGCGGCGCGCAACGCGGCGAGGGCGCGGGGCGAAAGGTCGCCGAGGTTGCCGATCGGCGTCGCCACCAGCATGAGACCCGGAGGTGCCGCCGCCGGCGGCTCGGAACCGGGTCCGGCGAAGGGCACAGGGGAAGGTTCGGGAGGGTCGCTTGTCAGGTCCGTCGTGCTCCGTGCTGCCATCGTGCTTCGCTGCCGCCCCCGGCCGGGGCGGCTCCCCGCTGGCGGAGCGGCCGCGCCGGCCGGCCGCGATGCGTCGCCTCCTGCGGCTGGCCCTGCTGCTCTTGCCCGTCGTCGCCTGCGCGCCGCAACCCCCGCCGCCGCCGCGCTTCGGCGGGCCGTTCGCCGGGACCGCCCCGGCCCGCGCCATGCCGGCGGCGCCGGCGCGGCAGAAGGTCGCGCTGCTGCTGCCGCTCTCGGGCGGGAATCGGGCGCTCGGGGAGGCGATGCTGAACGCGGCGCAGCTCGCCCTGTTCGACCAGGCGGATCCCCGCGTCGAGTTCGTGCCGCGCGACACCGGCAGCAGCCCGAACGGCGCCGCCGAGGCGGTGCGGTCGGCGCTGGCCGAGGGCGCCCGCGCCTTCGCCGGACCGCTCACCCTGGGCGAGACCTCGGCGGCGGCGGGGCCGGCGCGCGCCGCCGGCGCCCCGGTCTTCGCCTTCACCTCCGATGCCGCCCAGGCCTCGCCCGGCGTCTGGGTTCTCGGCATCACCCCGGCCGAGCAGGCCGAGCGCATGGCCGAGGTCGCGGCCACGGGCGGGGCGCGGCGGCTCGGGATCATCGTGCCGGAGGACGAGTTCGGCCGCCGGCTCACCGCCGCCTTCCGCCGCAGCGCCGCGCTGCTCGGCCTGCCGCCACCCGTCGAGGTGGCGCATGCCCCGCGCGCCGAGCCGACGCAGGTCGCGCAACTGCTGGCCGAGAAGGCGGGGCCGGACGGGCTGGACGCCGTGCTGATCGGCAGCGGCGGGGCGCAGGCGCGCGGCGCCGCGGCCGCGCTCGCGACCAGCCTGCCGCGGCCGGCGCGGCTGCTCGGCACCGCGCTCTGGCTGCAGGATGCGACGCTGGGGCAGGAGCCGGCGCTGGCCGGCGCCCTGTTCCCCGGACCCGACCCAGCCGCCCGGCAGCGCTTCGAGGCGCGCTACCTGCAGGCCTTCGGCGAGCGGCCGCTGCCGCGCAGCGGCCTGGCCTATGACGGGGCGGCGCTGGCGGCGCGCGCCGTCCGTGATGGCGGGCCGGGCGGGGCCCTGCCGCCGGTCGGCGAGGCGCTGCTCGGCGCCGATGGCCCCATCCGCCTGCTGCCCGACGGCCAGGCGCGGCGCGGCCTCGCCATCTTCACGATCGCGCCGGCGGGTGGCGAGCCGCTGCTGGTGGAGCCGGCGCCGGTGCCGCCGGGCGGACGCCCGGGGGCATGAGCGCGCGGCCCGCAGGACCCGTCCGGGACGCAGATCCGGGCGCCTAGGGCACGAGGGAAGGGAGGCGGGGGGAGGTGGAGAACGGGACCGGGATCCTGACCCGAGTGACCAGGGCGGCGCTGCTGATCGGCGGCTTTCCCCTCCTTGTCCTGGCGGTCCTGCTCATCGGCGGCTGGCTCGACGCGGCGCCGGGGCTGGTCGCCCTCCTGGTCGTGGGCGCGGGATCGGTGCTGGTCGCGCGGATCTGGGTCCTCGACCTGCTGCGCCTCGCCGCCTGGCTGCGGCGCGCGGCCGCCTCGGACGGGCGGCTGGAGCCGCCGGCGGTCGATCCGCTGCTGCCGGCCGTGCAGGCGATCGCCGAGGGGGTCGCCCGGCTGGCCCGGTCGCTGGCCGAGCGGGCGCAGCAGGTCGAGCGTCTGCGCCGCGCCGACGCGGCCATCCTCGAGAACCTTCCCGACCCGCTGATCGTCCTCTCGCCCGACCGGATCGCGCTGCGCGCCAATGCGGCCGCGCGGGCGCTGTTCGGCGAGGAGCAGGGACCGGCCGGCGATGGCGACCTCGCGGCCCTGCTTCGCCACCCCGTGCTCGCCGGCGCGGTGGACCGCGCGCTGGCGGAGGGGCGCGCGCAATCGGCGGATCTGAGCCTGCCGGTGGCGGTGAAGCGGGAGCTGGCGGCGCAGGTGATCCCGATGGAGCCGCCGCTCTCGGATGGCGGCCGGCTGGTGGTGGTGCTGGCCGACCGCACGCGGGAGCGCGCGGTGGAGCGCATGCGCGCCGACTTCGTCGCCAATGCCAGCCACGAGCTGCGCACGCCCCTGGCCAGCGTGATCGGCTTCGTCGAGACGCTGCGCGGCCCGGCCGAGGACGATCCGGTGGCGCGGGCGCGTTTCCTGGCGATCATGGCCGAGCAGTCGGAGCGGATGCGGCGGCTGATCGACGACCTGCTGCACCTGTCGCGCGTCGAGCTGAACGAGCACCGCCCGCCGACCGGCCGGGCCCGGCCCGGGGCGATCGCGCGGGCGGAGGCGGAGGCGCTGGAGCCGCTGCTGCGCGGCCGCGGGGTCTCGCTGGACCTCGAACTGGACGAGGAGGTGGAGGCGGCACCGGCGGATCCGGAGCAGCTCGCGCAGGTCCTGCGAAACCTGCTGGAGAACGCCGTGCGGCATGGGCGCGAGGGGGGGCGGGTCCAGCTTTCGGTGTCGCGCACGGAGGGGATCCGCCCGGAGGCGCCCGCGGCGATGCCGGCCGGGGCCCCGGTCCGGCTGCCGACGCGGCCCGGCGTCCTGGTCGTGGTCGCGGATGACGGCCCCGGCATCCCGCGCGAGCACATCCCGCGCCTGACGGAGCGGTTCTACCGCGTGGAGAAGGCGCGTTCGCGCAGCGCCGGGGGCACCGGCCTCGGCCTGGCGATCGTCAAGCACATCGTGAACCGCCATCGCGGCCAGCTGCTGATCGACAGCGAGGAGGGGGCGGGAAGCACCTTCCGGGTCTGGTTGCCGGCGCCGCCGACGGGGGCGGTCGTCGCCGGGGATTGATGCCCGGCCCTGCCCATCCGGCGAATGGTGCCCCGGCCCCGGAAGACCGAGATGAGGCAGGCAAGGAGATCCTTCATGCCCGATCCCAGCAGCGCCGCCGATCCGCTCGCCGCCTTCTCCGACCGCCTCGCCGCCCTGGCCGAATGGGGCGCGACGCGCGCCGTCGCCGTGCATGGCCGCGACGGGCGCTCGCGCAGCGGGCTGCTCTGGGCGGAGGGGCTGGTGGTGACCGCCGAGGAGGCGCTGGAGCGGGACGACGACCTGGCGCTCACCCTGCCCGATGGGCGCTGCGTACCGGCCCTGCTGGCGGGGCGCGACCCGGGGACGGATCTCGCCCTGCTGCGGGCCGAGACCGGCCCGGTGGCGCCGCTGCCGCCCGAGGCCGGCAGGCTGGCCCCGGGGCATCTCCTGGTCGTGCTCGGCCGCGATGCGGAGGGGCCGCTGGCATTCTTCGGGATGGTGGCGCAGCTCGGCGGCCCGTGGCGCTCCATGCGGGGCGGCCGGCTGGAGCGCCGGATCCGCCTGTCCGTGCGGCTGGAGGCCGAGGCCGAGGGGGGGCCGGTGCTCGACCATGCCGGGCGGCTGGTCGGCATGGCGGTGCCGGGGCCGCGGCGGCGCGTGCTGGCGATCCCGGCCGAGACGATGGCGCGGGTGATCCCGGTGCTGGCCGCGCGCGGGCGGATGCCGCGCGGCTATCTCGGGATGGCGTTGCAGCCGATCGGGCTTCCGGGCGGGGCGCGGGGGCTGATCGTGATGGGCGTCGATGCCGGCGGGCCGGCCGCGCGGGCGGGGCTGGTGCTCGGCGACATCCTGACGGCCTGGGATGACATGCCGCTCGCCTCGGTGCGCGACGCGCTGGGCCGGCTCGATCCGGAGAGCATCGGGCGGGAGGTTCTGCTGGGGGTGCTCCGCGCCGGCGCGCCGATCGCCCTCCGGCTGCGGATCGCGGAGCGGGGGGTGGCGTGATTGCGCTGGAGCGAGAGGAGGCCCTGACCGGGCCCGGGCGGGTCGCGCCCCTCAGGGTCGCGCTGCGCCCCGCCGGCCTGGAGCCGGCCGCCGCCTCCCGCCTGGCCGGGACGCTCCGCGCCGCCGGGGTCGCGGTCCTGGTCGAGGAGGGCGCCGCGCCGCAGGCGGTGCTGGCAGAGCTGCCGCCGCCCGGCGGCCATGCGGCGGAGCGCGGGCCACCCTGGCTCGTGCTGGCGGATGGGGTTCCGGCGATGCTGCGGGCCCTGCGGGCCGGGGCGCACGGCGTCCTGCCCAGGGCCGCGCCCGCCGCGCAGGTCGCGGCCGCGCTGGAGGCGGTGGCGGCGG
>CAZMCV010000184.1:0-5889 GCA_964564645.1 uncultured Acetobacteraceae bacterium
GCGCGGTGGCGCTGGTGACGTCCACGTTGTCGACGCCGATGCCGGCGCGGCCGACGACCTTCAGCCTCGGCGCGGCCTCCATCAGCTCGCGCGTCACCTTGGTGGCGCTGCGCACCGCCAGCCCGTCATACGCGCCGATGACGGCGCGCAGCTCGGCCGGCGACAGGCCGGGCTTCAGATCCACCTCCAGCCCACGCTGGCGGAAGATGGCGACCGCGGCCGGGGAGAGCTTGTCGGAAATCAGGACCTTCGGCATCACGCGGCCACCTTTCCATGCGCGGCTTCGATCTCGGCGAAGGCCCAGTCGAGCCAGGGCAGCAGTGCCCGGATGTCGGCGGTCTCGACCGTGGCGCCGCCCCAGATGCGCAGCCCCGGCGGCGCGTCGCGATAGGCGGCCGCATCCAGCGCCACGCCCTCCTTCTCCAGCAGCCCGGCCAGCGCCTTGGCCGCCGCGGCCTGGCCGTCCTTGTCGAGCGCCTGGAACCACGGCGCCACGATCGTCAGGCAGATCGAGGTGCAGGAGCGCGTGCGGGGATCCCCGGCGAGGAAGTCGACCCAGGGCGTCGTCGCCACCCAGCCGGCGATCGCGTCCAGGTTCGCCTCCGACCGCGCGATCAGCCCCTTCAGGCCGCCCACGGATTCGGCCCAAGCCAGCCCGTCCAGCGCGTCCTCGACCGCGATCATGGAGGGGGTGTTGATCGTCTCGCCCTTGAAGAGGCCCTCGTTGAGCTTCCCGTCCTTGGTCATGCGGAAGATCTTCGGCATCGGCCAGGCGGGCTTGTGGCTCTCGAGCCGCGCGACGGCGCGCGGGCTGAGCGCCAGCATTCCGTGCGCCGCCTCGCCGCCGAGCACCTTCTGCCAGGACCAGGTGACGACATCGAGCCGGTCCCAGGGCAGGTCCATCGCGAAGGCCGCGCTGGTCGCATCGCAGATCGCCAGCCCCTCGCGGTCGGCCGGGATCCAGGCGCCGTCGGGCACGCGCACGCCGCTGGTCGTGCCGTTCCAGACGAAGACGATGTCGCGCGCCCCGTCGACCGCGCCGAGATCCGGCAGCGCCCCGTAGGGCGCATCCAGCACCCGCGCATCCTTCAGCTTGAGCTGCTTCAGGACATCGGTCGCCCAATCCTTGGAGAAGCTTTCCCAGGCCAGCACGTCGACGCCGCGCGCGCCGAGCATGGACCACAGCGCCATCTCGACCGCGCCGGTGTCGGAGGCCGGGACGATGCCGAGCCGCCATTCGGCCGGCATGCCCAGGATCGCCTTGCTGCGGGTGATCACCTCGGCCAGCCGCGCCTTGGGCTGCGCCGCGCGGTGGCTGCGCCCGGTCAGCGCGCCCGATAGCGCCGCGATCGTCCAGCCCGGACGCTTGGCGCAGGGACCTGAAGAAAATTGGGGGTTGGCCGGACGCGTGTCCGGCTTCGCGGTTGCCATGATGGCGAAGCTCCCTTCCAGAAGCGGATGCGCCCCGGTGGGGGGGCGTGGCCCGGCGGGGGAGCTACGCGTCCGGCGCGCCGCATGCAAGCGGGAGATTCAGGCCAGGATGGACAGCGCGATCGCCCCCGGGCTGCCATAGCCGGCCAGGCTGTTGCTCTTCGCCTCCCCGGCGCGGCTGAGGAGGTAGCGGGAGACCAGCTTCTCGACCTCCTTCGGGTCCTGCAGCTTGTCGAGGTCGAGGCGGCTGGTCACCGCGCGCCCCTGGGTCTCCACCGACTGGATGGCGATCTGCGGCGGCAGGCCGAGCGCGCCGGTGACGACGCGGCGCATCACCGAATCGCCGAGGATCCCGTAGACGTCGGAGACACCCGCGGCCTTCTCGCGGAAATACAGCACGTCCGACAGGCCGGCGGTCTCCTCGTCCAGCCCGCTGCGATAGGCGTAGGTCACGAAGCCGTCGACCAGCGCCTCCACCGTCTTGGGATCCTTGAGGCCCTCGAGCCCCTTGCTGGCGAGCTGGAGGGTGGCGTTGGCGCTCTCGAAGCCGGAGCCGAGGGAGGCGAGCAGGTCGCGATCCTTCTCGACACTCGGGTCGGCCAGCAACGCGCGCTTCACCAGGCCGGGAAAGCCGACCTGGTCCCCGAGGCCGAGGGCGGGCAGCATCACGTTCAGGATGCGCGGATCGGACAGCGCCTTGTCGAGATCCGTGGCCTTCCCGACCGCCGTGCGGAACTGGTCCAGCGCGCGGATGGTGACGGGGTCCTTCTCCTCCCGCTCCAGCCCCTTCGCCTCGGCGCCCGGCGCGGTGGCGCGGCGGAGATTGGCCAGCGCCGTCGCCGCATCGGCGGTGGTCCCGGCGGCGGCGCCGCCACCGAACAGGGCCGAGATCACGGAGGCGTTGAGCGAGAGGTTCATCGCAACGACCGATCCTGCCGGGAATCGGTGAACGGAGGGTTCACGCCGCGCTCTCCGGGCCGGTCGCAGCGGAAACGGGGACGGGACGCCTCTTCCCCCCACAGCCCCCCATCATCGTCTTCTTGGCACTGGTCCTCCGAGGTCCGGAAGAGGTGCCAGAAAAAGGTGGTTGGGGGGGCCGGGGGGGGGGAAGGAGTTCCCTCCTCCCCCCCCGGGGCATCGCCCCAGGCCCCCACCCCGAAGCAAAAGCGCCCGGCGTCAGACCGTCGCCCACCCCTCCAGCACCGGAACGCAGCCGCCGCCCACCGTCGCGCGGATCGCGCCATCGGGGCCTCGCGCCGCCGTCGCGCGCAGCAGGCTCGGCCGCCCCATCTCGACCCCCTGCAGGATGTCGAGCGCGATCTCCGCCGCGCCCGAGCGATGCAGCAGGAAGCCCGCCAGCGGCGTCGCCGCGCTGCCGGTCCCCGCATCCTCCCAGGTGCCGGTCAGGGGCGAGAACATCCGCGCCCGCACCCGCCCCGGCCCGTCGGCGCGGTACAGGTAGAGCGAGAGATGCCCGCCCAGCGCCGCGCCATGTGCCTCGAGCGTCCGACGGAAGGCACCGTGATCGGGCGCGGCCCCGGCCAGCGCCGCCTCCGTCACCTCGACCAGCAGCCGCGGATTGCCGCCATCCGAGGCCAGGGTCGGCGGATGCCGCGCCGTCACCACCCCCCCGGGCGCGAGGCCGGCGCAGGCGGCGGCGGCCTCCACCGGCAGGGTGGCGCCGATGCGAAGCGCCTGCGGCGCGGCGATGCGCGTGCCCAGGACCTGCCCGGCCGCATCGCGGGCGATCCGCACCTCCACCAGACCCGCCGGCTCCTCGAAGCGCAGCAGGCCGGTGCCGCCATCCCGCCCCGCCCCGGCCAGCACCCAGCCGGTGCCGACATTGGGATGGCCGGCGAAGCCCATCTCGGCCACGCGGTTGAAGATGCGCACGCGGGCGGTGTTGGCAGGGTCCTCGGGTGGCAGGACGAAGGTGGTCTCGCTCAGGTTGAACTCGGCCGCCAGCGCCTGCATCTCCGCCTCCGACAGCCCCTCCGCGTCGGGGAAGACGGCGAGCTGGTTGCCGCCGAATCGGCGGTCGGTGAAGACGTCGAGGGTGACGAAGCGGAAGCGCCGGGTCATGCCAGCCCCGCCAGCCGCGCCGGATCCAGCGTGACCGCGTGGTCCAGCGGCCCATGCCCGCGCCCATAGCCCGGCGCCGCGGCGATCGCGGCCAGCACATAGGCCCGCGCGCGCGCGACCGCGTCGGGCAGCGCCAACCCCTGGGCCAGCCCGGCCGCGATGGCGCTCGCCAGGGTGCAGCCCGTGCCATGGGTGTGGCGCGTCTCGATGCGCGGGCTCTCGAAGCGCCGCGTCCCTTCGGGCGTCGCCAGCAGGTCCAGCACGGTCCCGCCCGCCAGGTGCCCCCCCTTCAGCAGCACCGCGCGGGGGCCGAAGGCCAGCAGGTCCCGCGCCGCCTGCGGCATCGCGGCGGCATCCGGGATCGGGCGGCCGAGCAGCACCTCGGCCTCCGGCAGGTTCGGGGTGACGAGGGCGGCCATCGGCAGCAGGCGGCGGCGGACCGTCTCGATCGCCTCGTCCTGCAGCAGCTTGTGGCCGCCCTTGGCGACCATCACCGGGTCGGCGACCAGCGGCGCCGAGGGCGCGCGCGCGGCCAGCTCCTCGCACACCGCCGCGATGGTCGGGCTGTCATGCAGCATGCCGGTCTTGATCGCGTCGGCGCCGATATCCTCCAGCACCACGCGCATCTGCTGGCGGAGGAAGTCGGTCGGCACGGACCAGACGCCATGGACGCCTTCCGTGTTCTGCGCCGTCAGCGCGGTGATGGCGGTGGCGGCGAAGGCGCCCATCGCGGTCACCGCCTTGATGTCGGCCTGGATCCCCGCCCCGCCCCCGCTGTCGGAGCCGGCGACGATGAGCACCCGCCCGCGCATCAGCCCGGCCCCTTGGCGCGGGCGCGGATCGCCTCGGCCAGCGTCTCGACCACCCCGGCGACCAGCGCCTCGTCCTCCGCCTCGGCCATCACGCGGATCACCGGCTCGGTGCCGCTGGCGCGGATCAGGATGCGGCCGCGGCTGCCCAGGCGCTCCTCCTGCGCCGCGATCTCGCGCTGCACGGCGGGATCCTTCAGCGGCGAGGCGCCGCCGGCGAAGCGCACATTGACCAGGCGCTGCGGCAGGGGGGTGAAGCGGCGGCAGATCTCGCTCGCCGGCCGGCGGTCGGCGACCAGCACGGCCAGCACCTGCAGCGCCGCGATCAACCCGTCCCCGGTCGTGCCGAAATCCGACATGATCATGTGCCCGGACTGCTCGCCGCCGAGATTGCAGCCGGCCTCGCGCATGCGCTCCCCGACATAGCGGTCGCCGACCGGGGTGCGCAGCAGGCCGAGGCCGAGGCCCGCCAGGTACCGCTCGAGCCCCATGTTCGACATCACGGTGGCGACGATGGCGCCGCCGCGCAGCCGCCCCTCGGCGGCCCAGGATTGCGCGATCAGGGCCAGGATCTGGTCGCCATCGACCAGCGCGCCCTGCTCATCGACCAGCACCAGCCGGTCCGCGTCGCCATCGAGCGCGATGCCGAGATCGGCCCGCCGCTCCCGCACCAGCTCCGCCAGCCGGCCCGGCGCGGTGCTGCCGCAGCCCTGGTTGATGTTGAAGCCATCCGGCGCGTCGCCGATCCGCACCACCTCGGCGCCGAGCTCCCACAGCACGGTCGGCGCCACGCGGTAGGCGGCGCCATGCGCGGTGTCGACGACGATCCGCAGCCCCTCGAGAGTCAGGCCGCGCGGGAAGGAGGCCTTGGCCGCCTCGATGTAGCGCCCCGGCGCGTCCTCGAGCCGGCTGGCGCGGCCGAGCCGCCCGGCGGGGACGAGCAGCGCGGCCTGGTCGCCCTCCATCAGCGCCTCGATCTCGGCCTCCTGCTGGTCGGAGAGCTTGAGCCCGTCGGGGCCGAACAGCTTGATGCCGTTGTCCTCGAAGGGGTTGTGGCTGGCGCTGACCATGACGCCGAGATCGGCGCGCAGGCTCCGCGTCAGCAGCGCGATCGCCGGCGTCGGCAGCGGGCCGACCAGCATCACATCCATGCCCGCACCGATGAAGCCGGCGGTCAGCGCGGGCTCCAGCATGTAGCCCGACAGGCGGGTGTCCTTGCCGATCACGACCCGGTGGCGGTGGGTGCCGCGATTGAAGTAGCGCCCGGCGGCCTGGCCGAGGCGGAGCGCGGTCGCGGCATCCATCGGCGGGCGGTTCGCCGTGCCGCGGATGCCGTCGGTGCCGAAGAGGCGACGGGCCGGGGCGGGCGGCGGGGGAGTCACGGGCTGGTCCATGGGGCGTCCGCGGGGGAGAAGGGGTCAGGCTTCGGTAGCGCCGATGGCGGGGCGGTGCCACCGCGCCGTGAGGGGGGGCGGGGGCGCTTCGGGGGGGGGGGGGGGGGGGGGGGGGGGGGGGGGGGGGGGGGCCGCCCCCCGCGCCCCCCCCACGCCCGGGCCGCGGCCCGCGC
>CAZMCV010000184.1:5899-7855 GCA_964564645.1 uncultured Acetobacteraceae bacterium
TTGGCGGGGCGGGGCCCCCGGGCCGTGCGGGGGGGGGGGGGCGCCGGGGCGGGGGGAAGAAGACGCTTCTTCCCCCCGCAGCCCCCCATCATCGCATTCTGGCATTAGGGCTCCCGGACTCCGGGTGGGTGGCGGCCGCGGCGCGTGCCTCAACCCAGGGCCGACCAGACGCGCAGCGCCTGCACCGTCGCCGCCACGTCATGCACGCGCAGGATCGCCGCGCCGCGCGACGCGGCGAACAGCGCCGCGGCCAGGCTGCCGGGCATGCGCGCCGCCCCGCCCTCCGCCACGCCCGACAGCCGGCCGACGAAGCCCTTGCGCGAGACGCCGACCAGCAGCGGCCGACCAAGCCCGGCCAGCAGCGGCAGCCGGTCGAGCAGTGCCAGGTTGTGCGCCATGGTCTTGCCGAAGCCGATCCCGGGATCGAGCGCGATACGGTCGCACGGGATGCCGGCCGCCTCCGCCGCCGCGATCCGGTCGCGCAGGAAGCGCGCCACCTCCAGCGCCACATCGGCGTAGCAGGGATCCTGCTGCATCGTTCGGGGATCGAGGCCGCGCATGTGCATCAGCACGACCGGCGCACCGGACCCGGCCACCACCCGGGCGGCATCGGGATCGTGCCGCAGGGCGGAGACGTCGTTCACGATCCGCGCGCCGGCCTCCAGCGCCGCCGCCATGGTGCGGGCGTTGCGCGTATCGACCGAGACCGCGGCGCGCGGCGCCAGCGCCCGGATCACCGGCAGGATGCGCCGCGCTTCCTCCGTCGCGGACACGGGATCGGACCCGGGGCGGGTGGATTCGCCGCCGATGTCGAGCAGGTCGGCGCCGGCCGCCAGCATGGCCTCGCCCCGCGCCACGGCGGCCCCGGGATCCTCCAGCCCGTCGCCCGAGAAGCTGTCGGGCGTGGCGTTGACGATGCCCATCACCCAGGGCCGGCCATCCGGATGCGGCGCGAGGCCCGCCCAGGGCCAGCGGGGTTCGGTCAGGGCGGGCAGCAGGCCGCGCCAGGCGGGGGGGATGGCGGCCGCCGGGACGATGCCGGCCTCCGCCCCATCCTCGATCAGCCGCGCCGCCAGGAAGCCGGCCGGGCCGCCGAGGAAGGGCAGCGCCGGGCCGGCCTCCCCGGAACGCGAAACCGCCGGGCCCGTCACCAGGCCCAGCGGCTCGATCCAGCGTTCCGGCGTGGCGGGGCCGGTCAGGTGGCCGGGGCCAGCCCGCCGCCGCCCGTCTCGGGCCGCGGATTGGCCCGGCCCGAGCTCGGCACGCTGCCGCGGCCCGTGGGCACCGGCTCATCGGGGCGGTTGCGCACGATCGGCTCGCCGCGGATGACCAGCCGGATCTCGTCGCCCGAGAGCGTCTCGTGCTCGAGCAGGCCCTTGGCCAGCAGGTGCAGCTCGTCGATGTTCTCGGCCAGCAGGTGCCTGGCCCGGCCATAGGCCTCGTCGATGATCCGGCGGATCTCCGCGTCGATCAGCTGCGCCGTGGCCTCGGAGACGTTCTTCGACTGCGTCACGGAATGGCCGAGGAAGACCTCCTGGCTGTTGTCGCCATAGGCGATCATGCCGAGATTCTCGCTCATGCCCCATTCGGTGACCATCCGTCGGGTCTGGTCGGTCGCCATCTTGATGTCGCCGGACGCACCGTTCGAGACCTTGTCGGCGCCGAAGATCAGTTCCTCAGCGACGCGCCCGCCCATGGCCATGGCCAGCTCGGACAACAGCTTCGACTTGTGCTTGGAGTAGCGGTCGCCCTCCGGCAGCGACATCACGAGGCCGAGGGCGCGGCCGCGGGGGATGATCGTCGCCTTGTGGACCGGATCGCACTCCGGCAGCTTCAGCGCGCAGAGGGCATGGCCGGCCTCGTGATAGGCGGTCATGCGCTTCTCGTCCTCGGACATCACCAGGCTGCGGCGCTCGGCGCCCATCAGCACCTTGTCCTTGGCCTGCTCGAACTCGT
>CAZMCV010000185.1:0-7720 GCA_964564645.1 uncultured Acetobacteraceae bacterium
TGCGCGACATGGCGCGGCTGCTCGGCCAATGGGACCGCGAGGCGCGAAAGGTCGGTTGGGCGGCGCTGACGCAGCCCCCGCCGAAGGAAGCCCGCGGCGCGCCCACCTCCGCGCCGACCACTGCCGGGGGGTAGGAACGCTGTCAGTCGCCCGCCCGCCTCGGTGGCCAAAGCCTGGCCCGTCGTGTCGGGCGAATGTCTCCTCCGCGCCCGTTGCGGCCACGCCCCCCCAATTCAGAGCCGGGCTACGAGCCGTCACACCGGCGTCAAGGGCCTGTTGAACGCCATGATCCTGCCGTTCAGACGAGGGAGGCGCGACCGGCTTTCGCACGGTGCGCCGGCCCGGCCAGTCCCCCCACCACCGGCCTCTCCCGAACCACCGAGGACAAGGGCCAGAAAACGATGATGGGGGGCTTCGGGGGGAAGAAGTGCCTTCTTCCCCCCGCCGTCACGCTCGCATCAAGGGCTGCCCCGCCAGCAGCCCCGTCACCCCCGGCCCCAGCCCCATCGCCTGCCGCGCGAAGCCGCGCTTGAGCGGCCCGATGCGATCGACCGCCGCGATCCCGAGGCGCCGCGCGATCCGGACCGGCGCGAAGTCGTTGCCGAACAGCCGCTCCAGCGCATGCATGCCGGAGAGCATCAGCAAGGTGTCCGGCCGCCGCCTGGCCTGGTAGCGGCGCAGCACCTCCGGCGCTCCCGGATCGGTGCCGCCATTGCAGGCCGCGATCACCTCCTCGGCCAGCGCGGCCACGTCGCGGAAGCCGAGGTTCAGCCCCTGCCCGGCGATCGGGTGGACGCCATGCGCCGCATCGCCCACCAGCGCCAGCCGCGTGTCCCACCAGCGCGAGACCCAGAGCGCCGAGAGCGGGTAGGACCAGCGCCGACCGATCGGCCGGATCGCGCCCAGATGCCCGCCGAGCCGGCGCCGCAGCTCCCGCCCGAAGGCGGCGTCGTCGAGCTTCAGGACACGCTCGGCGATGTCGGTCCGGTCGGCCCAGACGAAGGCGGAGGCGTGCGGCAGCGCCGCCGTGCCGAAGCCGCCCGGCCCCGCGAGCGGAAGCTGGGCGAAGGGCCCGTTCGGCAGGAATTGCTCGAGCGCGATGTTGCCGTGCGGGTGCTCGTGCGCGAAGGCGCCGACCATGCCGATCTGGCGGTAGTCCAGCGTGGCCGCGCGGATTCCGGCCTGCCGCCGCAGCGGGCTGCCGCGCCCCTCCGCGGCGACCACGAGCCGGGCGCGGATCGCCTGGCCCGTGGAGAGGCGGATCGTGGCCCCCTCCGGTGTGCGCGCGACCTCGGCCCGGGCCGGGGCGAAGACCGAGAGGTCCGGCATCCCCGGCAGGCGCGCGTTCAACGCGACACGGAGCGCCCGGGCCTCGACCAGGTAGCCGAAGGGCTCGTCCGACACCTCATCCGCCCGCCAGTGCAGGTGGAGCGGGGAGGGGGGCTCGCCCGGGCTTCCATCGGCGACGCGGATCGCCGCGATCGGGCAGGGGGCCGAGGGCAGGTGCGCCCACACCCCGGCCGCGTCGAGCAGCCGCTTGGAGGTGATCGCGATCGCATAGGCGCGGCCGTCGAAATCCGGCAGCGCCATCGGCGGAAGCGGCGCGCTGTCCACCACCGCCGTCGGCACCCCGGCCGCGGCGAGGGTGGCGGCCAGGGTCGCGCCGACGGGGCCGGCGCCGACCACGCAGACCGCGACGTCGAGGGGGGGCGAAGGGGTCATGGCCGATCCATGCCACCGCGCCCGCACGCCGTCCAACCTCGCCGCGCGCCGCGGCGGCCATCGGCGGCGGAGCGTCGCCTTGCCGACAGGTCGCGGGCGGACTGCACAAAGAATGGACAGAGGACCCAACCGTTGCGTGCCCATTCGGTGGGCGCTTCGCCTCCTCCGGTCAGGGCCGGCCCTTGTCCCGGCGCCGGCCGGCCATGGCACGGGAATTGGAAGATCAAGCGGGGCCGGTAGCCAATGAGGAGGTACGGGCGCGATGAAGCTGGTGATGGCGTTCATCAAGCCCTTCAAGCTGGACGAGGTGCGCGAGGCGCTCACCCCGCTCGGCGTGCAGGGTTTGACGGTGACCGAGGTCAAGGGCTTCGGCCGCCAGAAGGGACAGACCGAGATCTACCGCGGGGCGGAGTACCAGGTCAGCTTCCTGCCGAAGATCAAGATCGAGGTCGTGGTGCCGCCCGAACTCGTGGACGGCGTGGTCGAGGCGATCGCCAAGGCCGCCCGCACCGAGAAGATCGGCGACGGCAAGATCTTCGTGCTCGACGTGGAGCGCGCGCTCCGCATCCGCACGGGCGAGACGGACCTCGCGGCGCTCTGATGGTGTCCGAGCCGCGGCGAGGCGAGCCGAACCGAATCCATTCAGTGGGACAATGAGGACAGAAAGCATGAGGATGCCCGCACGCGCGCAGCTGGCGGCGGGGGTGGCCACCGCCGCCCTCGGCCTGCTCGCCCTGGCCGGACCGGCGCTCGCCGAGGACGGACCGAAGATCGATACCGGCGACACCGCCTGGATGATGACCAGCGCGACGATCGTGCTGATGATGACCATCCCCGGCCTGGCGCTGTTCTATGCCGGGATGGTGCGCAAGAAGAACGTGCTCGCCACCATGATGCAGAGCTTCGCGATCTGCTGCCTGGTGACGGTTGTCTGGATGGTGGCCGGCTATTCGCTGGCCTTCGGCGAGGGCGGGCCCTGGATCGGCGACCTCTCGAAGCTCTTCCTCTCGGGCGTCGCGGAGAACTGGGACAAGCCCTTCACCCTGGGCAGCGGCGACGGGGCGGTGGCCTTCACCATCCCCGAGACCGTCTTCCTGATGTTCCAGATGACGTTTGCCATCATCACCCCGGCGCTGATCACCGGCGCCTTCGCCGACCGCATGAAGTTCAGCGCCATGGTGCTGTTCATGGTGCTCTGGTCGCTGCTGATCTACAGCCCGGTGGCGCACTGGGTGTGGCACCCGAACGGCTGGATCTTCGCCCTCGGCGCGCTCGACTTCGCGGGCGGCACGGTGGTGCACATCAACGCCGGGGTCGCCGGCCTGATCTGCGCCCTCGTCCTCGGCAAGCGCGTGGGCTACGGCCATGACAACATGGCGCCCTTCAACCTGTCGCTCGCGGTGATCGGCGCGGGGCTGCTCTGGGTCGGCTGGTTCGGCTTCAACGCGGGCTCGGCGGGGGCCGCCGGCGCGCGCGCGGGCATGGCGATGCTGGTCACGCAGGTGGCGGCCGCCGTCGCGGCGCTCGCCTGGATGTTCGCGGAGTGGGCGACCAAGGGGAAGCCGAGCGTGCTTGGCGCCATCTCGGGCGCGATCGCGGGCCTCGTCGCCATCACCCCGGCCTCGGGCTTCGTGCTTCCGCTGCCGGCGCTGGTCATCGGCGCGGTCGCCGGCCTCGCCGGCTTCTGGGGCGCGACGGCGCTGAAGCACCTGTGCGGCTACGACGACAGCCTGGACGCCTTCGGCGTGCACGGCATCTGCGGCATCGTGGGCAGCCTGCTGGTCGGCATCTTTGCCTATGGCCCGCTCTCGGCCACCGCCGCGGCGCCGGACGGCTTCGGCGGGTCGCTCGACCAGCTGATCCTGCAGGCCTACGCGACCGGCGCGGTCTTCGCCTTCACCGCGGTCGCCACCTTCGTCCTGCTGAAGGTGACCGACGTGATCGTCGGCCTCCGCGTGCCCGAGGAAGAGGAGCGCGAGGGCCTCGACGTCACGCAGCACGGCGAGCGGCTGGCCTGACACGCGCCGCAGGAATGGGGAGGGCCGCCGGCACGACGCGCCGGCGGCTCGCTCCGCGGCCTTCCAACAACTCGCCTGGATTTTTTTGCGCGCCGATCGGTCAGGGGACGGGCCGGGTCGAAGGCAGGAAGGGGACAGATGACATGGGTTCGCTGATGGTGAGGGGGTTCGGCGGGCGCTTCGGGGCCGGCCTCAAGGATGCCGCGCGCATGGCCGTGCTGCCTGCCGCGGCGGCGCTGCTGATCGGGCTCGGCCAGCCGGTGGCGGCGCTGGCCCAGGCGGCCGCGGAGTCGCAGTCCATCGCATTGACGCCGCCGGACCCGCCGCCGGAGGGGCCGGGCATCGAGATCCCGGGGACCGGCATCACGGTCACCACCTCGATCTCGATCTCGAACGACTACCTGTTCCGCGGCATCAGCCAGACGCGCAACACCTGGGCGCCGCAGGCCACCGTCGACATCGCCCATGAGAGCGGCTTCTACATCGGCGGCTTCATCAGCAACGCCACCTTCCTCGCCTCGCCCTACAACGACACGCGGCAGGAAGTGGATGCGCTGGCCGGCTACCGCTTCACGCTCGGCGGCGTGAACCTCGACATCGGCTATGTCGGCTACTTCTATCCCGGCCAGACCAAGCCGGAGGGCACCCAGCTCAACCAGTACAACGAGGTGGTGCTGAAGGCGAACTACACGATCGATCCGGTCAAGCTGCTGGGCACCTTCGCCTGGTCGCCCAATTTCTTCGGGCGCTCCGGCGATGGCTACTACCTGGAAGGCGGGGTGGACGTGACCCTGCCGTGGGAGTTCAGCTTCTTCGGTCGCGTCGGCTACCAGTGGATCGAGAACAACACGCGCTTCGGCACGCCGGACTACCTGTGGTACGGCGTGGGCATCTCGCGCGAGGTCCTGCTCGGCTTCACCGCCTCCGTCGGCTGGTACGGCACGAACATCAGCAAGGGCGAATGCGTGCCCGTGGCCGAGCGCGCCGACAATGGCCAGCGCATCTGCGAGGGCCGCGTGCTCTTCACGATGAGCAAGACCTTCTGAACCGGACCCGGCGGCGCCCCGCGCCTGCGCGGTGCCGCCGGAACATGGGACGGAACGGGGCGCCGGCCGGGGAGGGGCGGCGCCTCCGCCGCCCCGCCATCAGCCCGCGGGGCGCGACGAGGCCGGGCAGGTGTTGATGCCGAGCATCGCATAGGGCGGGCACCAGCCAGCCAGCCCCGTCGCCAGCGGCACCAGCCCGATGACGCCCCACCAGCCGAGCGGCCCGAAGGCGCCGAGGGCCAGCAGCGCCAGCCCCGCCACGATCCGGACCACGCGGTCCATTCCTCCGACATTCCGGGTCATCGATGGTTTCTCCTCTCGTGCTCGCGCAGATCGTCTGCGGGCGCGAAGGAAGCACGCCGCGGTGCTGTCCGTCGGTGACCTTGTCACCGGGCGGCGCCGCCATCAGCCCGCCGCGTCGCCATCCCGGATGGCCCGCAGCCGCGTCGCGTCGAGCACGCGGACGGCGCCGCGCTCCACCGCCACCGCCCCCGCGCGCGCCATCGCCTGCAGCCGGCGGGTCACCACCTCGCGCGCCGTGCCGACCTCCTCCGCGATCTCGGCCTGGGTCGCGAGCAGCAGCGGCCGGGCCCGGTCCAGCAGCAGCTCGGCCAGGCGCGCATCGACGGGGCGGAAGGACAGCGCCTCGATCCGCGCGAGCAGCGCCGCCATCCGCGCCCCGAAGCCGCGCAGGACCAGCATCCGGAAGGCCTCGCTCTCGGCCATCAGCGCGTGGAAGGCGGCGGCGGGCAGCAGCGTGCCGGTGATGGCGGCCTCGGTGCGGGCCTCGGCGCAATAGGTGTCGCCCGCGAAGAGGCAGGCGGTGGTCAGCAGGCAGGGCTCCCCGGGCCCGAGCCGGTAGAGCAGCAGCGCATGGCCGTCCTCGGCGATGAGGTCCACGCGCACGCGCCCCTCCCGCAGCAGCAGGAAGCCCTCGCAGCGGTCGCCCGGGCGGAACAGCACCCCGCCGGCGGGCGCCGCGATCCTGTGGGACCGGGCGGCGATGCGGGCGGCGAGGTCGGCATCGAGGGCGATGGCCGGCGCGGGGACCGGGTTCGGGGGGGCATCGGCCGGCGGGTCTGGGGACATGCGGGCAGGCTGCCGCGCCGCCTGCCGCGCAGGCAAGCGGCGTGGCGAGATATGCCTGCCGCGGCAAGCATTTCGCGTGTATATCTCGCACGAATCCTGAGCCATACAGGGCGCCCATGAACCGCACCGCCGCCAAGCCCGGCTCGCCCGCCCTCTCCGGGGTCCGGCGCTTCGCCTCCCCGGCCGTCAAGGCGGTGCTGCGGCGCCGCCTGGTCGAGTTCCTCGGCCTGCTTTGCGCCCTCGCCGGCCTCGCCCTGATCCTGGCGCTGGCCAGCTACGACCCGGCCGATCCGTCCCTGTCCACCGCGACCGCGCGCCGGGCGGCGAATCTCGCCGGGCCGGCGGGGGCGGTGCTGGCCGACATCCTGCTGCAGGGGGTCGGATGGGCATCCTACCTGCCGGGCCTGGCGCTGCTGGTCTGGGCCTGGAAATTCGCCAGCCACCGCGGGATCGGGCTGGTGCCGGCGCGGATCGCGCTGCTGCTCGCCGCCCTGCCGATGCTGGCCGCGGCGCTGACCGTGCCCCCCTGGCCGGAGGCCATGGCCGGGCCGGGCAGCCCGGGCGGGGCCGTGGGCTGGCTGGTCGCGCAGGCGGTGACCGGCACGGCGTCCTCGCTGCTCGGACCCTTCGGGCGGGTGGTGGGCGAGGTCGTGCTGGTCGCGGCCGGCCTCGGCCTCTCCGGGGCCGCGCTCGCCCTGGCGCCGTCGGAATGGATGGGCATCGGGCGCCTCGCGGGGCGCGCGGCCGGGCGGACCGCCGGCGGCGCGGCGCGGCTTTCGGGGGCGGGCGCGCGCCGCGTGGTGGGCGGTGCCCGCGCCGGCTGGTTCCGGCTGCCCTCCCTCGGCCGGTTCCGGCTGCGGCGGCGGGCGGATGCGGCGCGCCCCGGGGCCGACCTCGCGGCGGTGCTGAGCGCGGCGGATGACGCGGCCGCGCAGGAGCGGGACTTCGCGCCCGATGCCCCGCGCATCCGGACCCGCCGCGATGCCCCGTCCCCGCCGGAGCCAGCCCCGGCATCGCCGGCGCCGGTGCGGAGCGCCCCCGCCGTCGCGCGGGTCGCGAGCCAGGCGAGCGAGGCGCGGCGGAGCCTCGCCGCAAGGCAGCCGAGCCTCGACCTCGACGAAGCGGGGCCGTGGCGGCTGCCGGGGCTGAGCCTGCTGGCCGAGCCGAGGCCGGGCGCGCGCTCCGGCCGCCCGACCGAGGAGGCGCTGCAGGGCAATGCCCGCATGCTCGAGGCGGTGCTCGAGGATTACGGCGTGCGCGGCCGGATCGTCGAGATCCGCCCGGGCCCCGTCGTCACCCTCTACGAGCTCGAGCCCGCGCCGGGGACCAAGAGCGCCCGCGTCATCGGCCTGGCCGACGACATCGCGCGCTCGATGAGCGTCGTCGCGGTGCGCATCGCCACCGTCCCCGGGCGCAACGTGATCGGCATCGAGATGCCGAATGCGCGGCGCGAGATGGTGGTCCTCTCCGAGATGTTCGGCACGGAGGATTGGGCGCGGCATCCGGGGCGGCTGCCGCTGGCGCTGGGGAAGGATATCGGCGGCGGGCCGGTGATCGCCGACCTCGCGCGCATGCCGCACCTGCTGATCGCGGGCACCACCGGCTCGGGCAAGTCGGTGGCGATCAACACGATGATCCTCTCGCTGCTCTGGCGCTTCGCGCCCGACGAGTGCCGCTTCATCATGATCGACCCGAAGATGCTCGAGCTGAGCGTCTATGACCGCATCCCGCATCTGCTGGCGCCGGTGGTGACCGAGCCGCCCAAGGCGATCGTCGCGCTGAAATGGACGGTGCGCGAGATGGAGCGGCGCTACCGCGCGATGAGCCAGCTCGGCGTGCGCAATA
>CAZMCV010000186.1:0-7592 GCA_964564645.1 uncultured Acetobacteraceae bacterium
GCAGCGACTACCCGAACCAGGTCAACAACGTCCTCTGCTTCCCCTTCATCTTCCGGGGCGCGCTCGACGTGCGCGCGACCGCGATCGACGAGGCGATGAAGGTCGCCGCGGCGGACGCGATCGCCGCCCTCGCCCGCGTCGAGGCCTCCGAGGTCGTCGCCGCCGCCTATGGCGGCCAGGCGCCGGTCTTCGGCCCCGACTACATCATCCCCAAGCCCTTCGACCCGCGCCTGATCCTCGAGATCGCGCCGGCGGTGGCCAGGGCGGCGATGGCGAGCGGCCTCGCCCGCCGCCCGCTCGCGGATTTCGCCGCCTACCGGCGCGAGCTCGAGCGCTTCGTCTTCCGCTCCGGCTACCTGATGCGCCCGCTCTTCGAGGCGGCGCGCCAGCACCCCGCCCGCCGCGTCGCCTATGCCGAGGGCGAGGATGAGCGCGTGCTGCGCGCGGTGCAGACCGTGCTCGACGAGGGCATCGCCGAGCCGATCCTGATCGGCCGCCGCGCGGTGATCGAGGCCAAGGTGCACGCGATGGGCCTGCGCATGGACCTCGCGCAATCGGTCCGCGTGCTCGACCCGGCCGAGGACCGCGCGGTGTTCGACCCGCTGCTGCCGCTCTACATCGCCAAGGTCGACCGCCGCGGCGTGCCGCCGGCCGCCGCGGCGCGGCGCATCGTGAACCGCCCCTCCGTCACCGCCTCCCTCCTCGTCGAGGCCGGGATCGCCGATGCGGCGCTGGTCGGCGGCAGCGGCAACTGGATGAACCAGTGGCACTACGCCTACGACATCATCGGCAAGCGGCCGGAGGCGAGCCGGGTCTACGCGCTCTCGGCGGTGATCGTGCCGAACGGGACGCTGTTCTTCGTCGACACCCACCTGCTGGTCGACCCGACCGCCGAGCAGGTGGCCGAGATGACTTGCCTCGCCGCCGAGCAGGTGCAGGCCTTCGGGATCACGCCGCGCGTGGCGCTGCTCTCCCACTCCTCCTTCGGCCAGTCGAACGCGCCCTCGGCGCGCAAGATGCGCGCGGCCCTCGGGCTGATCCGCGCGCGCGACCCGGGGCTCGAGGTGGATGGGGAGATGCATGGCGACGCGGCGCTGGTGCCGGCGATCCGGGCGCGCGCGGTCGGCGCCTCCTCCCTGACCGAGACGGCGAACCTGCTGGTCTTCCCGAACCTCGACAGCGCCAACATCGCCTTCAACCTGGTCAAGGCGGCGGCGGACGGGCTGCAGGTCGGGCCGGTGCTGCTCGGGATGAACCGGCCGGTGCATGTGCTGGTGCCGGCCGTCACGGCGCGCGGCATCGCCAACCTGACCGCGCTCGCCGTCCACCAGGCGAATGCGCAGGGCGCGGCCGCGGCGGCGAGCTGACCGGCGGGGCGGGGGATGGCTGGCCCGCGCTCTGCGGCTTCCTCGGCCTGGAGGTGCCGGACGCGCCCTTCCCGTGGGACAACGCCGCGCCCGGCGACCAGGTCCCGCCTACCGCGCCGTCGCGCTGAGGCCGAGCAGCCGCTGCGCCTCGACGGGGCCGCCGAGCAGGCCCGTCATGTCGAGCAGGGGCACCGGCTCGGGCGGGCGGGCGGTGATCTCGATCTCCCGCGCCTCGCCGCGCAGGAAGCGCTGGATCGCCGCGCGGATCGGGGCGATGGCGGCCGCGCCCGGGTCCCGCCCCGGCACCGCGAGCGCGGCGCCGGCCTGCTGCGCCAGGCGCTGGCGGATCTGCGGCTCGGTCTGCCGGGTCCGCTGCGCCTCCTGCCGGACGTAGCGGCCGTAGAGCGACTGGTCGAGGTAGCGCAGGCCGAAGGCGACGAGGCGCGGGCTGTCCAGGTCGCGCGCCTCCAGCGCCTCCATGGTCACGCCGTCGAGCACGAGGGTCAGGCCGAGCGCGCCGATGTCGCGGCCGGCGAGCGAGAGGGCGGTCACCTCCAGCCGGCCGGCGGCGCGGTCGTAGCGCGTCTCCGCGGTCAGGTCGCCGATGAGCGCGGCATAGCCGAAGCGCTGCAGCCAGGCGTCGAGGCCCGGGAAGGGCTCCACCTGGATGCCGCGCAGCGTGAGGCGCCCGGTCTCCGCCGCCCCGCCCGGCGGCGCCTCGCCGGTCATCTGCAGCGCCTCGAGCCCGCCCAGCCGCCGCTCGGCGCCGCCGAGGGACAGCGCCTCGGCCTCCAGCGACCAGGCGCCCTCCGGCCGGGGCGGCGGTGCCTCGCCGGCCAGCGCGGCCGCGGTCGCGGCGAGGTCGAGGCCGCGCAGCGCGAGCCGCCCGAGGGAGACCCGCTCGACCGGCCCGCCCGGTCCACCCCCGCCGGGTCGGCGCAGCTCGAGCCCCTCCAGCGCCACGCGCGCCGGGCGGCCCGTGCCGTAATCCTCGAGCGAGAGGGTGGCGATGGCGACCGCGCCCTCGCCTTCCAGGCTCAGCCCCTCGATGTGCAGCGCGCCGAGCGAGACCGCATCGGGTGTCGGCGCCTGACCCGGGGCGCGGAGCGCGAGGCGGGCGATGCGCAGGCTGTCGATGCGCAGCGCGCCGGCCGGATCATCGGGGTCGGTGACGACGACATCCCGCGCCGTCGCCTCCGCGACCCCCGTCCCGGTGAGCCCGTCGAGGTCCAGGGTCGCGATGGCCATCCGGCCATCGGCGCGCTCGAGCACGACCTCGCGCAGGCGGACGGCGCCGCTTGCCGGGTCGGTCACCTCCGCCGCGGCGTAGCGCAGCGCGGTGTCGGGGCCGACAAGGCGGCGAAGGGTGCGGATCGCCTCCGGCTCGTCGGGCGGGGGGGGTGTCGGCGGGGCCTGCGCGGCGGCCGGGGGCGGCGGCGTGGCGGCCGGCGCCTCGCCGGTCCGGGGCAGGCCGAATTTGTCGGTCCCGCCGAGGGGCGGGGGCGTCGCGGGCTCGGCGAATTTGTGGCCCGCGGCCGGCGGCGCCCCGGGCCGGTCCTGGGCCGCGGCCGGGCCGGCGAGGGCCAGCAGGCCGGCCAGCCAGGCCCCGGCGATCCAGCGGCCCGGCCGATGCGCGCCGGGCCTTCCCGCCCGCCGGGGTCGCGGAGATTGGATCGGGTCATCGGCCATGGGGTCTGATCCTCGTCCAGCCTTCGGCCCTGCGGGCCGAACCACCCGACGCTCCGGCGCCGGGCATCGGGACCGGACCACCGGCCGGCGCGGCGCCCGTCGGGTGTCCCGGGTCCGGAATCCCGCGGAAAGCGTTCCCTGCCACCCGCATCACCCTAATGTCCGGGTACGCAGGTCCGCAAGCGCATCCCGGGGAGCAGAAGACCACCAAACTCTTGATTCCAGTCTAATTCGGATCCCGATTCTCGCCTGCGATCGCCGACCCGCCGCAGCAGGGCCGGTTGCGACACCCGCCCGCGCAGCGCCCCGGCTCCCGCCTTCCGGCACCCGCCCCAACCCAGCAAGGACGAGGGTCAAAAAGCGATGATGGGGGGTCCGCGGGGGGAAGAAGTGCCTTCTTCCCCCCGCGAGGCGCCCGAGGCAGACCCGGACGCATCCCTCGCGCGGACCCTGGCGCCCGGCCGATGCGGGGACCATGTTCCCCGCATGAGCAACCTGCCCGACAAGCCGGCCCCGAACGCCGCCGTCGCGGCTTTCCTCGACCGGGTGGCGAGCCTGCCGCAGGTGCGCCCGGCAAGCGGGCGGCGGGGCCGCCTGATCTTCGCGATCGATGCCACCGCCTCCCGCCAGCCGACCTGGGACCGCGCCTGCCGCCTGCAGGGCGAGATGTTCCAGTCGACCCGCGACCTCGGCGGGATCGAGGTGCAGCTGGTCTATTTCCGCGGCTACCTGGAGCTGGCGGCCACCCCCTTCCTGACGGATGCCGATGACCTGACCCGGCGCATGACCGGCGTGCAGTGCCTCGGCGGGCAGACCCAGATCCACCGCCTGCTCGAGCACGTGCTCGCCGAGACGCGGCGCGAGAAGGTGAACGCGCTGATCTTCGTCGGCGACGCGGTCGAGGAGGCGCCGGATCCGATCTGCCACCTGGCGGGGCAGCTCGGCCTGCACGGCACGCCCTGCTTCCTGTTCCATGAGGGCGAGAGCCCGCCGGTGGCCGATGTCTTCCGGCAGATGGCGAAGCTTTCCGGCGGGGCCTATGCGCCCTTCGATTCCGCCGCGGCCGGGGCGCTGCGCGACCTGCTGCGCGCGGTCGCCGTCTATGCGGCCGGCGGGCGCGGGGCGCTGGCCCGGCTGCCGGGCGGGGCGGCGCAGCGCATCGCCGGGCAGCTGCCGCCCCCCGGCGCCGGGCGGCGCTGACCGGGGACGGCGATGGTCTGGCTCGCCCTCGGCGCCGGGCTGCTGCTGCTGCTGCTCTGGCTCGCCCGGCTCTTCGCCACCGCCCCGGTGGAGACGATCCGCAAGGCCGCCATCTGGTCGGCGGCGGGCCTCGGCGGCGGGCTGGTGCTGCTGGCCCTGCTGACCGGGCGTGGCCTGCAATCGCTCTGGACCCTCCTGCTGTTCGGGCCGGTGCTCTGGCGGATGTTCCAGTCCTGGCGCGGCGCCTGGGCGTTCCGCCGCCCCGCCGGCCGGGGGGAGGGGGCGGAGGGCGCGCCGCCCGGCGCCGAGACGATGGTCGAGACCGCGACCCTGCTGATGCGGCTGGATCACGCGACCGGCCTGATGAGCGGGCGGGTGCGCGCCGGCGGCTTCGCCGGCCGCGAACTGGCCGAGCTGGGCCTGACGGAGCTGCTCGCGCTGCTGGCCGAGTGCCGCGCGCGGGATGCCGAGAGCGTGCCGCTGCTCGAGGCCTGGCTCGACCGCGTCGCACCGGACTGGCGCGCGGCCGAGGCCTGGGAGGAGCCGTCGGCGGGCGGCGCGGCGCGGCGCGGCGGGCGGATGACGCGGGAGGAGGCGCTGGCGGTGCTCGGCCTGGCGGAGGGGGCGGGCGAGCCGGACATCCGGGCGGCGCATCGGCGGCTGATGCGCGGGGCGCATCCGGACCATGGCGGGTCCGACTGGCTGGCGGCGCGGATCAACGAGGCGCGGGACGTGCTGCTCGGCTGAGAGTTTGTGAAAGAATGCCCGTCAGCCCCGATTTCGGAGGGAATTCCCCAATGATTTTAGAGGGCATTCTTTCGCAAGTTCGATTGATTCACAAAATCTGAGAGTTCGTGAAAGCAGGCCGGCCAGCCTCGATGCTGGTCGATATTCCGCAATGATTCCAGAGGGCGGTCTTTCGCCGCTCCGATGCCTTCACGAGCGCTGAGGGCGCGCGAGGGAAGGCGCCTCCGGCCCGGGGAGGCTCCCCCGGGGTTTCCCGCCGGCCTGCCGTCGCGGCCCCGATGTCCCGGAATGCCCTGATCGGCCGTCGCTTCAAGCTTCCGTACATCGCGCCCTGCGAGAGTTCGTGCCGCTTGCCGGCCGGAAGGGCTCATGGCATGCCGGCCCTGGCCCCGAGGGAGCCGCGGCGCGATGCCCGGGCCCCGCGGGGCTCCGCGGCGGGACGTCCTGCGCCCCGGGGCGCGGCGCCGGGGTGCCGTGCTTCCGCGGGGGAAGCGGCGCGGGACGCCGCCTGCCCCGACCGGCCGGTGGCCCGACGCCACGCGCACCGACGGGCCGTCGGCCGGGCCGCCTGTCCAGCCTTCCTTGCCCAGGAGACGCCGCCTTGCCCGACGCCGCCCCGAAGCCGCTGAAGAAGGCCGTCCTTCCCGTCGCCGGGCTCGGCACGCGCTTCCTGCCCGCCACCAAGGCGTTGGCCAAGGAGATGCTGCCCGTCGTCGACAAGCCGCTGATCCAGTACGCGGTCGAGGAGGCGCGGGCGGCCGGCATCGAGCAGTTCTGCTTCATCACCGGGCGCGGCAAGACCGCGATCGTCGAGCATTTCGACGTCGCCTATGAGCTCGAGAAGACCCTCGAGGAGCGCGGCAAGGCGAAGGAGCTGGCCGATCTGCGCGCCCAGGCGATGCCGCCCGGCAGCCTGGTGACCGTGCGCCAGCAGGTGCCGATGGGCCTCGGCCACGCCATCTGGTGCGCCCGCGCCTTCATCGGCGACGAGCCCTTCGCCATCCTGCTGCCCGACGACCTGATGCTGTGCGAGGTGTCCTGCACCGCCCAGCTCGCCGCGGCCTACCGCGAGACCGGGGGCAATGTCGTGGCCATCGAGGAGGTGCCGCGGGAGCGGGTGAACCGCTACGGCGTCCTCGATGTCGAGCGGGACATGGGCCGCCTGGTGTCGGTCAAGGGCCTGGTCGAGAAGCCGCCGGTCGAGAAGGCGCCCTCCAACCTGACGGTCATCGGCCGCTACGTGCTGATGCCCGAGGTCATCGGGCATCTGGCGAGGATGGAGCGCGGCGCCGGCGGCGAGGTGCAGCTGACCGACGGCATGGCCAGGCTGATCGGCACCCAGCCCTTCCACGGCGTCCGCTACCAGGGGCGGCGCTTCGATTGCGGCGACAAGGCCGGCTGGCTCGAGGCGCAGCTCGCCTTCGCCCTGCAGCGGCCGGACATGGCGCCGGCCGTGCGCGGCTTCCTGCCGAACTACCTCTGACCACGGCGGGGCAGCGCCGCGCGCCACGCCGGCGCCGGGGCGGTTGACATGCGTCGCGCGCCGCTCCTACCCAGGCGACCGTCACCGTTCCAGGGGTGCACCCGATGCGGATAGCCATGGTCGGCGCCGGCTATGTCGGCCTCGTCTCCGGTGCCTGCTTCGCCGAGTTCGGCGTCGACGTCGCCGTGGTGGACACCGACGCCACCAAGATCGCCGCGCTGCGCGAGGGGCGCATCCCGATCTACGAGCCGGGGCTCGACCGCCTGGTCGCGGACAACGCCGCCGATGGCAGGCTGACCTTCACCGACGACCTCGCCGAGGCGCTGCACGCGGCGGAGGCGGTGTTCCTGGCGGTCGGCACGCCGTCGCGGCGCGGCGACGGGCATGCCGACCTGTCCTTCGTCTTCGCCGCGGCCGAGGCGGTGGCGCGCGCGGCCGAGCGGCCGCTGGTGCTGGTGACCAAGTCGACGGTGCCGGTCGGCACCGGGCGGCAGGTGAAGGAGGTGGTGCGGCGCGCCCGCCCCGACCTGGCGATCGAGGTCGCCTCCAACCCCGAATTCCTGCGCGAGGGCAGCGCCATCGGCGATTTCATGCGCCCCGACCGCGTGGTGATCGGCGTCGAGGCGGGCGATGGCGGGGAGCGGGCGCTGGCCGTGCTGCGCCGCCTGTATCGCCCGCTCTACCTGATCGAGACGCCGATCGTCGCCACCAGCATCGAGACTGCGGAGATGATCAAGTACGCCGCCAACGCCTTCCTCGCCACCAAGATCACCTTCATCAACGAGGTCGCCGATCTCTGCGAGAAGGTCGGCGCCGACGTGCACGACGTGGCGCGCGGCATGGGCCTCGACGGGCGGATCGGGCGGAAATTCCTCCACCCCGGCCCGGGCTATGGCGGGTCCTGCTTCCCCAAGGACACGCTGGCGATGGCGCGCACGGCGCAGGATTTCGGCGCCCCGCTTCGCCTGGTCGAGACCACCATCGCGGTGAACGAGGCGCGCAAGGCGCAGCTCGCCGAGCGGGTGGTCGAGGCCTGCGGCGGCGATCTGCGCGGCCGGACCATCGCCGTGCTCGGCCTGACCTTCAAGCCCGAGACCGACGACATG
>CAZMCV010000187.1:0-7543 GCA_964564645.1 uncultured Acetobacteraceae bacterium
GCCGGGCTGGCCGGCGCGGCGCCCGAACCGCTCACCCAGGCGATCGCGGCCCCGATCCTGCGGCAGGGCGCTGCCCGGTCGCGGCGCGCGGTGCCACCGCGGGCGCCACCCGAGCCGCGACTCGCCCCGTCGCCGCGCCGCGTGCCCAGCCTGCCACCAGCCCCGCCGCAGGAGACCGCCGCCATCGGACCGCGCGGTCGCCCTGCGACACCGGCACAAGGCTGGGGCAGCCGCGCGCCCGCACCGGCGGATCCACCCGCGATGCCCGGGGCAGTCGACGAGGGCGAACCACAACCTTTCGATCCCGCCACGGCGGGCATGCTCGCCGGCATCGCGGCCGCCGCACGGCTGATGCGGGGTCAGGGCCTCGGCAGCGCCGGCGACCCCCGCGCGATCGACCGGCTCGCCACCACCATCGCGGCCTTCGAGGCCGAGGCCGCCCGCGCACCCGCCATCGCGGAGGAGGATCTCGACCGGCTGGTCCGATGGGGCGGCCTGGCGCGCCAGGCGGGGACCCTGCGCGAGCGGCTCGGGGTCGTGCCATGGGAATCCGACGGCGCATCGGCCCTTGCCGATGGGCTGCGGCGCCGTGCGCGCTGGCTGGCGGAGCGCCCGGCCTGGCTCGAACGACAGGACGCCGCTGCGGCCCTGATGCAGTGGCTGCCCCTGGTCGACTGCGCGGAGGCGCTCGGCCTGTCGACGCAGGGCGAGGGGGCGCTCCGGACGCTCGGCCGGGCGGTGCGGCACTTGGCCGCCGCCCCGCTGCCGGGCCCAAGCGATCCTGTCCGCACCGCCCGGCACCTGGCCGCGCTCGACGCCATGGCCAGCCTGCGGGAGGCGCTCGGCATCGATCCGACGGACCCGCGGGCGGAGGAGGCCATGGCGAGGATGGCCCGCGGCCTCTCCACCCTGCCGCCGGTGCCCGAGGCGGACACAGCCGGCGCGCTCGACCGCAGCGCGCTGGATCGGCTGCGGCGGCTGGATCGCACCCAGGCCGGGGAGCTCGGGCTCGATGGCCTGGGCAGGTCGGAGATCCCTCTGCTCTCGCGTGGCTTGCCCGTGCTGGCCACGCTGGATGCGGCGGCGCGGCTCGGGATCAGGCCCGGCTCGGTACCGTCAGCAGCGGCGTCTGCTGCGCGAAGTATTCTTCCGAGCTGAAGCCGACATAGCGCGGGTTGCTTGGCGGGTTGGTGCCGAGATTCTTGCGGAAGCACGCGACCGAGGCGAGGCGCCCGAGGAAGCCCTTCACCGCGACCCCGGCCTCCCTGGCGCGCGTGGTCCCGGTCTTCTCGTGGTGCAGCCGGTGGCTGAGCAGGCCGGGCACCACCAGGTGCGAGGCGGCGATCAGCTCGCTCGCCTTCTCGAGCACCTCGGGCAGGTCCTCCCGCACGATGCTCTCGATCTCCTGCAGCACGCCCGGATGGCTAATGTGGTCGAGGCTGAGCGCGATGACGGTCGAGGTCTCCGCGATCATCAGGTAATAGGCGCCGAGCAGCGGGCTCTTCTCGAACATCTCGACGCCGACATCCATGGTCTGCGCGGTGGCGAGGCCCTCGAGGTAACGGTTCACCTCCTCGCGGTGCTTGTAGTCCTCGACGTATTCCGCGGCGAGCAGCAGCAGCTCGGCCAGCAGCTCCGCCATGCCGACCGCGGGGCCGGAGACCGCGCCGCCATCGACGAAGACGAGGCCGATCGCGGTGCCGCCGGACACCAGGTGCAGCCCGCCCGCCTTGGCCTTGGCCTTCGCCTCCTCCTCCAGCAGCTTCCCGATGCCGCGCACGGCCGCGCGCGCTGCGCCGTCGCGGAAGCGGTCCTGGCGCTCCTGCATGCGGCCGGCGGCGCGGTGCGCCAGGATGGCGCGCGCCAGCTCCGCCGCACCCTTCACCAGGGATGTGGCACCGCCGAAGAAGGGCGCCATGCGGCCGGCGATCTCGGCCGCGGCCGGCATGCCCATGGCGGCGAGGATGGTCTGCGCCACGGCGGTGTTGCTGGTGCCGGCCATGTTGGCGATGGAGAGCTCGATCTTGCCGGCGAGCTCCGAGATGCCGCTGGCGAGCGAGACGGCATTGCCCGCAAGGCCGAGCGCCTCGCCGCCCCCGACGCGCGCGTAACCGACCGCGGCGCGGCCGGCGGCACCCAGCCCGAAGCCGCCCTGCGCCGCCCCTTGCGCCCCGCCGGCGGCCGCGCCGGGCAGCGCGGCGATCTGGCCAGCGAGGCGCTGCGCCGGGTAGTCGGCGGCCTCGGAGAGGCGCACCTTGGGCGCGCCCGGCGTCAGCAGGCGGAACTCCAGCTTCTGGCCCTTGAAGATCGCGTAGGCGCGCTTGTCGATTTCCTCCTTCCACCAGGCGATCGCCGCCAGCTCCTCCGCCCCCATGCGCGCGGCACCGCTCTCGAGCGCCAGCAGCTGCGGCGTGAACAGCAGCTTGAACAGCGCCGTCATTGCCCCGCGCGCGTTCCGCGGCTCGTCCGACCACAGCTGCTCGGCAATCGGGCGCATGAAGTCCTGGGGATAGATCAGCGTGCGGTTGCGCTGGCGGTACTTGTGCCCGGCCCAGTCGCGGAAGGCCTGGCGCATGCGGTCCATCGCCTCGACGCTCTGCTTGTCGGCGAGGTAGGCCTCCACCGCGGCGTCCAGGCGCTGCATGTTCTCGCCGCGGCGGTGGAAGGCGGCGCTGGTCAGCTCCTTCCAGCGGGCGAAGCTGAGGCTGCGGATGTCGAGCTGCAGCGGCGGGGCGGGCGGCGCGAGCGTGGTCTGGGCGTGGCTCATCCTGGCACTCCTGTCGGGACTTCGTGTCGCAGACGATCAGATCCGCTTCGCAGCGAGGCCTGCGGCGAGGCCCGAGCCGGTGGCGCGCAGCAGGGTGCGGTCGCGGATGCGCTGCTGCAGCGCGCGCATAGCCATGGTCAGCGGCAGGCAGAAGCCAAGGAACCACAGCATGGCGTAGAGGTAGACCCACACCATCAGGTCGTCGCGCCCGGTCGCGCCGATCACCGTGTTGGCGCGCGAGACGATCTCGCTGACGCCGATGACGGAGGCGGTGGAGGAGGCCATGACGATGATGAGGAAGTAGGTCATCCAGGATGGCAGCAGCAGCAGCATCGCCTCCGGCCGGCCGCGCCGGTGGTCGGCGATGGCGGCGCCGAAGGTGTCGGAGACATAGCCCACGACCGCCACCGACAGCGCCAGCGACGCCTTGACCCAAGCCGGGATCGCCACCGCGATTCCGGCGATGGTCGCCTCGTTCGGCAGCAGGAAGGCCAGGTAGAACAGGCAGACGAAGGTCGGCACGTTGCGGCTGACCGCGGTCACGCCCGTCGCGGCGCCGACCAGGCCGCGGCGCCGCGACAGGCGCGCCTGCGCCAGCGCCGCGCCGATGGCCGTGCCGACCGCCATCGCCACGATCGAGATGATGATGTTCCAGCCGAAGCCTTCCGCCAGGTAGGGCGTCCAGGTCCAGAGCAGGTCGGCGAGGTCGCGGATGTCCATCTCAGCCCTCCGACGCCCGGGCCTGTCGCGGCGTCCCGTCGAGCCATCGCACCGCGCGCTCCAGCAGGGCGAGGGTGGCGAGGATGATCACGAACCAGGTCACCATCATCAGGTTCATCATCACGCCGACATTGCCGCGCTCGGCGACGATCGCCGTGGTGGCCGAGATCAGCTCCGGCACCGCGATGGCGCTCGCCATGCCGGTCGCCTTGGCGATGTTGACCAGGATGCCGAGGATCGGCCCGCGCGCGGCCAGCAGCGCCCGCCGCAGGGTCGCGGGGCCGAGGCGGAAATCCGGCACCTGCGCGGCCAGCAGCTCCGCCGCCTCGAGCAGCGCCTGCGCCACCGCCGCCCCGGCATAGAGCGAGAGGCAGGCCAGTGCGGCCAGCATCGGGTCGATCGGCAGGCCCCAGCGCGACGCCGTCCAGGCGCCGAGGCCGAAGAAGACCACGTAGATCTGCAGCAGCGGCGGCGTCATGCGCAGCGCCGTCACCGCGCCACGCAGCGCCTGCGTCAGAACGGGGACCCGCCGGTCGATCAGGACCGCGACCCAGATGCCGGCGGCCAGCGCGCCGAGGATGCTGCCCGCGACCAGCAGCAAGGTGCGCGCCAGTCCCATCAGGAAGCTGGTGCGGTCGTAGCGGTCGTAGACCACCGAGAGGTCGACGCCGAAGCGCTCCTTCAGCGCAAGCCCCATGCGCATCAGGCCCGTCACCTCGGTCGAGCTCAGCAGCGCGCGGTTGCGGCAATGCTCCGGCCAGCGGCCATCCTCCATGCGGCCGCAAAGCGGCGCACCCTGCTCGTCGGTGCCGGTCCAGAGGGCGTTGGTGCGGCCCAGGAAGTCGCTGCGCGGGATCTTCCAGCGCCGCTCCGCGGCGAGCAGCGTGCCGTCGCGGTGCCAATCGGCGACGACATCCTCGACCGCGCGGCGCAGCCCGCTGTCGCGCGCGCCGCGCGAGAGCGCGAGCGCCCAGGGCGTGACCAGCGCGCTGCGCAGCGGCATGCGCCAGCCGGCCCATTCCGGGGTCGCCAGGTCGCTGGCGATCGCGGTGTCGTCATACACCCACCCGACGCAGCGCCCGGCGCGCAGGGCGAGCTTGGCGTCGCGGTTGTTGCCGTAGAGCTGCAGGTCGAGCAGGTAGCGCTCGGCGAGCTGGCGGTTGAAGTAGGCACCCTGTGTCGCGCAGACCTTCTGGCCACGCAGCTCCGCCCAGTCGCGCAGCCGGCTGTCGGGCGGGGCCAGAATGTTCACGCCGCTCGCGTAGTAGTTCGGCTCGATGATGGTGGTGATCTCGCGCCGCTGCTCGGTGTCGCCGAGGGTGGCGATCACGACATCGACCGTGCCGTCCTCCAGCCGCTGCAGCCGGTTGGCGGAGGTGACGACGACCAGCTTCGCCTCCACGCCCAGACGTCGCGCCAGGTCGTGCGCGAGGTCGATCTCCAGCCCCTCGGGCCGCCCATCCGGCCCGAGCTGCCCGAAGAGCGGGTAGTCGGCCTTCACGCCGATGGCGATGCTGCCGCGATGGCGGATGGTCTCCAGCGGGTCGGGCTCGGCCGCAAGGGCCACCCCCTGCAGCGCGAGCAGTCCGAGCAGCGCGGCGATCAGGCCACGCAGCGGGCGCAACGCATCAGGCATCGGAGCCGCGTTCCACGCAGGCGGCGAAGCCATAGGCCAGCGGCAGCGGGCAGATCGCGCGCAGCACACCATCGGCCACGCCCGCCGCGGTGCCGGCGATCGCGCCCCGTTCGGGCAGCACGCTTTCCGCCGAGAGGCGCGGCCGCACGAATCCGGCTGCGGCAAGGTCCTCGGCGAACTCGTCCGGGGTGAAGAGGTGATAGTAGAGCTCGACCGCCCCTTCGGCGGAATCGCGCCGGTAGAGGATGTCGCCCGGCTCGAGCGTGCCGGCCGCGACGAGGGCGGCCGAGCCGTGCTGTTCCGCGAGGAAGCGGCGGCGGCGATTGGGGACCGTGGCCACCAGGCGCCCACCCGGGCGCAGCAGGCCGCGCAGCGCGCGCAGCGTGGCCACGCGCCGCTCGCGCCCGCGGATGTGGCCCAGCACGCCGAACATCAGCAGCACCGTGTCCTGGCTGGCCGGGGCCAGCGCAGCGGTCAGCAGCGTCAGGTCGCCGCAGATCAGCCGCAGCCGGCCCGTGGCGGCCTCCGCGGCGAAGCTCCGTCCGCAGGTGCTGATGGCCTCGCGGCTGATGTCGTAGGCCGTCACCGCCAGCCCGGGCCGCGCCAGCAGCAGCGGCAGGTAGCGCCCGTTGCCGCACCCGAAGTCGAGCACCGAACCGCCCGGCCCATTCGGGAGCGCGGCCTCGATCATGCGCGCCATGGCGCGGTTGGGGCGCGGATAACGCGTCCGGTACAGCCCGCTCCGGAAGTACTGGTCGTAGGCGGCCGCGAGGTCGGTGACCAAGGAGGCGGACATGGGCGGAGCTTCTCCAACACGCTGCGGACCCGGCCGGCCGCGGTTCCTTGGTCGCAGGGGAACACCGATCCCTTTCGAATTTCCTTCGGCGGCCATTCGTTCCGCGCATGGTCGCCACGGCCCGCGCGGCGCGCCGGCAACCGTCGATTCATCCGGCCAGCCGAGACTGCCTTCCGGCCCGGCCGTGGCCGGCCCGAGGGAGAAGCCCTTTGCAGATGCCGGATGTCGACACCGCGCCGCTCATCGATGCCGCACGCGAGGCAAGGCGGGCAGGGGTGGGCCGCCGGCAGGCGAACCAGGAGGTCGCGGCGCATCGCCTGCGCGCCCGCGGCTTCAGCTACCGCCGGATCGCCGAGACCCTGCGCATCCGCTACGATGTCGTCTCGCGCTGGCTCTACGGCGAACCACCCGCGCCGGCGGCCGCGCCGTTGGCGCCGGCATCGCCGCCCGCCGCGCCGGTCCCGCGGCCATCCCCGGCCGTCGCCCCCGCCGCCGTGCCGGCGCAGGCCGCGAGCCTCGAAGCGCGCATCGCCTGGCTGGAGAGCGCCCTGGTCCGCTTCCAGGACGAGGCGCTGCGGCGCGAGGAGCGTCTGCTCGCCGAACTGGCGGCGCTGCGCGCGGCGCTCGACGGCGTCGTCGCGCCAGCGGCCAGTGAGGGAGAGCGCACGCCCTATCGGTTGCGCACGCGGGAGCGGGCGTGATGCTGGTCCGGCGCGGCTTTCTCTGGCTCGTCGGCACGACCGGCATCGGGCTGCTCGCGGCCGCGCTGATGGTCGGTCTGGTGGCGCGCGCGGCGCTCGAACAGGCCGCGCTGGAGCGCCTCGCGCGCCAGGCCGCCGCGCTGGCGGAGGCCCTGGCTTCGCCCAACGCGCCGCCGCTGCCCCGAGGGGCGCTCGTCGTCACCGGCGAGGGGAGCCGCATCGCGGGCGATCCGCAGAGTGATCCCACGCTCCTCGAAACCGTGTTGCGGCGGGCTGCGGATGGGTCCGGCGGGCGGCTCGGGGCGCGCCCCGCTGCCATTGCGCATGCCCGGGGGCTGGTGGCGCTGCAGCCCATGACGGCGTCGGGCGGCGCGGTGGTCGGTGCCGTGGTGCTCGTGGAGCCGGCCGCACGGGTCGAGGCGCGGCTCGGGACGATTCTTGTCACCGCGCTCCGGGACGCCGGCCTCGTGTTCCTGCTCTGCGTGCCGGCCGCGTGGATCGGCACGCGGCTGCTGCTCGGTCCGATTGCCACCGCAGCGAAAGGCGGTGGGGTGCTCCTTGATTCCCTTCTGGCAGCCGATCTCGCGGCGGAGCAGGCGGAGGTGCCGTTCCAGGCCGCCGCCCTGCTCGAGACCTCGCCGGACGGGACCGATCCGACGGTCGTGGCGGCCGTGCGCGCGGCCGGGGAGATGCTCGCCCGGATCGACGCGACCGCCGCGGCCATCCTTCAGGCCGAAGACGGAACCGCGCGGGCGTGACCCTGGACTCGACCCCCAAGGTCGCGCGATGGCTCGCCCTGCTCGCGGTGCCGCTGTTCGGCCTGCCATGCCTCGCCCTCACCCTGTCCGTGCTCGCGGGGCTGCGCGCAGAGAGCACCCCTTCCTCAGGGGACGTGCTGGCCGCGGCGGCGGTGGCGCTCGCCA
>CAZMCV010000188.1:0-7539 GCA_964564645.1 uncultured Acetobacteraceae bacterium
CGGAGGGCCAGCACATCGAGCTCGGCATCGCCGAGCAGAACCTGTTCCTGCTGCTGGGGGGGCTTGGCCTGGCGCACAGCCTCTATGGCGCGCGGCTGCTGCCGGTGGGCACGGTCTACGACCCCTTCGTGAACCGCGGCCTCGATGCGCTGATCTACGCCTGCTACCAGGATGCGCGCTTCCTGCTGGTGAGCACCCCGTCCGGCCTGACCCTGGCGCCGGAGGGCGGGCAGCACCAGAGCGTGAACACGCCGCTGATCGGCATCGCCCAGGACCGGCTGGCGAGTTTCGAGCCGGCCTATGCGGATGAGTTGGCGGCGCTGATGCGCTGGGCCTTCGAGCACATGCAGAAGCCCGACGGCAGCGCGGTCTGGCTGCGGCTCTCGACGCGGGGCCTGGAGCAGCCGGCGCGCGCGCTGGACCCCGATGCCGTGGTCGCGGGCGGATACTGGGTGGTGCCGCCGGCGCCGGGGGCGCGCATCGCCATCGCCTACCAGGGCCCGGTGGCGCCCGAGGCGCTGGCGGCCTTCGAGCAGCTGCGCGAGGAGGAGCCGGGCGCGGGGCTGCTGGCGATCACCTCCGCCGACCGGCTGCATGCGGCGTGGCTGGCGGCGCGGCGGAAGGCCCGCGCGGGGTTCGGCGCGCCGTCCTGGATCGAGGAGCTGCTGGCGCCGATGGCGCCGGGCTCCGCGCTTGTCACCGTGATCGACGGGCATCCGGCGGCGCATGCCTGGCTCGGCGCGGTGCGCGGGCAGCGCGTGGTGCCGCTCGGCGTCGACCGCTTCGGGCAGGCCGGCGACATCCCGGATCTCTACCGGGAGTACGGGCTGGACGCGGATGCGATCCTGGATGCGTGTGCGCAGGCGCTGCTGGGCTAGGCGCTGCGGGATCCGCCGGGAGCGAGGGCGCCCGGGACATTCGCACGGGCCGGGGGGGCCGCCAGGGGATGGCTCCCGGGGATCGGCCGGTGGCGCCCGCACGGAATCCCCGTCCCGCCGTCAACCGGGGATCAGCGGCACCCCCGGCATGGCCGCGGCACGGCGCAGGGCGCCGCCGAGGAGGTGGGTCTTCGCCTCATGGGCGCCGATGCTGCCTCCCATGGACGCAGACGGGTCGGCGGGCTGGTCGATCCGCGGGCATGGTCACCGGTGCGCCATCTTTCGCCCGGCCGCCCCCTGCGCTAACACCCCGGACTTCCGCGCGCGGTCGGTCGGCGGGCGTGGTGGAACTGGCAGACACGCTGGATTTAGGTTCCAGTGGCGCAAGCCGTGGGGGTTCAAATCCCTCCGCCCGCACCAGGCGACCCCGACGCGCCACCCCGGATCGAAACGACGGACGAGACGACGACGATGCAGGTGACCGAGGTCGCGAATGAGGGGCTCAAGCGGGCCTACCAGGTGGTGGTGCCGGCGGGCGAGATCGCGGCCGAGCGCCAGAAGCGCCTGGACCAGCTCGGCAAGGAGGTCCGGCTGCCCGGCTTCCGCCCCGGCAAGGTGCCGCAGAAGCTCATCGCCAGCCGCTACGGCCAGGCGGTGATGGGCGAGGTGCTGGAGCAGAGCGTCAGCAACGCCTCGCAGCAGGTGGTCACCGATCGCGGGCTGCGCCCGGCGCTGCAGCCGAAGATCGAGCTGGTGAACTTCGCCGACGGCGCCGATCTCGAGTTCAAGATGGAGCTGGAGATCCTGCCCGACGTGCCGATGCCGGAGTTCGCCGGCATCGCGCTCGAGCGGCTGAAGGCCGAGCCGACCGAGGAGCAGGTGGGGAAGGCGCTGGAATCCATCGCCGCGCGCAATCGCGGCCTCGAGGACATCGAGGAGCCGCGCGGCGCGGCGACCGGCGAGGTGCTGGTCTGCGACTTCGTCGGCCGCCTGGTCGGCGAGGACGGCACGCCGGGCGAGCCCTTCCAGGGCGGCAGCGCCACCGACATGCCGATCGAGGTCGGCGGACAGGGCTTCATCCCGGGCTTCACCGAGCAGCTCGAGGGCGTGGCGCCGGGCGCGACGAAGACCATCGACGTCAGCTTCCCCGAGGATTACGGCGCGAAGGATCTGGCGGGGAAGCGCGCGCTGTTCGAGGTGACGGCCAAGGCGCTCAAGCGCCCGACCACGCCCGCCATGGATGACGAGCTGGCCAAGGCGGTCGGCTTCGACACGCTGGAGGCGCTGCGCGAGATGATCCGCAGCCAGCTGCAGCGCGAATACGACAGCCTGTCGCGGCTGAAGGTGAAGCGCGCGCTGCTCGATGCGCTGGCCGAGCGGGCCTCCTTCCCCGTGCCCGAGGGCATGGTGGAGGCCGAGTTCGCGCAGATCTGGCAGCGGGTCGAGGCCGATCTGAAGGCGGGCCGGCTGGACGAGGACGACAAGGAGAAGGACGAGGACACGCTGAAGGCCGATTACCGCGCCATCTCGGAGCGGCGGATCCGCCTCGGCCTGCTGCTGTCCGAGATCGGGCGCACCAACAACATCACCGTCACCTCCGAGGAGCTGGCGCGCGCCATGCGCACCGAGGCCTCCCGCTACCCGGGGCAGGAGCAGGCGGTGATGGATTTCTTCCGCCAGAACCCGCAGGCGGCCGAGAACCTCCGCTCCCCGATCTTCGAGGAGAAGGTGGTGGACTTCATGCTCGAGCTGGCGAAGGTCGAGGAGAAGGCCGTGACGCCCGAAGAGCTGACGGCGGCGGCCCAGCAGGCGGCCTGACCGAAGCGGGGCTTCCCGTCCGGGCTCGCGGCGGGATAGGCTTCCCCAAGCCACCAGGGGAGGGAAGCCATGGCCACGCTCGCCGCGATCGAGGTCGTGCCGACGGGCGCCGCGCTCGGCGCCGACATCCGCGGCATCGACCTGCAGCGCCTGGACGATGCGGCCTTCGCCGCCATCAAGCGCGCCTGGCTCGACCACAAGGTGCTGCGCCTGCGCGGGCAGCGCATCGACGACGACGCGCTGGCCGCCTTCAGCGCGCGCTTCGGCACGCTCGACAAGGCGCCCATCAAGGCGGTCGGCACCTCCTACACGCCGAGCCGGCCCGAGGTGACGGTGATCTCCAACATCGTCGTGGACGGCAAGGCGATCGGCGGCCTGGGCTCGGGCGAGAGCATCTGGCACACCGACATGAGCTACAACGAGGTGCCGCCCGACGCCTCCGTCCTCTACGGCATCGAGGTGCCGGAGGGGCATGGCGACACCTGGTTCTGCGACATGGAGCGGGCGCTGGAGGCGCTGCCGCCCGCCCTCCGCGCGCGGATCGAGGGCCTCTCCTGCAAGCATGACAGCACGCGCAACAGCGCGGGCGAGCTGCGCCAGGGCTACCGCGAGAGCTACGCCACGGCCGAGGAGCAGCCGGGCGCGGTCCACCCGCTGGTGCGCACCCATCCGGAGACCGGGCGGAAGTCGCTCTTCCTCGGGCGCCGGCGCAACGCCCATGTGATGGGCCTGCCCCCGGCCGAGAGCGCGGCGCTGCTCGACGAGCTGTGGTCCCGCGCGACCGCGCCCGACTTCACCTGGGTGCAGCGCTGGAAGCAGGGCGACGTGGTGATCTGGGACAATCGCTGCGTGATGCACCGGCGGGACGAGTTCGATCCGGCGTTGCGGCGGCTGATGCACCGCACGCAGATCCAGGGCTCGCGGCCGTTCTGACGATGCCGCCCCTCTCGCGCCGCGGGCTCCTCGCCGGCTCCGCCGCCCTGGCCTCCGTCCCGGCGCGGGCCCAGGAGGCACCCTATCCGAACCGGCCCGTGCGGCTGGTGGTGCCCTTCGTCCCGGGCGGCAGCGTCGACATCCTGAACCGCGCCTTCGCCCAGGCGCTGGGGCGCGAGCTCGGCCAGCCGGTGGTGGTCGAGAACCGGCCCGGCGGCACGACCACGATCGGCACCGCCTTCGTCGCCCGCTCGGCGGCGGATGGCTACACGCTGCTTGCCGGCGGGGACAATGTGGAGCTGAACCGCTACCTGATGGCGCAGCTGCCCTACGATCCGGACCGCGACCTGCTGCCGGTGATGCAGCTGGCCGACGTGCCCTATCTGCTGATCGTGCACCCCTCGGTGCCGGCGCGCAGCCTCCGCGCCCTGATCGCCCTGGCGAAGGCGGAGCCGGGCAGGCTCACCTACGCCTCCTTCGGGATCGGCGGCGGGGGGCACCTGTCGGGCGAGCTGCTCTGCCACATGGCGGGGATCGAGGCGCTGCACGTGCCCTATCCGGGCAACCCGCCGGCGCTGATCGACGTGGCGGCGGGGCGCGTCTCGATGATGTTCTGCACCATCCCCGTGGCGCAGGGCGAGCTGCAATCCGGGCGGGTGATCCCGATCGCGATCTCCTCGGCGAAGCGGGTGAGGGCGCTGCCGGAGGTGCCGACCCTGTCCGAGGCGGGGCTGGCGGGCTACGAATCGACGGGGCAGATGATCCTCTACGCCCCGCGGGCGGTGCCGGAGGCGGTGCTCCGCCGCCTGGCCGAGGCGACCCCGGCGGCGATGGCGGCGCCGGAGCTGGTGGCGCTGCTGGAGCGGCAGGGCTTCGTGCTGACCCCGCCGCAGGACCTCGAGGCCACGCGGACGCAGATCAAGGCGAAGGCGGCGCGCATGGCGGAGGTGATCCGCGCGGCCGGGATCCGGCTCTAGGTCGGGGGGGGCGAGCGGCCGACGGCCAGGGGCGGGTCGATCCGCCGAACGGCCAGGGCTTTCGGGGGCGCCCCGGTTCCCCCACATTAAGGGGTGGCGGGTAGGCTACCCGCCGGGCGGTGGGCGAGGGCAGGACGCCGTGCCCCGCCCCGGTTCGAAAAGGGATTTCCCATGCGGGATCGCGACCCGGTCGAGATCTACAACAACACCCTCGTTCCCATGGTCGTCGAGCAGACGGCCCGCGGCGAGCGGGCCTTCGATATCTATTCGCGGCTGCTGAAGGAGCGGATCATCTTTCTCACCGGGCCGGTCTTCGACCAGGTGTCCTCGCTGATCTGCGCCCAGCTGCTGTTCCTCGAGAGCGAGAATCCGAACAAGGACATCGCCTTCTACATCAACTCTCCGGGTGGCGTGGTGTCGGCCGGGCTGGCCATGTATGATACCATGCAGTATATCCGTAGCCCCGTGAGCACGGTCTGCATCGGCCAGGCCGCCTCCATGGGGTCGCTGCTGCTGTGCGCCGGGGCGAAGGAGAAGCGGTTCGCCCTGCCGAACAGCCGGATCATGGTCCACCAGCCCTCGGGCGGCGCGCAGGGGCAGGCTACGGACATCGAGATCCAGGCCCGCGAGATCCTGAAGCTGCGCCAGCGGCTGAACGAGATCTATGTGAAGCACACCGCCCAGCCGATCGAGGCGATCGAGCGCAAGCTGGAGCGCGACACCTACATGTCGGCCGAGGAGGCGCGGGATTTCGGGCTGATCGACCAGGTGGTCGAGCAGCGCCCGCCGGCGCCGGGCGGCGAGGGTGGAAAGAGCTGAAACCGCCCTGGCGGATTGTGCGAATTTGTCTCAACGGACGGTCGCCCGCCCGTTGGGCGGCGGGGCCGACCCCCCCGCCGCGCTTCCCCCCCGATGACAGCGGGGCTACAGTCCTGAGAAGCGTCCCCCCGCCGTCGGCGCTCCCGCCGCAGGGGGACCGGGAGTGCCCATGAGCAAGTCCGGCGACTCGAAGAACACCCTGTACTGCTCGTTCTGCGGGAAGTCGCAGCACGAGGTCCGCAAGCTCATCGCCGGACCGACCGTGTTCATCTGCGACGAATGCGTCGAGCTGTGCATGGATATCATCCGCGAGGAGCACAAGACGCACCTCGTGAAGAGCCGCGACGGCGTGCCGACGCCCAAGGAGATCTGCAAGGTTCTGGACGATTACGTGATCGGCCAGGAGCATGCGAAGAAGGTCCTCTCCGTCGCGGTGCACAACCACTACAAGCGGCTGGCGCACGGGGCCAAGAGCAACGACGTCGAGATCGCGAAGTCGAACATCCTGCTCGTCGGGCCGACCGGCAGCGGCAAGACGCTGCTGGCCCAGACGCTTGCGCGCATCCTCGACGTGCCCTTCACCATGGCCGACGCGACGACGCTGACCGAGGCGGGCTATGTGGGCGAGGATGTGGAGAACATCATCCTCAAGCTGCTGCAATCGGCCGACTACAATGTCGAGCGGGCGCAGCGCGGCATCGTCTACATCGACGAGGTCGACAAGATCAGCCGCAAGTCGGACAACCCCTCCATCACCCGCGACGTGAGCGGGGAGGGGGTGCAGCAGGCGCTGCTGAAGATCATGGAGGGGACGGTCGCGAGCGTTCCGCCCCAGGGCGGGCGCAAGCACCCGCAGCAGGAATTCCTGCAGGTCGACACCTCCAACATCCTCTTCATCTGCGGCGGCGCCTTCTCGGGCCTCGAGAAGATCATCGGCGCGCGCGGCAAGGGCTCGGGCATCGGCTTCGGCTCCGAGGTGCGCAGCCCGGATGACCGCCGCACCGGAGCGATCCTGCGCGAGGTGGAGCCGGAGGACCTGCTGAAATTCGGCCTGATCCCCGAGTTCATCGGCCGCCTGCCGGTGGTCGCGACCCTCGAGGATCTGGACGAGAAGGCGCTGATCGAGATCCTCACCCGCCCGAAGAACGCGCTGCTGAAGCAGTATCAGCGCCTGTTCGAGATGGAGGGGACCAAGCTCACCTTCACCGAGGACGCGCTGCGCTCCGTCGCCACACGCGCGATCCAGCGCAAGACCGGTGCGCGCGGGCTCCGTTCCATCATGGAGCAGATCCTGCTGTCGACCATGTTCGACCTGCCCGGCCTCGACGATGTGGACGAGGTCGTGGTGAACCGCGAGGTCGCCGAGAGCCGGGCGAGCCCGCTCTACATCTATGGCGAGCGCCCGGCGGAGCAGAGCTCCGCCTGATGCGCCCGCGACCGTGCCGGCGAGACGGGTCCCGCCCGGCCGCCTGGCCCGGTTTCAAGTCCTTGTTGGGGTATGCGCGGGGACCCATCTGTCGCGCATCCCCGCGGCGCTGCGGGCCATGCCGCAACCGGGTGGCCCGTGCGCCGACTGTCCATCAGCGAGGTCCCCATGGCGGATAACAACCCAACCCCGTCGCCGCTGCGTGGGGAGCTGCTCCCCGTGCTGCCGCTGCGCGACATCGTCGTCTTCCCGCACATGATCGTGCCGCTCTTCGTGGGGCGCGAGAAGTCCGTCCGCGCGCTCGAGGCGGTGATGCGCGACGACAAGCAGATCCTGCTCGTCGCGCAGAAGAACGCCGCGCAGGACGATCCGGCGCCGGACGACCTGTATGAGGTCGGCACCGTCTCGACCGTGCTGCAGCTGCTGAAGCTGCCCGATGGCACCGTGAAGGTGCTGGTCGAGGGCGGGCGGCGCGCCCGCATCGCCGGCTTCAAGGAAGTGCAGACGCATTTCGAGGCCTATGCGTCGACGATCGACGAGGATGCGGGCGCCGGGCAGGAGACGGATGCGCTCGCGCGCACCGTGGTCGGCCAGTTCGAGCAGTACATCAAGCTGAACAAGAAGATCGCGCCGGAGGTGCTGGTCTCGATCAACCAGATCGAGGAGCCGGCCAAGCTCGCCGACACCG
>CAZMCV010000189.1:0-7421 GCA_964564645.1 uncultured Acetobacteraceae bacterium
CGGTGGGCGGCTCTTCCGCGGCGGCCGTCTCGGTGGGCGGCGGCGCGGCGGGCGGCGCGGCCGGCGCGCCGCGCGGCGCCGGCGCCGGGCTGGCGACCCGAATCCCCGGCTGCATCGATCCGGTGGGAAGCAGCGCCATGACGGGGCGCGCGGTCAGCTCGGGGGTGATCTCCTCCGCCTGCCCCTCGCGCCGGGCGGCGAAATAGGCGGGCGCGCCGTCATGGGCGGCGGGCTGGGGCAGGCGGCGCTCGAGCTCGGTGATGCGGACGAATTGCGTCGGCTGCATCGGCTCGAGCTGCAGGTAGCGCTGCGCGTTCTGGCGCAGCCGCTCGGGCTCGTTCAGCCAGGCCCATTCGGCGTTGAGCGCGAGGGTCCGCTCTCCCGCCGCCTCGACCGCGCGGGAGATCTCGCGCAGCTTCCGGTCGAGCTGCGCGACCGCGTGCTTGGTCTGGTAGAGGTGCAGCCCGGCACCCATGGCGGCGACCATGGTGAGAAGGGTCAGGGGGCGGATCATGCGGCGGCGGCCTCCGGGGCGGGGGCGAGGCGTTCGATCGCGCGCAGCCGGGCGGAGCGCGCGCGGGGGTTGGCCGCCGTCTCCGCCCCGCCCGGGCGCAGCGCGCGCGGGGTGAGCAGGCGGAAGGCGGGGGCAGTGCTGTCGGCCAGAAGCGCGGCGGGATCGTGGCGCGAGGCGCCGGGCCGCTTGCCGGACGCGTCCAGCATGAAGCGCTTCACGATGCGGTCCTCGAGCGAGTGGAAGGCGACGACGACGAGGCGCCCGCCGGGAGCCAGCAGAGCGGCCGCCGCGGCGAGGCCGCGCTCGATCTCGCCGAGCTCGTCGTTCACCGCCAGGCGCAGCGCCTGGAAGCTGCGCGTCGCGCGGTCGATCCCGGACGGGTCGCGTGGGGTGACGGCGCGGATGATGCCGGCCAGCCGGCCGGTCGTCGCGATCGGCCCCTCCTCGCGCCGCGCCGCGACGATGGCGCGGGCGATGCGACGGGCGTGCCTCTCCTCCCCCAGCGCGAGAAGCATCCCGGCCAGCTCCGACTCGCTCGATGAGTTCACGAGATCCGCCGCCGTTGTGCCGTCCTTCCCCATGCGCATGTCAAGCGGTCCGTCGCCGCGGAAGGAGAAGCCGCGCGCCGGGTCGTCGAGCTGGAAGGAGGAGACGCCGAGATCGAGCACGACGCCGTCGAGCGCCGCCGGCGCGCCGGCCTCGGTCAGCGCCTCGACCATGTCGCCGAAGCGCGCGGCCAGCAGGTGCAGCCGCCCGGGATGCCGCGCGGCCAGCGCCGCGCCGCGCGCGATCGCGTCCGGGTCGCGATCGATCGCCCAGAGGGTGCAGCGCGGTGCGGCGGCGAGGATCGCCGCGGCGTAGCCGCCGCCGCCGAAGGTGCCGTCGACGTAATGCGCGCCGTCGCGCGGGGCGAGGGTGGCGAGCATCTCGGCGAGCATGACGGGCAGGTGGCCGGGCGGCGGTGCGTCGCTCATGCCGCGTCCTCCGCATCCTCGGCCTCGTCGGCGGCCTCGACCTCGTCCCAGCGGGCCTTGTTCCAGACCTGGAAGTACTTCATGCGCCCGGAGAAGACGATCTCGCCCTCCAGGCCGGCCTTCTCGCTGAGCTCGCGCGGCAGCACGGTGCGGCCCTCGGTGTCGGGCTGCAGCGGGTGGACGCGCGCGACCAGGCGGCGGACGCGCTTCTCGTAGTCGCGGGCGAAGGGGTCGAGATCGGCGATGCGGCGCTGCACCTCCTCGTCGAAGGTCGCGCGCGGCCAGATCTCGAGGCAGGGCGAGTGGTCGGATTTGCGGCCGATCAGCTCGTTGGAATCGAAGCGCGACAGCAGGGCACGGAAATTGGCGGGCACGGAGATTCGCGCCTTCTTCGCATCGAACGTTCCGGGTACCGTGCCGACGAAAATGGACAAGCCCCCCCTGCGCGCGCCGTCATCGGCCAGGGTGCTTCGCCGCCTCCGTTGGGATGGGATGTGGTGCGGGACGGCGGCCGGCCACGGATGCGGCCGGCCGACCGGCATCCGCCGCGGCATCCCCCCCCCTTCGGGCAGCGGCCGGCGAGGCCCCCCGACCTCGCCGGCTCGCCCGACCACCCGCCGCGGACGGCCCGCCCCCCCGAGCGCTGCGTGTCCTTAGCGGGTGAGCAAGGGATAACACGGGAAAGTCCGGGAATTCAAGCCACCATTGACATTCCACCCCACAAAGCTTGCGGTACATTCCCGTGAGCGCGCAGGCACTTAACCTCATGAATTGCCATGACGTGAGAATCGGCGCACCCGGCACCAGTCACGGTTGCGGGCGGCGTTTTCGTTGTTTGCGCGGACCGAGGCGGCCCGTGGACAGGTCTGTGGACAGGCTGTGGAAAAGGCGCGTCAGGCGGCCTGTAAGCCGGGTTCTGTCCACCCCCTGAAAAACGGGGATGGGACGGCCATTCCTCTGGGACGGGTGTCGCCACCCGCCTCGCGCGGCCAACCCGGGTGGCGGGACGGGAACGCCCCCGCGGTCGCCCGCCCTCGCGGGCGGGTCCGCCGGCCACCCCTATTCGGCCTTGCTCCCGGTGGGGTTTACCGTGCCGCCCCCGTTGCCGGGGGCGCGGTGCGCTCTTGCCGCACCCTTTCACCCTTGCCCGGAGGGCTCGCGCCGTCCGGGCGGTCTGCTCTCTGTGGCACTTTCCCTGAGGTCGCCCCCGCCGGCCATTGGCCGGCACCGTGTTCCCGTGGAGCCCGGACTTTCCTCCAGCCCCGGATCGCTCCGAGGCCAGCGGCCGTCCGGCCGCCTGACGCGCGGGGGGAGTGCGGCCCGTGCCGAGGGACGTCAAGCGCCGCGCCGCGGCGGCGGCATGACCCGCGCCCGGATCGGCGCCATGATGCCGCCCGCCCCGCCCCGGCACGCGGGCGGCAGCCCCCCGAGGACGACACCGATGCTCGACATCCAGCCCATCGACCCGCAGGTCCCGATCCGCCAGCAGCTCGGTGCGGAGGCCGCGCCCGTCATCCTGGTCAACCTGTTCAGCGTGGCGCCGGAGGAGGCCGAGGCGCTGGTCGCCGCCTGGGAGCACGACGCGAACTGGATGAAGCGCCAGCCCGGCTACATCGCGACGCAGCTGCACCGCGCGATCGGCGGCAGCGCGGTATTCATGAATTACGCGGTCTGGGAATCGGTGGCGCATTTCCGTGCCGCCTTCACGCATCCGGACTTCGCCCGCGCGCTCGACGCCTACCCGGCGAGCGCCGTCGCGCGACCGCACCTGTTCGAGCGGGTGGCGGTGCCGAACCTCTGCACGGCCTGACGCCGAAGCGCGCCCGCGCCACGCCCGGCGGTCACGTCAGCGCGGCCACCGCCTCCATCCGGGCGAGCGTGCCGGCATCGGGCGTGCCGTCGACCCGCTCCGGCCGCCAGCGGCGCTGGAACGCGGTGACGAGCATGGGCAGCGGCAGGTCGGTGCGGTAGCCGATCCGCGCCAGGAGGGGTGGCACGCGGAGCGGCGCCTCCGCCACGTGGTCGGGTGCCGTCCCCGGCACGCCGCGCGGCCACAGCCCGACCCCGTTGGCCGCCAGCCCCTGCCAGTCGAACAACTCGCCCGGGTCCTGCTTGCGGTCCGGGGCGATGTCGCTGTGCGCGACCACGTCCCGCGCCGCGATCGGGTGGCGCGCCAGGATCTCCAGGCAGAGGTCGCACACCGCCGCCATCTGCAGCGCCGGGAAGGGCCGGTAGCCCCATTCATGGCCCGGGTTGACGATCTCGATCCCGATCGAGCGGCCGTTCAGCGCCGCCCGCCCGCGCCAGTGCGACACGCCGGCATGCCAGGCCCGCCGCGCCTCCGGCACCAGGCGGAACACCGTCCCGTCCTCCTCCACCACGTAGTGCGAGGAGACCCGGGCGGCGGGGTCGCGCAGGCGGGCGATCGCCTCGGCGCCGCTCCGCATGCCGGTGTAGTGCAGCACCAGGGTGTCGATCGGCTCGCCCGCGGGGCGCTCGTCGTGGTTCGGGCTCGGCGCCTCGCGCAGGCGGAGCGTCACGGGGACCGCCCGCCCGTCAAAGCCCCCGCTCGCGCTTGATGCGGTCCCAGGCGGCGTTGATCTCGGCGACCTTGTCGGTGGCGCGCCGGACGAACTCCGCCGGCACGCCGCGCGAGGCGAGGCTGTCCGGATGGTTCTCCCGCATCAGCTGCCGCCAGGCCAGGCGGATCGCCTCGTCGGACGCGCCCTTCGGCACGCCGAGGACGGCGTAGGGATCCGGGCCCTGCGGCTGCATGCGCCCGGGCCCCGCCCCGGCGCTCCGCCCGTCCCGCGCCCGCTCCCAGGCGCGGGCATCGAGGCCGAAGCCGGTCTGCACGCGCTGCAGGAAGGCGACCTCGGCCCGGGTCAGGGGGCCGTCGGCGCGGGCGATGTGGAACAGCGCGGCGAGCACGTCCTCGAGCATGCCCTTGTTGTCGGCGAAGGCCTCGCCGACCTTGTCGGCGAAGCCCTCGTAGCCCTCGGCGCTCTCGCGGGCGCTGTCGAACAGCCGGCCGACCTCCCGCAGGTTCTCGGGCGGGATCCGGAAGGTGCCCTTGAAGGCGTCGATCTCCTCCCGCCGCACCGGCCCGTCGCATTTGGCGAGCTTGGCCGAGAGCACGACGACGGCGATGGAGAAGAGCTGCTCCTTCGAGCCGAGCATGGAGGCGAGGGTGGCCGCGCCGGGCGGCAGGCCCGCGCCCGGCGGGCCACGCCCGCCGACCGCCCCCTGATCCGCGGCGTGGCCGAGCGCCGCGCCCATCACGGCGCCGAGCGGGCCGCCGGTGAAGAACCCCGCCACCCCGCCGATGATCTTGCCCCAGACGCCCAAGGAATCCTCTGCCCGCCTGCCGCGGCCCCGGCCCGAGGCCTGTGCTGGCCTGCCTCGGCCACCACCGGACGCGATGCGCCATAGCACGCCCCCGGCCGGCTTGGCACGCGCCCGCGCGGCCGAGGCTTCCGCCCCGCCGGATCCCGGCGTTAGGCTTCCCGCCGAGGATGGAGGAAGACCGCCCCATGGCCGCCCTGGAACTGCGCCCGCTGCATCCGCTCTTCGCCGCCGAGGCCTCCGGCCTCGACATGACCCGGCCCCTGGCGCCGGACCAGGTGGCCGAGATCGTCGCCGCCATGGACCGTCACGCCGTCCTGGTCTTCCGCGGCCAGGCCATGGAGCAGGAGCAGCAGGTCGCAATGGCCGCCCAGTTCGGGCCGCTCAACCCCGGCCTCAAGCAGATCGGGCGGCAGATGGAGCGGATGCGCGACCGCGCGCTGATCGACATCTCCAACCTCGACGCCGAGGGCCGGCCGATGGCGGCCGACACCAAGAAGATGATCAGCCAGCTGGCCAACCAGCTCTGGCATTCCGACAGCAGCTTCCAGACCCCGGCCGTCTCCTATTCCATGCTGAATGCCGTCCGCCTGCCGGCCTGGGGCGGGGAGACGGAGTTCGCCGATCTCCGCGCCGCCTGGGATTCGCTGCCCGACCGGCTGCGGGCGCTGGTCGAGGGGCGGGAGGCCGAGCACTACGCGCTGCATTCGCGCATCACGCTGCTGGGCGACGACGGCTACACCGAGGAGCAGCTGAAGGCGCTGCCGGCGGTGGTCTGGCCGCTGGTGCGGGTGCATCCGGGCAGCGGGCGGACGGCGCTGTTCTGCGGCATCCATGCGCGGCGGATCCTCGGCATGCCGCTGGCCGAGGGGCGCATGCTGCTGATGGACCTGCTGGAGCACGCGACGCGGCCGGAGTTCGTCTACCGCCACGAATGGCAGGCCGGCGACCTGGTGATCTGGGACAATCGCTGCACGCTGCATCGCGGCCGGCGCTACGACATGGCCAGCCCGCGCGAGCTGCGCCGGACCACCTGCGACGAGGTGCCGGTGGGCGCGACGCCGGCGGGGTCGCTGCTGGCGGCGGCGGAGTAGCCGCCCCCGGCGCGACCCCTTGCGCGGGGCCGGGGAGCGGGCCATTCCCGAGACGGCGCAAGGGATGGGCTCGATGGCCGGCTGGCAATTCTGGATCGACCGCGGCGGCACCTTCACCGACATCGTCGCGCGCGATCCCGAGGGCCGGCTGTCCACCGCCAAGTTGCTGAGCGAGAATCCCGGCCGCTACCGCGACGCCGCCGTGGCCGGCATCCGCGCCTGCCTGGGCCTGCCGCCCGGCGCGCCCATCCCGCCCGGCACCATCGACGCCGTGAAGATGGGCACGACCGTCGCCACCAACGCGCTGCTCGAGCGCAAGGGCGAGCGGGTGCTGCTGCTCGTCAACCGCGGCTTCGCCGACCTGCTGCGGATCGGCAACCAGGCGCGGCCGCGGCTGTTCGACCTGCATGTCCGCCTGCCCGACCTGCTGCATGAGCGCGTCGCCGAGATCGCCGGCCGCGTCGGCCTGGACGGGACGGAGCTGGAGCCGCTCGACGAGGCGGCGGCGCGCGCCGCGCTGCGGGCGGCGCATGGGGATGGCATCCGCGCGGTCGCGATCGTGCTGATGCATGCCTGGGCGCATCCCGACCACGAGCTTCGCCTCGGCGCCCTCGCGCGCGAGGAAGGGTTCGCGCAGGTCAGCCTGTCCCACCAGGCCTCGCCGCTGCCGCGCATCGTGCCGCGCGGCGACACGACGGTGGTGGATGCGTACCTCTCGCCGATCCTGCGCCGCTATGTCGAGCAGGTGGCGGGCGAGCTGCGCGCCGTCCGATCGGCCGACGGCGAAGCCGGAGGGCGTGAATCGGCCGGCGAAGTCCCCGTCCGGCTCTACTTCATGCAGTCGAACGGGGGCCTGGCCGAGGCCGGCAGCTTCCAGGGCAAGGACGCGATCCTGTCCGGCCCCGCCGGCGGCATCGTCGGCGCGGCGCGCACCGCGGGGATGGCCGGGTTCGACCGCATCATCGGCTTCGACATGGGCGGCACCAGCACCGATGTCGCGCTCTATGCCGGGGAGTTCGAGCGCGCCTTCGAGACCATGGTCGCCGGCGTGCGCATGCGCGCGCCGATGATGGCGATCAACACGGTCGCCGCCGGCGGCGGCTCCATCCTGCATTTCGACGGCGCGCGCTTCCGCGTCGGACCCGACAGCGCCGGCGCCGTCCCCGGCCCGGCCTGCTACCGCCGCGGCGGGCCGCTGACGGTGACGGACGCGAACGTCATGGTCGGCAAGGTCCAGCCGCGCCACTTCCCCGCGATCTTCGGCCCCGGCGGCGACCAGGCGCTGGACGGCGAGGTCGTGCGGGAGAGGTTCGCCGCGCTGGCCGCGGACATCGCCGTGGCGACCGGCGCGCCCGCGCAGGACCCGCGCGCGGTCGCCGAGGGGTTCCTGCGCGTCGCCGTCGCCAACATGGCGAACGCCATCAAGCAGGTCTCGATCCAGAAGGGCCACGACGCGACCCGCTACGCGCTGCAATGCTTCGGCGGCGCCGGCGG
>CAZMCV010000190.1:0-7385 GCA_964564645.1 uncultured Acetobacteraceae bacterium
TCCGCTGCCACACGCAGCGAATCACGGCCAACCCTGAGTGACCAGCTATTTCTCGACCGGGACCCTAGCCTCGCTTCGGCAGCGGCCCGAACACCGTCTCCGCCTCGATCCGCGCGACGTCCTCGGGCCGCGGGAAGGGCGCGGGCTTCGCCTCGCCCGCCCGCTTCTCCCGCCCGATGCGGGCGAAGAAGGTCTCGAGCCCGCCCGGCATGATCAGCCAGAGGAAGGTCATCGGCCCGGCCTCGCTCGCCTGGAAGCGGTGCGGCCTGCCCTTGGGCAGGAACAGGCAGGTGCCCTTGCGCATCGGCGCGCGGTCGGCGCCGTCCAGCAGCGCCTCGCCCTCGCCGTCCAGGACGAAGATCACCTCCTCGTTCTCCGGGTGCTGGTGCTCGCGCACGAAGCAGCCGGCATCGACCGTCTGGGTGCCCATGGCGAAGGGGGTCTCGGCGCCGATCTCGGCCGCCGAGAGGATGCAGCGCACGAAGCCGTTGGCCGGCACGGGCTGCCAGAATTCGCGCCCCTCCTCGGGCTGGACGACGACGAGCGAGGCGGCTGGCCTGGTCGGCAGGGCGGTGTCGGGCATCGGGCGGGGCCTTCCGGGGATCGGGTCCGGCGAAGCTTCCGGCAGCGCCGGCCGGGGCTCAAGCCGAAACCGTCAGCGCCGCCGGATGGCGATCCCCAGCACGACCGAGGCCAGCGCCAGCGCGCCCCACATCCCGCCGAGCGCGACCGCCGGCCCCGCCCCATCCACCGCCAGCCCGACCGCCAGCGGCACCAGGCTGAAGCCGACATGCGCCACCAGGAAATACCCGGCGACGGCCCGCGCCCGGTCCTCGCCCGAGGCGGCCTCGGACACCGCGCGGAGCCCGCCGAGATAGACGAAGCCATAGACGCCGATCCCGACCACCACCGCGCCGCCGACCAGCGGCCAGAGCCAGCCGGCGAGCGCGGCGCCGAACGCCACCCCGGCGCCGCCCAGCGTGACCGCCAGCCCCGCCGGCACCGCCCGGCGCGGCGGCAGGGTCAGGAAGGCGCGCTGCGCGAGCACGCCCACCAGCATCATCGCGCAGGCCGCCACGGGACCGGCCATCGGCTGTCCCCCGGCGGTCATCGCCGCCTGCACGCTGGTCAGGATCGTCCCCGTCGTCCCCCAGCCCGGGATGATCGCGAGGGTGGTGGCGAGCGTCCCGGCGGGAAAGGCCAGGCGCCGGATCCAGCCGCCGGCGGAAGGCGCGGCCAGGGTCTCCGGCAGCCGCGCCGCCAGGGCCAGCGCCAGGACGCAGACCAGGAGATGCGCGGGGAAGGTCGCCGGCGGCTGCGTCCCGGGCCAGGCGAGGATGGCGCCGAGCGTCAGCACGCCCCCGACCCCGAAGCTGCCGACGGTCGCCAGGGCGATGACCGAGGCCGCGCGCCGCGCCCCCTCCGCCGTGCCGCCGGCGAGCTCCGTCGCCCATGCCGCCGCCGCGCCGGTGACGCAGCCCATCGCGATCCCCTGCGCGACCCGTGCGACGGCCAGCGTCGGGATGCCCGGCCAGGCGGCCAGCAGCAGGGTCGAGAGGGCGGCGAGCCCGACGCCGATCAGCACCGCCGGACGCCGCCCGATCCGGTCCGGCAGCGGACCCAGCACGGGCGCGGTGACGATCAGGGTCAGCGCGTAGGCGGCGAAGGCCAGCGCCAGGGCCCCCGCGCCATGCCCGCCGGAGGCGGCATAGGCGCCGTAGAGCGGCAGCGGGATGGTCGTGGACAGCCCGACGGCGGCGACGGCAAGGCCGATGACCGGCACGGCCTGGCGCGGGGCGGATGAGCGTTGGGGCGTGATGGGCGGGGGACTTCGCGAGGATGCGTCGGGCGCGGAGCCTGCGGTCCCGCGGCGCCGCGGTCCAGCCCCCTCTCCGCCTCCCCCTCCCGGGCGCCCCGGTTGCCGAAGCCCCCGGAACGACCGATGGTGGCCGCGCCATGGACGCCGCCACAGCTCCCGCCCCGACCATCCGCGACAGCCGCGACGCCGACCTGCCCGCCATCGCCCGCATCTACGGCCACTGGGTCGTCCATGGCCTGGCCAGCTTCGAGACCGAGCCGCCGGACCTGGCGGAGCTCGCCCGGCGCCGCGCCGCCATCCTGGCCGCCGGCTACCCCTACCTGGTCGCCGAGGCGGCCGACGGCGGGATCCTCGGCTACGCCTATGCCGGGCCCTACCGCACCCGGCCCGCCTACCGCTTCGCCGTCGAGGATTCGATCTATGTCGCGCCGGAGACGGTCGGGCGGCGCGCCGGCATCGGCCGGGCGCTGCTCTCGGCGCTCGTCGCGCGCTGCGAGGCGGCGGAGTTCCGGCTGATGGTCGCGGTGATCGGCGATTCCGGGAATGCGGCCTCGATCGGCCTGCACGCGCGCTGCGGCTTCCGGCATGCGGGCATGCTGCCGGCGATCGGGTGGAAGCATGGGCGCTGGGTGGACAGCGTGCTGATGACGCGCCCGCTCGGCCAGGGCGCCGCCACGCCGCCGCCCGCCGGGCGTTGACGCTGGCCGCGCGGGCGCGGAGCATCCGCGGACGGCAGAGGGAGCCCACGCCATGCGCAACGCGACGATCGAGGTGGTGCCGACGGGTCCGGTGCTGGGGGCGGAGATCCGCGGCCTCGACCTCGCCGCGCCGCTCGGCGAGGCCGAGCTGGCGACGATCCGCCGCGCCCTGGCCGATCGCGGCGTGGTGTTCTTCCGCGACCAGGACATCACGCCCGAGCAGCACATCGCCTTCGCCGAGCGCTTCGCGCCGATCGACGTGAACCGCTTCTTCACCAAGGTCGACGGCTTCGACGGCCGCATCGCGGAGGTGCGCAAGGAGCCCGCCCAGACCCGCAACATCGGCGGCGGCTGGCACACCGACCACAGCTACGACCAGATCCCGGCGCTGGGCTCGGTCCTGCTGGCGCGCGAGCTGCCGGAGGCCGGGGGCGACACGCTCTTCGCCAGCATGGAGGCGGCCTATGCGGGGCTGTCCGAGGGGCTGAAGCGGACCCTGCAGGGCCTTGAGGCCGTCCATTCCAGCCGCCACGTCTTCGGCCGCCGCGACCGGGAGGAGCAGAAGGACGGGCGCCTCGGCAACCCGGAGGCGGCGACGCAGGACGCGGTCCACCCGGTGGTGATCCGCCATCCCGGCAGCGGCCGGCCCGCGCTCTACGTCAACCCGGGCTTCACCACGCATTTCGCGGGCTGGACCGAGGAGGAGAGCAAGGGGCTGCTGGAGACGCTCTACCGCCACGCGGCGCGCCCCGAATACCAGATGCGCTTCGAATGGCGCCCGGGCTCCATCGCCTTCTGGGACAACCGGAGCACCTGGCACTACGCGGCGAACGACTACCAGGGCGAGCGGCGGCTGATGCACCGGATCACGCTGGCCGGCGAGGCGCTTTCGGCCGCCTGAGGGCTTGTGGAAGAATGCCCGTCAGCCCCGATGCTGATGGAGATTCCGCCATGACTGCAAAGGGCGTTCTTCCGCAGGGTCGAGGGCCGGCCTGCCGCGGACGGCCTGACCGGATCGCCTTGCCGCCCTTCGCCGGGGCAGCGCCCCGAAGGCGACCGGGCACCGGACGGGCCAGGAACCGCTCCTCCGCCCGACTCCGGATCCCACCTCCCCGGGTGCCGCCGTGGATCGGCCGCCCCGTCATCGCCGCGGGGCGGGCGGCGGGAGGAACCCCTCGCACTGCCATGCGCGCAGGTAACGAAGCAGAAGGCCCCGGTCGACCACCGCCGCCGCCGCCGCGGGGCCGATCGCGCGCAGCAGCGCCGCCCGGTCGTAGCGCGGACGCCGCCCGGGCGCCGCGAGTTCCGGCGCGCGGAGGCCGCCCAGCCCGGGCAGCGGGTCGAGGAAGAGCGGGGCCAGCCCGGTAAGGGCACAGGGCTCGCCCGCCGCCAGGCGCCGGCGCAGCCGCCCGCACCACGCCGCATAGGGCAGCTCGTCCAGCCCATGGCCGTGCTCGCGCAGCAGGAAGGCGATCTCGGGCAGCTCGACCGCATCGCCGCAGACGGGGTGGAAGACGGCGCCCTCCGCATCGCGGGCGCGCGACGCGGCGACGATCGCCGCCGCGACGACGTCCACCGGCGTCAGCACCAGCCCGAACGCCGCGGCGGGCACCGCGCCGAGCTCGATGCAGGCCTTGAGGAAGGCGGGCAGCAGGTCGGTGGTCGGCCAATGCCCCCGCTGCCGGTCGCCGGCGATGGTGCCGGGGCGATGGATCGTCCCGGCCAGCCCACGCGCCTGGGCCGCGGCGACCAGCCGCTCGGCGACCCATTTGCTGGCCGCGTAGCCGGTGAAGGGCGGCCCCGCCAGGTCGGGCAGCGGCCCCTCCGCGATGGTGCGTCCATCGAAGAACGGCGCCTGGTCGAACACCGAGAGCGTCGAGACGTGGTGGAAGGCCTTCGGCCGGCCCCGGCAGGCGAGCGAGAGCAGCGCCAGCGTGCCGCAGACATTCGCGCGCCGAAGCCGCTGGTAGGGCAGGGTGAAGCGGACCTCGGCGCCGCAGTGGTAGATGGCGCCGACCGTCCCGGCCAGCAGGCGCTCCTCCGCCGGGTCGAGGCCCAATCCCTCCGCCGCCAGGTCGCCGCGATGGGCGACGACGCGCCCTTCCCAGGCCTCCCGCCAGAGCCCGGCGGCGCGCAGCGGCGCGACGAGGCGGGACCGCGCGAGCGCGGCCGCGTCGCCGCCGAGCGTCGGGTCGAAGCGCAGCAGGCAGTGGATCCGCGCCTCGGTCCGCGCCAGCAGCTCGACCAGCAGGTGCCGGCCGAGAAAGCCGCTGGCGCCGGTGAGCAGGATCGCCGCGGGGTCCGGCTCCGGCCGGCCGGCCGGCGGACGGATCGCATCGGGCAGGATCGCATCCTGGCGCAGCCGGTCGAGGCGCGCCGGGCCGCCAAGGTCCAGGGGCTCTCCCGCGATCGCCGCATCGATCGCCTCGGCGAGCTCGGCGACCGTCGGCGCCTCGACCAGCGCGCGCAGCGGCAGCTCGACCCCGAATTCCCGCGCGATGGCGACCAGCAGGCCGGTCGCCGCCAGCGAATGGCCGTTCAGCTCGTGGAAGCTCTCGCGGCGTCCGACGCGCTCGACCGCAAGGAGCCCCTGCCAGAGGGCGGCCAGCCGCCGCTCCGTCGCGGTCGCGGGCGGCGACCAGGAGGGGCGCGCCTCCGTCGCCACCTGGGCCGGCGGGGGCAGCGCCGCCCGGTCGAGCTTTCCCGTCGCCCCGAGCGGAAGCCGCGGCAGCGCCACCAGCCGGCCCGGCACCGCGTAGTCCGGAAGCTGCGTGGCGAGCCAGTCCCGCAGCGCCGCCGGATCGACGGGCCCTGCCGCGCCGACGGCGTATCCGACGAGGACTGGCTCCCCCCGGGGATCGCGGTGCAGCGCGGCGGCCGCGTCGGCCACGCCCGGTCCGGCCGCGATGCAGCGCTCCACCTCGGCGAGCTCGATCCGGTGCCCGCGCAGCTTCACCTGGTCGTCGCGCCGGCCGAGGAAGACGAGGCCCGCCCCCTCCCGCCGCACCAGATCCCCCGTGCGGTAGAGCCGCCGCGGCGGGCCGCCGGCGAAGGCGCGGCGCGGGAAGCGCTCCTCCGTGAGCGCGGGATCGCCGCGATAGCCCTCCGCCAGCGCGATGCCGCCGAGGGCAAGCTCGCCGGCCACGCCGTCGGGCAGGGGGTGGCCGGCATCGTCCAGCACCGCCGCGGCCACGCCGGGCAGCGGCTCGCCCAGCGGCAGGCTCGTCCGCCCTTCGAAGGCCGCGACCAGCGCGGCCTCGACCGGCTGCGCGGTGGCCCAGATGGTCGCCTCGGTCGGGCCGTAGAGATTCCACAGCCGGCCGACCCGCGGGAGCAGGCGGGCCGCCAGGCGCGGACCCAGCGCCTCGCCGCCGCAGAGCGCGGCAAGGCGGGCATCGCCCGGCCAGCCCGCATCGAGCAGCATCGACCAGGTGGCCGGCGTGGCCTGCATCACCGTCGCCCCGCTGTCCCGCAGCGCCGCCGCGAGGACGCGCCCGTCCCGCGCCGCCTCGCGCGAGGCGAGGACGACCGTGGCGCCGATCGCGAGCGGCAGGAACAGCTCCAGCGCCGCGATGTCGAAGGCCGGGGTGGTGACGGCGAGCAGCACGTCGCCCGGCCCGGGCCCGAGCCTCGCCCGCATCGCCGCGACGTGGTTCGCGAGCGCGTCCTGCCCGATCTCGACCCCCTTGGGCCGGCCGGTCGAGCCGGAGGTGAAGATGACATAGGCCAGCCTGCCCGGCGCGGCGGGCGGCGGCGGGGCGGCGTCGGCCAGCCCCGCCAGGGTCACGACCCGCGCGGGACCCCCCTCGAGGTCGCTGCCCGGATCGGCGACCACGAAGCGGGCGCCGGCGGCCTCGAGGCAGGCGCGCCGGCGCGCGGCGGGATGCTCCGGGTCGAGGGGCAGGTAGGGGGCGCCGACCCAATGCGCCGCCAGCAGCGCACAGGCGAGATCGGTGCTGCGCCCCAGGCAGACCGCGATCGGCCGCGCCCCGCCGGTGGCGCCGGCCGCCCGCAGCGCGGCCGCGATCCGGCCGCAGCGCGCGACCAGCTCGGCATAGCGCAGCGTGCCGGACGGGCTGCGCAGCGCGACCGCGTCGGGGGTGCGCCGGGCCTGGGCCAGGATGGTCTCGAGGATCGGCGGCGGCGGTCGGACCTGCTCCGCCGCGGCGAGCTCGGCGTCGAGGAGCGCCGCCTCCGCGGGCTCGACCAGGGGGAGCGCGCCGATCGCCGCCTGCGGATCGGCGGAGGCGGCCAGGATGATCGGCGCCAGGGCGTCGAGCACCACCGCCCCGGCCGTGCCGCCGGCGCCGTCGATGGTCACGCCCTGCGGCGTGCCGGCGATCTCGACCAGCATCCCCGGCGGGCCACCCTCGATCGTCGCCGGTCCGCGCCATGGCCCCGCCGGCCGGAGCACGAGGAAGAGGTCGACGGGGCCGTCCTCCTCCACTGTCGCGGGGCGCGCCAGCGCCTCGACCAGCGACGCGAAGGCGAGGCCGGGGGCCAGGGCGATCCGGCTTGCGGCAAATCCGCCGCGCGCCAGGCCGAGGAGCGGGCTGCCCTCCGCCAGCGTGGCCACCACCAGGTCGCCGGCGGCGATCTCCGGTGCCCGGCGGACCCGCCACAGGGCGAGCACCAGGGCGGCCGCGACGATGCGCGTCGGATCGACCATGAGCCGGCGGGCCAAGTGCCCGAGCGAGCGCTGCGCGCCGCCCCGCAGCGCGACGCGGTCGGCCTGCCGCGGCCCGTCCCCGGGTCCGTCCCCGGGTCCGTCCCCTGGCACGGCCGGGACCCGGCCGGGGAGCGGCCGTCCGGCCATGTCGAGGGCCGGGCGCGTCCATGCGACCTCGGCCGCCCCGCTTTCGCCGAGC
>CAZMCV010000191.1:0-7313 GCA_964564645.1 uncultured Acetobacteraceae bacterium
GGGCGGCGGCGCCGAGGGCGCGCGCCGCGGCGGGGCGGCCGGGCTGGCGGCCGAACCTCGCCCTCTGGGGCAAGGTCGCTCTGCTGGTCGGCATGGTGCTGATCGGCATCCCGATGGCGCATGCGCTGGCCGGCGAGGTGGTGGCGCTGCTCGGCGGCGCGGTGGTGTTCGGCTTCCTGCTCGGGCGCTGGACCGCGCCCGCGTCCCGGCGCTGATCCCGATGGACGCGGCGCGCGCCGAGGCGCTGATCGATTTCCTCGCGCTCGCCGACCGCCTGAAGCATGTCGAGCGGCGCGGGCGGACACGGCATCCCGGCACGGGCGCGCTGCGCCAGGAGAACTCGGCCGAGCACAGCTGGAACGTCGCCCTGCTGGCCCTGCTGCTGCATGACGGCCTGCCCGACCCGCCCGATCTCGGCCATGCGCTGGCGATGATCGCCGCGCACGACATGGTGGAGATCGAGGCCGGCGACACCTTCGCCTATGACGAGCAGCACCGCCTGACCCAGGCCGCGCGGGAGCGCGCGGCGGCCGACCTCCTCTTCGCCTTCCTCCCCCCCGATCTCGGCGCGCGGCTGCGCGCGCTGTGGGAGGAGTTCGAGGCCGGCGAGACGCCGGAGGCCCGCTTCGCCATGGCCTGCGACCGCGCGCAGGGCTTCCTCCAGGGCGTGCTGACCGCGGGCAGCCACTGGCGCGATGGCGGGGTCACGGAGGCCATCTCGCGCGGCCGCATGGACCCCGTGCGCGATGTCGCCCCGGCCTTCGACGCGCTGATCGGCGCGCTCTACGACCGGGCCCGGAAGGGGCGCATGTTCCCGGGATGAGCGTCCTCGTCTTCGGCTCGGCCAATGCCGACATCGTCTTCCGCCTGCCCGTCCTGCCGCGGCCGGGCGAGACCGTGCTCGGCCCCGCCGTCGATTTCCTGCCCGGCGGCAAGGGGGCCAACCAGGCGGCGGCGGCGGCGCGGGACGGCGCGCGCGTCGCCTTCGCAGGCGCGGTCGGGCGCGATCCGCTGGCCGCGGTCGCGACCGCGGCGCTGCGCGCGGCCGGCGTCGATGTGTCGCGCCTGGCCGAGATCGCGGCGCCGACCGGCTGCGCCGGCATCGCCGTGGATGCGGCCGGCGAGAACCTGATCATGGTCGGCTCGGGCGCCAACCTCGCCGCGCGCTCGGCGCAGGTGGAGGATGGCGCGCTCGGCCCCGGGACCGTCCTGCTGCTGCAGATGGAGGTGCCGGCGGCGGAGAACGCGGCGCTGATCCACCGCGCCCGGGCGGCCGGCGCGCGGGTGCTGCTGAACCTCGCCCCGCCCGGCGACCTGCCGATGGAGGCGCTGCGCGCGGTCGACCTGCTGATCGCCAACGCGCATGAGGCGGCGGCGCTGGCCGCGTGGCTCGGCACCGAGGATCTGCGCGGCGCGCTCGGGCGCGATGTCGTGGTGACCTTGGGCGAGGACGGGGCGCGCTGGTTCGGCGCCGCGGGGATGGTCGCGGTGCCGGCCTTCCGCGTCGCGGCGGTCGACACCACCGGCGCGGGCGACACCTGGTGCGGCGTGCTGGCCGCGGCGCTCGATCGGGGAATGGCGATGGAGGCCGCGATGCGCCGCGCCTCGGCCGCCGCGGCGCTCGCCTGCACCCGCCCGGGTGCGGCCGCCTCCTGCCCCGACGCGGCCGAGACCGATGCGCTGCTGGCAAGCGGAGGAGCATGATGGCCGAGGACCTGATCCGCCTGACCGCGACGGAGGCCGTCGCGCGCCTCCGCCGCCGCGACATCTCCCCGCTCGACCTGATCGACGCCGCCGAGCGCCGCATCGCCGAGGTCGAGCCCGCGGTGAACGCGCTGCCGACCCTCTGCCTGGACCGCGCGCGCGACCATGCGCGGCGGATCATGGCCGGCGAGGGCGCGGCGGGCACCGACGCGCCCGGCTGGCTCGGCGGGCTACCGGTGGCGATCAAGGACCTGACCGATGTCGCCGGCGTGCGCACCACCTATGGCTCGCCGATCTTCCGGGACCATGTGCCGGCCGCCTCGCACCCCGTGGTCGAGCGGATCGAGGCGCTGGGCGGCATCGTCATCGCCAAGTCCAACACGCCGGAATTCGGCGCCGGCGGCTCGACCTTCAACGAGGTGTTCGGCCGCACGCGCAACCCCTGGAACACCTCCCTCACCTGCGCCGGCTCGACCGGCGGCGGCGCGGTGGCGCTGGCGACCGGGGAGTGCTGGCTGGCGCAGGGCACGGACCATGGCGGCAGCCTGCGCCGGCCGGCGAGCTATTGCAGCGTGGTGGGGATCCGGCCCTCGCCCGGCCGCGTCACCCGGGGCACGGTGAACAATCTCTTCGCGCCGATGTCCGTGCAGGGGCCGATGGCGCGGAACATCCCGGACCTGGCGCTGTTCCTCGACACCATGGCGGGCTGGGACCTGCGCGACCCGCTGACCTATGACGCGCCTTCGGTGCCCTATGCCCGCGCTGTCGCCGAGGCCCGGCCGCCCGCGCGCATCGGCTACACCGCCGACTTCAAGGGCAGCCTGCCGATCGACCGCGAGACCCGCGCCATCTGCGACGCCGCCGTCCACCGCTTCGAGGAGGCGGGCAGCGTGGTCGAGGAGCTCGACCTGACGCTCGGCGACCTGCAGGAGGCGTTCCTGGTGTTGCGCAGCCAGGTCTTCGTGGTGGACCGCGAGATCCAGCTGCAGACGCACCGGGACCTGATCAAGCCCGACATCGTCTGGAACACCGAGCGCGGCCTCGCCGCCACGCCGAGCCAGCTCGCCTGGGCCGACCGCGAGCGCGCCGCCTGGTACCGCAGGCTCGCCGCCGCCTTCGGCCGGTTCGACGTGATCGTGACGCCCGGGGCCGGCACGCCCGCCTTCGACGTGATGCTGCGCAACCCGGAGAGCATCGGCGGCCGCAAGCTCGAGAACTACATGGCCGGATCGATGTGGAACGCCGCCTTCACCCTGGCCGGCTGCCCCGCCGTCGCGGTGCCGGCCGGCTTCGACCAGCATGGCCGCCCGATCGGGCTGCAGGTGGCCGCGCCGCCGCGGCGGGAGGACACGGCCCTGGCCGCGGCCGCGGTGTTCGAGCGGATCATGGGCTTCGACAGGCTGCTGCCGATCGATCCCCGGGCCGGGACGGTGCCGCCGGCGGAAGCGCCGGGCTAGGGCGCGGGCCCCCGCCGGGGGCCTTCAGGCCAGGCTCGCGGGGACGGCGAACTCCAGCACGAGATCGGCGATGCGCGGCACGTCGTCGAGATGCGCCCAGGGCAGCGCGCTGGCCGAAGGTGGCGGGACATCGCTGGCGATGGCGCGGATCGCCGGGTCCTCCGGATGCCGCCAGGGCTTGCCGTTGGCCGCCCGGTGCACCTCGATCTTCGCGTGGGTGTCGGCCTTGAAGCCCTCCACGATGACGAGGTCGACCGGGGAGAGATGGGCCAGCAGCGCCCGCATCCCCGGCTCCGGCGTCCCGCGCAGCTCGGTCATCAGCGCCCAGCGATGGGCGGAGGCGACGAGCACCTGCCGCGCCCCGGCCTCCCGGTGCGCCCAGGAATCCTTACCCGGCGTGTCGACATCGAAGCGGTGATGGGCGTGCTTGAGGGTCGAGATCGAGACCCCCCGCCCGGCGAGGCACGGGATCAGCCGGGTCAGCAGGGTGGTCTTCCCGGCCCCGCTCCAGCCAGAGAGGCCGATCACCCGCATCGGCGCGCTCGGGCCCGGGGCGTGCCGGGCCGGCGGCATGCGGCGCGCGGCCGATGGCCGGGTCGATCCGGGTCGTTTCCTCCTCCGGCCATGGTCCGCGATTCTCCCTCCCGCGGGCGCCGCCGGGACGGGGTGTGCCCAGCCTGCCACATCCCCCTACCTAGAAGGCCGCGCGCATCGGCGCCACCACCGGCCGCGCGGGGTCCGGCGGGCCTCGTCCCCGCCCGCGCCCTCGCGGCCGGGCGGGGCCCCGGAGGGTCAGGCCGCCCGCAGGTGCTCCTGCAGCCGCGGCATCAGCTCGACCAGGTTGCACGGCCTGTGTCGCGCATCGAGCTGGAACAGCAGGATGTCGTCCCAGGCATCCTTCACCGCCCCCGTCGAGCCCGGCAGCGCGAACAGGTAGGTCCCGCCCGCCACGCCCCCGAGCGCCCGCGACTGCATCGTCGAGGTGCCGATCTTGCGGTAGCTCAGCATGCGGAACAGCTCGCCGAAGCCCTCGATCTCCTTCTCGAGCACGCGCTGGAAGGCCTCGGGCGTGACGTCGCGGCCGGTGATGCCCGTGCCCCCGGTGGTGATGCCGCAATCGATCGCGGGGTCGGCGATCCAGCGGCGCAGCACCGCCTCGATCGCGTCTGCCTCGTCGCGGACGATCTCGCGGGCGGCACAGCGATGCCCCGCGGCCTCGATCCGCTCCTGCAGGGTCTGGCCCGAGCGGTCGGAGGCGAGGTCGCGCGTGTCGCTGACGGTGAGCACGGCGATGTTGACGGGCAGGAAGGGCAGGCTCTCGTCGATCGGCATGGTGGGGGGCCTCGCTGCGCTGGGGATCGCATTCTAGCTCATGGCGTCTTCGCGCCCATCTCCCGCCCGTTCCGGCACTCTTCCCGCCCCGCGAAGGACCCGTGCAAGAAGACGATGATGGGGTCGGACGTATACGTCCGACGGGGGGAAGAAGCGTCTTCTTGCCCCCGCCGCCGCGCCGCCTTCCGAAAGGGCTTCAGGACGCGAAATCACTCCCTGTCCCGCATCACCCACGCCCTAGTGCAGCGTGCGCGGCCCCCGACGCAGCATCGCCACCACCTCCTCCGGCCCGGCGAAGCGGGGGAAGCTGCCGGCCGCGAGGTCATCGAGGGAGGGCGTGGGCAGGCCGAGGCGGGAGGCGTAGATCCAGGAGAAGGCCAGCACCCGGCGCACGAAGTCGCGCGTCTCGTCGAACGGGATCGCCTCGATGAACAGGAACGGGTCGTCGCGGTGGCCATGCGCCGGCAGCCATTTCGAGAGGTTGCCCGGCCCCGCATTGTAGGCCGCCAGCACCCGGATCAGCTCGCCCCCCGTCACGTCGAGGCGGGCCAGGTGGTGCAGGTAGCGCTGCCCGATCTCCAGCGCATAGGCCGGCTCGTGCAGCCGCGAGGCCGCGCCGGGGTCGCTGGCGACGAAGCTCGCGGTCGCCGGCATGATCTGCATCATCCCCCTGGCCCCGGCCGAGGAGACGGCGCGCGCGTCGAACCGGCTCTCCTGCAGCGCCAGCGCGTAGAGCAGCGCCGGGTCCACCCGGAACCCGCCCTGCGGGCGCAGCTGGGGCAGCGGGAAGCGGGCGAAGTCCCGCGGCCGCCCGTCCTGGCCCTGCGAGGCGGCGGCGAGCTGGGCCGAGAGATGCGTCATGCCCGCCTGGTTCGCCACCACCAGCATGGCGCGCGCCAGCGCCGGGTTGCCCTTCGCCCGGCCCCAGAGCTGGCGGAGCTCGGCCTCCGCCCGCCCGGCCTGGTCGATCTGCAGCAGCGCGAGCGCGCGCCAGCCCCCGGCGGTCTCGGCGACCAGCGCCGCCTCGGCCTCGCCGAGCAGCTCCCGCGCCCAGGCGAAATTGGCCGGCATGCCGAGGGCGCGCCGGGCGACCAGACCGTAGAAGGTCCGGGGCTCCTGCGCCGCCTGTGTCATCCATGGCACATAGAGCGCGGGGCGGCGCGCCCGGACCGCCGCGCGGGCGGTCCAGAAGGCGGCGGCCGAGCGGAGCGCCGGTGCCGCCCCTTCCGTCCGGGCCGCGGCCTCGAAGAAGGCGAGCGCGGGCTCGTAGCGCTCCGTGCCCCAGGCGGCGAGGCCGGCGGCGAAGGCCGCCTGGCCGTTGCCCGGCATGATCCGCGCGGCCTCGGCGGCGATCCGGAAGGCCTCGGCGTCCTGGCCGGCGCGAAACAGCCCGATGCCGAGCTCGGCGAGCAGCGCCGAGCGGTAGGCGGGGGTCATGCCCCGGGTCCGGGCGATCTGGTTCAGCGCCTGCTGGGCCTTGCCCGCCAGCGCGTGTTCCCGCACGGCGCGGTCGAGCGTGGGGTTCCGGGCGAAGCTGGCGGGGGCGCTGTCGCGCTCCTCGGGCACCAGCACCGTGTCGGGGGACAGGCTCTCGATGCCGGGGGGCGGCGCCGGCAGGGCGGCGCCATGGGGCAGGATGCGGGCGAGGCGGCCATGCAGGGCGGCCGCGTCCGGATGGTCGGCGTATTCGGCCAACCAGCGCCGCAGCGCCTCGGGCGTCGGCTGGGCGCCCGGGCGCTGCCAGCGATCGGCGAGCACATGGCCGACCAGGCGGCGGTCGGTCAGCCGCTCGGTCTCGGCCTCGGCCTCGGCCAGGGCGTCGCGGGCCTGCAGGGCGAAGATGCGCCGCAGCCGCCCGGCATCGGAGGGGGCGAGGACCTGGGGCAGGCCGCCGGGCGCGCCTCCCCCCTCTCGCGCACCTGGCGTGGGGGGCCGGGGAACGCTCATGGCGGTCTGGTCGTTGGCCCGCTGCGCCTTCGCGGGGGTGCCGACCCCCGCGAGAAGCGCCGCGCCCCAGAGGATCCCGCCGATCAGCGGGGGCAGGGCACGGAGGGCCATGGGGCCGATCGCTCGCATGGCGCGTTTTGGTTAACCGCTGTGGCTTGGCTCGCGCAACCCCAAAAACGCCAATCGGGGCAAATACCCCCCTGGCGGCATCCCCCGCCCGCCCCCCGCCCACCAGTCGAGACCCGGTGGCTCCCAGTCCGGTGAACCTAATTCGCCTCCAGCGTGCGGCGAAGCAGCAGCAGATCCGACCAGGCATCTCGCTTGGATGCCGGGCTGCGCAGGAGGTAGGCCGGGTGCAACGTCGGCAGCGCGGGAAGGACCTTGTCTTCTTCAATTGTTACTTCATGCCAACGACCGCGCAGCCGCGTAATTCCCTCCCGCGAGCGCAGCAGCGCCTTGGCCGCGACGCCCCCCAGCAGCACCAGCCGCCGCGGCGCGACCAGCGCCACGTGGCGCAGCAGGAAAGGCAGGAACAGCGCCACCTCCGCATCGGTGGGCGTGCGGTTCCCGGGCGGACGGAAGGGCAGGATGTTGGTGATGTAGACGTCGCGCGACCGCTCGAGCCCGATGCTGCCGAGCATGCGGTCAAGCAATTGCCCCGAGACGCCGACGAAGGGACGGCCCAGCCGGTCCTCATCCGCCCCGGGCGCCTCGCCGATGAGCATCAGCCCGCTCCCGGCGACCCCGTCGGCGAAGACGAGGTTGGTCGCGGTCTCGCGCAGCGGGCTGCCATCGAAGGCGGCGATGGCCTCGCGCAGGGCGGCGAGCGTGCCGGCGCCGGCGGCGAGCGCGGCGGCGCGCGTCGCGGCCGGC
>CAZMCV010000192.1:0-7265 GCA_964564645.1 uncultured Acetobacteraceae bacterium
AGGGGCCCCGGCGGCGGCTGCTGATCGGCGGGGAGGCGAGGCTGGCCCTGCGGCTGCGCGCGGGGCTGCACCTGGCGGACCGGCAGGGCCCGGTCCCGGGGCTGCTCGCCTTCCTGCTGGCGCGTCGGCGGGTCCGCCTTCCGGCCCGGCCGCTGCTCAGCGTCGCGGCGCATGGCCGGGCGGGGCTGGCGCGTGCCCGGCGCCTCGGCGCGGCGGCGGTGCTGCTCTCGCCGGTCTTTCCCACCGCGAGCCATCCCGGGGCGCCCGGTCTCGGCCCGCTGCGCTGGGCGGCGCTGGCGCGGCGGGCGCCGCCCGGCGCCGCGGTGATCGCGCTGGGCGGGATCGAGGGCCGCAACGCCCGGCGGCTTCCGCGCTGGGCGGGCGGGGTGGCGGCGATCGGGGCGCTCGCCGCCGGCTGAGGGGCGGCGCCTGCGCGAGGCGCGCGGGGCGGCGATGCGACGGGTGCATAGGGGCGATGTGGCCTTCCCGCCACAGTGTCTCAGGGATGTCGCGCAATGCCTAAACGCCCGGTTGCTCGCGCTTCGCGCAACGTCCCATAGTCTCGCTCAGGGACCCCGGGGGTTCCCACGCCCTGGCTGCGGCCGGGCGGGGGATCGCCTCCTGCCAGGGAGGCGGCGGGTCGTGGGAAGGGCCGGGGCAACCTGGCGGTTGAGGAGGATGAGAATGCGTAGGATTCTGCTGGCGAGCACGGCGGTCGTGGGCGCCGCCGTCTTCGCTCCGACCGTGGCTGAAGCGCAACAGGCCCCGACGGTGCGCATCGGCGGCTATTTCCGCGCGTACTACGGCTACACCCGGCAGACCGGCAACAATGTCGTCGGCGTCGAGCAGGCCGGCGCCGGCCCGTCCGACCAGGGCCAGGTCTTCAGCCCGACGACGGTGACCACGCCGGCCGTTCCGCCGAGCACTGCGACGGGCACCGCCACCGTCCCGACCCGGGTCGGCGTCGCCCCGCAGTCGGCGAAGGTCGGCAAGAACGACTTCTCGGCGGATGCCGAGATCCATGTCTTCGTGAACGGCAAGACGGCCAATGGCCTCGCCTACGGCGCCGTGATCGAGATGGAGTTCGACACCTCGGAGGGCACCACCCGGTCCGACGCCCGCCGCGCCTTCACCCGCAAGACGGGTGCGGCGATCGACGAGATGTACGCCTTCATCTCCTCGCCGACGCTCGGCCAGATCCGCTTCGGCGACGAGGACGGCCCCTTCGGCGGCCTGATGAACGTCGGCTGGATCACCAACTTCGGCACCGGCGGCGCCTTCGGCGAGTTCGAGAGCTTCATCATCCGCCCGGTCCGCACCGGCACCACCCCCGGCGGCGTCGGCGACAACACCAAGATCATCTACCTGTCGCCGCAGTTCTTCGGCTTCGATTTCGGCGTGTCCTACGCGCCGAACGAGGGCGAGGGCGAGGACACGGGCTGCTTGAACTCCTTCATCAGCTCGAACTGCGACACCGCCTATGCCGCCACCGGCGCGGGCCTCGCCCGTTCGCATGACGGCCCGGGCCGCCTGAACGAGATCCAGTACATGCTGCGCTGGCGCGGCAATGTCGGCGGCGTCGGCCTCTCGGTCGGCGGCGGCGGCATGAACGCCCAGGCCATCCGCAACATGGCGCCGCTGACCGGCGACATCACCCGCACGCTGCGCAACCCGAACGTCTACCAGGTCGGCGCGCAGGCCACCGCCTTCGGCGTCACCGTCGGCGGCGGCTACATGTGGGGCAACACCAACTTCTTCTACATCCCCACGCTGCGCGGCGCGCAGGACATGAGCCAGTGGTTCGCCGGCATCTCCTACACCGCCGGCCCGGTCACCATCGGCAGCAACATGTACACCGGCACCTACGCGGGCAGCGACGCCAACCCGCGCGGCCAGAGCCGCTGGGCCTACTCCTTCGGCGCCAACTACCGCCTGGCCCCGGGCCTCGACCTGGTCGCCGAGTACACGGTGCAGTCCTTCCACGAGCCCGGCACCAGCCAGAACGTCCCCGCCGCCAACCGCGTGGACACCAACCCGAGCGTCGCCGGGCTGCAGAACCCGTCGAACATCCAGGACCGCGCCCGGGCCAGCGTGTTCCTCACCGGTCTCCGCCTCGCCTTCTGATCGGCGGATCACCCACGGCATGACAGGGGGCGGCGGGGCAACCCGCCGCCCCTTTTCGTTTGGCCTTGCGGGCAAGCGCCATCCGCGCTTAACCATCCGTCCGCCAACGGTCACGTGAATGCCCATGAATCGCAAGATCCACCCCGTTGCCGCCGCGCTCCTCGCCCTGTTCGCCGCCGCGGGCTGCGGCGGGGACGACCGGCGCCAGGTGCAGAACGACGAATACGGCGACTGGCGCGGCTCCGCGGCGCGGAACAAGCCGCAGGGCACGACCGCCGGCCTCGTCATCTTCGGCGTGGACAAGGAGAGGGAGCAGCGCCAGGCCGCCGCCGCCTCCGGCAGCGCCCTCGGCGTGAACGCCTTCCTCTGGCGCGCCACCCTCGACACGCTGGCCTTCATGCCGCTCGCCTCCGCCGATCCCTTCGGCGGCACCATCATCACCGACTGGTATTCCCCGGCCGCGACAAATGCCGAGCGCTTCCGCGCCCAGGCCTATGTCATGGGCCGCCAGCTCCGCTCCGACGGCGTCCGGGTGCAGGTCTTCAAGCAGGCGCTGCGCGGCAACCAATGGGTCGACGCGCCCGTCTCCGCCGGCATGAATGGCGAGCTCGAGGACAAGATCCTCGCCCGCGCCCGCGAGCTGCGGAGCCAGTCGGCCTCCCGCTGAGAGTTTGCGAAAGAACACCCGCCAGCGCCGATCTTGCAGGGAATTCCCCAATGATTCCCGAGGGTTTTCTTTCGCAAGTTCGATTCCTTCACAGGCTCTGAGGCCGGTTCCGACCCTTCCGGCATGACCAGCCCCGGGCCGTCCCCGGGACGCGCCATGCCGATGCTGCGCGCCGGCGCGGCCGAGGCTTTGGGCGCCGCTGCCCTGGCCATGGGCACCACCTTCCTCGCCTTCGGCGCCGCCGCGGCGGAAGCCGGCTTCGCCTTGGCCTGGGCCCTCGCCGCCTCCTGGCTCGTCTACGGCATGGCCGGGCAGGTGGTGCTGCTCCAGCTCGCCATCCCGGAAGGCAGCATGCCGGAAGGAAGCGGCGAGGCCCCGGCCGGCGCCCTGCCCGCCGCGCTCGGCGCCACCGCGGCCAATGCGCGGTTCTTCCCGATGGCCGTCGCCCTCGCCCCCTGGCTCGGCCCGCCCGGCGCGCGGCGCTGGCTCGCCCTGCCCTTCATCGCCATCACCCCCTGGGCGGCGGCGATGCGCCGCCTGCCCGGCCTGCCCGCCCCGGCGCGGCTGCCCTGGTTCCTCGGCTTCGCCCTGGCGAGCTGGCTCGCGGCGGGCCTGGCGACGGCGGCGGGGCATGCCCTGGCGCCCGCGCTCGACCCGGCGCTGCGGGCGGCGCTGCTCTTCGCCAACCCGATCTACTTCGCGCTGCTGATCGCGGCGGATCTGCGGGGCGGTCCGGCGAGGCCGGCGGCCGGGGCGGGGTGGTGGCGCCGCGCCCTCGGCGCGCATCCGGCGCGGCGGGCGATCCTCGGCGGCATCCTGGCCGCGCCGCTGGCGCTGTGGCTGCCGCCCGCCTGGGGCCTGCTCGCGGCGGGGCTGGTCGGGGGCACGGCGGCCTTCCTGGCGGGGCGCGACCGCGCCGCGCGGCGGCCGCCACCGCCATGCTGAGCGACCCGGCCGACCTGGCGCTGGTCCTGACGGCCGCGGCCATGCTGCTGCTGCGCGCCGCCGGCCTCGGCGTGGCCGGGCGGCTGCGGCCGGACCATCCCTTCATCGCCTGGGCGGCCGCGGTCTCCCAGGCGACGCTCGCGGCCTTCGTGGTGCTGGCGGTGCTCGCCCCGGGCGGGGCGATGGCGCTGGTGCCGGCCCCGGCGCGGGGGGCGGGCCTGGCGGCGGCGCTGCTGGCCTTCGCGCTGCTGCGGGCGCGGCTGCTGCCCTCCCTCGGCGCCGGGCTGCTGGCGCTGATGCTGGTGCGGGCGCTGGGCGGGGGGTAGGCGGATGGGTGGGGGGAAGAAGGCGCTTCTTCCCCCCACACCCCCCATCATCGTCTTCTGGCACATGTCCCTGGTGGGGGGGGGGATGGCGCGCTACAGCAGGCCGAGCGCGCGCAGCTCCTCCCGCAGCCCTGCCGGCAGCGCGTCGAGCCCGTCGGCCTCCGCGCCCTCCCGCAGGTCCTCGGGCGCGGCCTCGGCGCTCAGGTAGCGCCAGCCCTGGAAGGGCTTCGAGGGCCGCGCCGCCACCGGCACCAGCGCCGGGTCCAGCACCAGCCCCGCGCAGCCCGTGCCGTCGTCCCATCGGTCCTCGCGGATGTCGAGGATGCGCTGGCGCAGCCGCACATAGCCCGCGATCACCCAGTACAGCGACCCGCCGGCGGTCACCTCCGCCGCGCGCTTCGGCATCATCCGGGTCTGGTGGCGCAGCGGCGGGTCCGCGACGGCCCGCCGCGCCTGGATCTCGCGGAGATGCGTAACGTCACGCACGCCCACGGCGAGCTTGATGATATGGAGCGGCACGGGCGAGGAATCGCCCGCCGCACCGCGCCGGGCAAGGGACGTTCCGCAGGCGGTCTCGCCGCGGGAACGCCACGTGGCAAGGCCCGCACAATCGAGAGGTTGGATCGCAATGTCGAAGGCCAGCGGCCGGTCGGACCGGCACGTGAAGACCTTGAACCTCGCCCTGCAGGGCGGTGGCGCGCATGGCGCCTTCACCTGGGGCGTGCTCGACCGGATCTTCGAGGATGGGCGGATCTGGGTCGACGCCATCTCCGGCACCTCGGCGGGCGCGATGAACGCCGTCGTCGCGGCGCAGGGCATGTATGATGGCGGCGGCGAGGGCGCGCGCGAGGCGCTGGCGCGCTTCTGGCGCGCGGTCTCGGATGCCGGCCGCGCCAGCCCGCTGCAGCGCACCTGGATCGACCGCGCGCTCGGCAATTGGTCGCTCGACTTCTCGCCGGGCTATGTCGCGCTCGACCTGCTGAACCGCCTGGCCTCGCCCTACGAGACCAATCCCTGGCGCCTCAACCCGCTGCGCGACCTGGTCGGGCAGATGGTCGATTTCCGGAAGGTCCAGGACTGCCAGGACATGCCGATCTTCCTCTCGGCGACGAATGTCGAGACCGGCCATGCCCGGGTCTTCACGCGCGAGGAGATCACCCTCGACGTCGTCATGGCCTCGGCCTGCCTGCCCTTCATGTACCATGCCGTCGAGATCGACGGCGTGCCCTACTGGGATGGCGGCTACATGGGCAACCCGGTGCTGTTCCCGCTGATCGACAACAGCCCCTGCGCCGACATCGCCATCGTGCAGATCAACCCGGTGCTGCGCCGCGGCACGCCGGACACGGCGCGCGAGATCCTGAACCGGGTCAACGAGATCACCTTCAACAGCTCGCTGCTGAAGGACCTCTGGGCGATCGAGCTGATCGGGCGGCTGATGCGCGAGGGCAAGCTCGAGCGAGGCGAGTTCCGCGACATCCGCCTGCACCTGATCGAGGGGCAAGAGGAGATGGCCTCGCTCGGCGCCTCCTCGAAGCTGAACACGGAATGGGAGTTCCTGGTGCTGCTGCGCGACATCGGCCGCCGCGCCGCCGGCGTCTTCATCGAGCGGCATTTCGACGAGATCGGCCAGCACGGCACGATGGACCTGTCGGGGATGTTCCACGGCATCGCCACGCGCGAACGCGCCTGAGGGTGTGTGAAGGCATGCCCGCCAGCCTCGATTCCGGAAGGGGATCCTCGATGATCCCGGAGGGCATTCTTTCGCAGCTTCGATTGATTCGGGAACTCTGAGCGGGAGGGCGGCGCGGTGGGTGGCGCGATGCCGGATGCGGTCGCCGTGGCGCTGCTGGCGCTCTCGGGCGCCGGCGCCTTGGTCGGGCTGCTGGTCGCGCAGCAGCGGGGCGCGGCCGCGGGGCGCGGGCGGCTGGTCCTTGGCGGGCTCGGCCTGACGCTGCTGCTGCTGCTGGCGCGCGGCCTGGCGGGGCGGCTGCTGCCGCCGGGGGAGGTGGCGCAGGCCGCGCTCGACCAGGGCCTGGCCGCGCTCTCCGCGCTCGCCATCGCCTTCACCATCGACGCCGCGCTTCGCCGCTGGCTCTGGTTCGGCCGGCTGCGGGAGGGGGACCATTCCAAGGTCCCGAACATCCTGATCGGGCTGGCGAGCCTCGGCGGCTACGCGCTGACCCTGCTGCTGGTCGCCTCGCAGGTGCTCGGCCTCGACGTCACGGCCGTGGCGGCGACCTCGGGCGTGGTGGCGATCGTGCTCGGCGTCTCGGCGCAGCAGACGCTCGGCCAGGTCTTCGCCGGGCTGGCGCTGAACATGGCCCGGCCCTTCCGCGCCGGGGACAGCGTGCAGGTCGATGGCAGCTGGGGTGTGGTGGTGGATGCGGATTGGCGCGCGGTCACGCTCCGCACCTATGAGGGCACCTTGGTGACCCTGCCGAACATGCTGGTCGCCGCGGCCAAGGTGACCAATCTCGGCGCGCCCGACGCCACCCTGCGCCAGTCCATCGCCTTCGTGGTGGAGCCGGGGACGCCGCCCGGGCGCGTGCAGCTTGTGGCGGCCGAGGCGCTGCGCGGCCTGCCCCATGTGCTGGCGCAGCCCGCGCCCCTGGTGCTGGTCCGCGCCTTCGAGGATCGCGGCATCGCCTGCGACGCCCTGTTCTGGCACCGCGACCCCAACCTGTTCATCCTGCGCCGCGACGAGGCGGCGCAGGCGCTGTGGTACGCCTTCCGCCGCGCCGGCATCCAGGTGGCGGCGCATCGCCGGCTGCTGGCGGCCCCCGAGGGGGCCATCGCCGCCCCGCCCGAGGCGCCGCCGCCGCTGCCCGACCTGCTCCGCCGCGCCCCCCTGACCGCCGCCTTCCGCGAGGAGGAGCGCGCCGCGCTGGCCGCCCGCGCCCGCCTCCACCCCTTCGCCGCCGGGGAGCGCATCATCCGCCAGGGCGAGCCGGGCGGGTCGCTCTACCTGATCCTCGAGGGCTCGGTCGGCGTGCGGCTGGAGGAGGCGGGCGCCGAGGCCGAGATCTACACCCAGGGGCCGGGCGAGACCTTCGGCCACATGTCGGCGCTGACCGGCGCGCCGCGCTTCGCCACGGTCCGCGCGCGCGAGCACCTGGTGGTCGCCGAGTTCGGGCAGGAGGCGCTGGCCGAGATCGTCGCCGCGCACCCGGAGGCGGTGGAGGCGGTCGCGCGCGAGATCC
>CAZMCV010000193.1:0-7214 GCA_964564645.1 uncultured Acetobacteraceae bacterium
ACGACGCCGCCATACATCTGGATGAAGCGGCGGTAGCTGTCCCAGGCGAAGCGCGGATCGCCGGCGCTGGCCGCCAGCCCCTCGACTGTCGTGTCATTCAGGCCGAGGTTCAGCACCGTGTCCATCATCCCCGGCATGGAGACGCGGGCGCCGGACCGGACCGAGACCAGCAGCGGGTTCTTCGCATCGCCGAAGCGCGCGCCGACGGCCTGCTCGATGCGCGTGAGCGCGGCCGCGACATCGGCGCGGAGCGTCTCCGGATAGGCCTGGCCATGGTCGTAGTACCAGGTGCAGACCTCGGTGGTGATGGTGAAGCCCGGCGGCACCGGCAGCCCGATCGAGGCCATCTCCGCCAGGTTGGCGCCCTTGCCGCCGAGGAGGTTGCGCATCTCCGCCCGCCCCTCATTGAGGCCGGCGCCGAAGCTGTAGACCCACTTGGTCATCGGCGGGGTTCCCCTCCAGTGTTCCCGGGCCATGCGCGCCGCGGGGGGCCAGACGCGATCGCGCTCAGATGGGATCATCCGAACGCGTGAAGATGCTCTCCGGGCGAGGAGCGTAGGCCGGCCGCGTGAACGCCTGGGAAAGCGGCATGCCCTAGCCTTCGATCTTCGAGAGGTCCGCGACCGCATCCATCGCGGCGCGCAGCCGCGCCAGAAGGCCAAGCCGGTTGCGGCGCAGCTCGGGGACGGGATCGTTCACCGTCACGCGGTCGAAGAAGGCGTCGAGCGGCCCGCGCAGCCGCGCCAGCGCCTCCATGGCCCCGGCGAAATCCTCGGCCGCGATGCGTGCGGCGGCGGCGGGCACGGCCTCGTCCAGGGCAGCGGCCAGCGCCTTCTCCTCGGCCTGCGCCAGCAGGTCGCGCGCGGTCTCGGGCGCGAAGGCGATGCCGTCCTTCTTCTCCTCGATGCGCAGGATGTTGGCGGCGCGCCGGTAGGCGGCGAGCAGGTTCGCGCCATCGGCCGATTCCAGCAGCCCCCGCAGCGCCTCGGCGCGGGCGAGCAGGCGCACCAGATCGTCCTCGGGCGCGGCGCCGAAGACGGCGGCGACGACGTCGTGGCGCGCCCCCTCCGCGCGCAGCTGCACGCGCAGGCGCTCGGCGATGAAGTCGAGCACGGCGGCGGCGTTGCGCTCGGGCGCGGCGGGCAGCGGCGCGGCGGGCTCATGCGCCGAAAGCGCGTGGCCGAGCGCCCGCTCGAGCCCTTCCTCCGCCGCCTCGATCCTCGCCGCCACCACCTCCGCCTCGTCCACCGCGGCCTGGGCCGAGGCGGCGGCGAGCAGCCCGCGCAGCGGCAGGCGCAGATCGTTCTCGCGGATGATGCGGATCACGCCGAGGGCGGCGCGCCGCAGCGCGAAGGGATCGCCCGACCCGGTCGGCCGCTCGCCGGCCGCGAAGAAGCCCGCCAGCGCGTCGAGCTTGTCGGCCAGGGCCACGGCGATCGCCACGCTCTCGCGCGGCACCTCGTCCTGCGGCCCGAGCGGGCGGTAATGCGCGGCGATGGCCTCGGCCACGCGCGGGTCCTCGCCATCATGGCAGGCGTAGTAGCGCCCCATCACGCCCTGCAGCTCGGGGAACTCGCCCACCATGCCGCTGGCGAGGTCGGCCTTGGCGAGCCGCGCGGCGCGCATCGCAAGCGCCGGATCGGCGCCGATCGTCGGGGCGATGCGTCCCGCCAGCCGCTCCAGCCGCCGCACCCGCTCGCCCTGGGTGCCGAGCCGGGCATGGAAGACGACGTCGTCGAGCCGCTTCAGGCGCGATTCCAGGGTCGCCTTGCGATCCTGGTCCCAGAAGAAGCGCGCATCCGAGAGGCGCGCGCGCAGCACGCGCTCATTGCCCGCGACGATCGCCGCGCCGCCATCCAGCGCCTCGATGTTGGCGACCAGGGCGAAGCGCGCCGCGGGGCGCCCATCCGGATGGCGCAGCGCGAAATAGCGCTGGTTCACGCGCATGGTGGTGCGCATGACCTCGGGGGGCAGATCCATGAAGGCGTCGTCGATCCGGCCCAGCAGCGGCACCGGCCATTCGACCAGACCGGCGACCTCGGCCAGCAGGCCGCGATCGGGCACCACCTCCAGCCCCTCGGCGGCGGCGAGGCGCGTGGTGCCGGCCTCGATGATCCGCTCCCGCTCGGCGGCGTCGGGGATGACCTTGCGCGCGCGGAGGCCGGCTTCGTAGTCGGCGAGGCCGCGGACCGCGAAGGCGCCCGGGGCCATCAGCCGGTGGCCCTCCGTCACCGCGGCGGCTTCCAGCCCGTGGACGGAATCCTCGCCCTGGGCGAGCGTGAAGCGGACGACCTCGCCATCGAGCAGGCAGAGGATCCGCTGCAGCGGCCGCACCCAGGCGAAGTCGCTGACGCCCCAGCGCATCGATTTCGGCCAGGGCAGGGCGCGCACCACGCCGGGCAGGCGCGCGGCCAGCAGGTCGCGCGCCTCGATCGTCTCGCCGGGGCGGGAGAGCACCCAGAAGGCGCCCTCCTGGGTCAGCGCGTCGCGCCTCGCCTCGTGCTTGCGCAGGAACCCCTCGATGGCGGCGTCCGGCGCGCCGATCCGCGGGCCGCGCTCCTCCTTGCCGGGCGTCTCGGCGCGGGCGGCGATGCTGCCGGCGGCGGCGATGCGGCGCGGGCCGAAGCTCGGGCGCGGCGGATCGGTCATCAGCGGCGCCAGCGCCTTCAGCAGGCCGGCGCAGAGATCCTCGGCGGCACGCGCCTGCATGCGCGCGGGGATCTCCTCGGAGAACAGCTCGATCAGCAGCTCGGGCATCGGTCAGGCCGCCGGTCGCGGCGGGGTGCGGGTGGCGGGATGCCGGAGCGGCCGCGGCGCGACCACCGCCGTCATCCGGCCCGTGCCGGGCCTCGGGATCGCGGGAACGGGCGACATGGCGCTAGCCCTCACCCGCCAGCCACGCCTCGCAGCAGCCCTTCGCCAGCGCCCGCACGCGGGCGATGTAGGCGGCGCGCTCGGTCACGCTGATCGCGCCCCGCGCATCCAGCAGGTTGAAGCGGTGGCTCGCCTTGATGCACTGGTCATAGGCCGGCAGCGCCAGGCCGTGGGCCAGCAGCGCGGCGCATTCGCGCTCCGCATCCTCGAAGTGGCGGAACAGGGTCGGCACGTCGGCATGCTCGAAATTATGGGCGCTGTACTCGCGCTCGGCGCGCAGGAACACATCGCCGTAGCGGACGCCCTGGCCGTTGTAGTCGAGGTCGAAGATGCTCTCGACGCCCTGGACGTACATCGCCAGCCGCTCGAGCCCGTAGGTGAGCTCGCAGGACGGCACCGCGCAGGCGATGCCGCCGACCTGCTGGAAGTAGGTGAACTGGCTCACCTCCGCCCCGTCGCACCACACCTCCCACCCCAGGCCCCAGGCGCCGAGCGTCGGGCTTTCCCAGTCATCCTCGACGAAGCGGATGTCGTGCAGCAGCGGATCGATTCCGAGCGCGCGGTAGCTGCCGATCAGCAGCTCCTGCGCGTTGGCGGGCGATGGCTTCAGGATCACCTGGTACTGGTAGTAGTGCTGCAGCCGGTTCGGGTTCTCGCCGTAGCGGCCATCGGACGGGCGGCGGGAGGGCTGGACATAGGCGGCGCGCCAGGGCTTCGGGCCCAGCGCGCGCAGGGTCGTCGCGGGATGGAAGGTGCCCGCGCCCACCTCCATGTCGTAGGGCTGCAGGATGACGCAGCCTTGCGCGCCCCAATAGGCGTGCAGCCGCAGGATCAGCTCCTGGAAGCTCGGCGCGGTCGCGCCGGTCCCGGCCAGCGGGGGCGTCACGGTCGCTGCGACATCGGGCATGCGCTAGAGGAGGGGGCGTTCCATGGCGCCGCACCATTAGGCCCGGCCGGCGCGCCCGGCAAGGAATCAACCCTCGGCGCCGGAACAAGCCAGCATGAGCGGGGCGCGGGGATGCCGCCGCCGGGCGGCGGGGCGCAACGCCGGAGCATTCCGCCGGCCCACTCAGAGCCTGTGAAGCCATCGAACTTGCGAAGGAATCCCCGTTGGAACCATGGGGGAATTCCCTTCAAGATCGGCGCTGACGGGCATTCCTTCACAAACCCTCAGTCGACCGTGGCGCCGGAGCGGCGGACGATCTCGGCCCAGCGCGCGACATCCTGCGCATGGACGCGCCGGAAGCCCGCGGCCGTCAGGTCGTCGGGCGGGGTGATGCCCTGCTTGTCGATCAGCCACTCCCGGAACTCCGGCGCGCCGACGATCTTCGCCACCTCGGCATTCATCCGCGCCTGGATCGCCTCCGGCAGGCCGGGGGGGGCGAAGAGGCCGTACCAGGTGGTGCTGACGAAGCCGGGCAGCCCGCAGGCAGCGGCGACGGTCGGGACATCGGCGATCGCGCGCACCGGCGCGGGCGTCGTCACCGCCAGGGCCCGGACCGCGCCCTGCTGGATCAGCCCGAGCGCCGGGCCGACCTGGTTGAAGAACAGGTCGACATCGCCGCCGAGCAGCGCCTGGATCGCCCCCGGCTGGCCGCGATAGGGCACATGCGTCAGCTCGAGCCCCGCCGCGACGGCGAACTGCACCCCGGCGAGATGGGTCGAGGCGCCATTGCCGGTCGAGGCATAGGTCAGCTTGCCCGGCGCCGCCTTCGCCGCGGCGATGACCTTGGCGCAATCGGTGAATTCGGGGTGCTTCGTCGGGTTCACGATCGGCACGTTGGGCACGTCGCCGAGCGGCGCGATGTGCGTGACGTCGCGCTGCGGGTCGAAGGGCAGGCGGCGGTAGAGGCTGGCATTGATCGCATGCGTCCCGGCCGTGCCCAGCAGGAACAGGTATCCGTCGGGCCTGGCCTTGGCGAGCGCGTCCGAGGCGATGTTGCCGCCCGCCCCGGTCTTGTGGTCGACGACCACCGGCTGGCCGAGGGCGCGGGTGAGCGGCTCGGCGAGGCGCCGGGCGTAGATGTCGGTGCCGGCGCCGTTCGGGAAGCCGGTCATCAGGGTGATGGGCCGGTTCGGCCAGGGTGCCTCCTGCGCGCGCGGCGCGGCGAGGGGCAGGGAGGCGAGGGCGATCAGGGCAAGGGTGGCGGCGCGGCGAAGCATCCCGGTATGCTCCATTCTTCGAGGGGCCCGGTCCGAGGCGGGGGGCGGATCGGCCATCCGGTCCCATGATGGCACATCCGTGGCGGGCGCCATGCAAGACGACGGCCACGCGCCGGTCGGCCAGGGCCTGCGCGGAGGGGTGCCAGACAACGATGACGGGGGGTGGCGCGGGGAAGAATTGTCTTCTTCCCCCCGCCGCGGCGCCCGCCCACCTCGAGGGGCTTCAGGACGTCCCCGACATTCCCTAGGCTCGCCCCATGACCCCAACCGGCACGACGCGCCGCGCCCGCGGCGGCAAGTCCATCTACGGCGCGCCCCTCGGCATCCTCATGCTCGAGGCCCGCTTCCCGCGCATCCCCGGCGACATGGGCAACGCCCTGACCTGGCCCTTCCCCGTGCTCTACCGGGTCGTACGCGGCGCGACGCCCGAGCGGGTGGTGCTCGAGGGCGCGCGCGGCCTTCTGCCCGATTTCATCGCCGCCGCCGAGGAGCTGGTGGCGCTGGGGGCGGAGGCGATCACCACCAATTGCGGGTTCCTCTCGCTGTTCCAGGCCGAGCTCGCGGCGGCGGTGCGGGTGCCGGTGGCGACCTCCTCGCTGATGCAGGTGCCCTGGGTGCAGGCGACGCTGCCGCCGGGCCGGCGCGTCGGGGTGCTGACGGTCAGCAAGGGGTCGCTGACCCCGGCGCACCTCGCCGCCGCCGGCGTCCCCGCCGACACGCCGATCATCGGCACCGAGGGGGGGCGCGAGTTCTTCCGGATGCTGATCAGGGCGGCGGCGACGGACATGGATGTCGAGGCCGCGGAGGCCGACATCCTGGAGGCCGGGCGCGCGCTGGTCTCGGCGCATCCCGGGATCGGGGCGGTGGTGCTGGAATGCACCAACATGCCGCCCTATGCCGCGGCGCTCCAGGAGGCGCTGGGGCTGCCGGTCTATGACATCTACTCGATGATCGCCTGGTTCCAGGCCGGCCTGCGGCCGCGGCGCTTCGGCTGACGCCGCGCGGCGTCGCCCCTCAGCGCCAGGGGCCGTGCGGCACGGGGTCGCGGCCGACCCCGTAGGGGATCAGGACCTGCGGCTGGATCGGCGCGATCGGCAGCGACCCGGACATCCCCGCCCCGGCCTGCAGATCGGCCGGCGCGGTGCCGCAGGAGGGGCGGTTGATCCCGCAATCCCAGCGGTGGCGCGGCGGCCGCCCCGTCAGCTCGCCGCCCGGGTCGAAGCGGCAGAGGCAGAGCTTGCCGGACATGCAGGCGACCGCGCCCTCGATGGCGGCGGTGCAACTCAGGATCGGCGCATTGCCCGGCGTGTCCTGGGCCCGCGCCGGGACGGGCGGCGCCCCGAGCAGGGACCCGGCCAGGGCGAGGGCGATGAGAGGGCGGGGATGGCGGCGCGTCATGGCGGCGGGAGCCTGCACCGGCGCCGATGAGGAAAGCCTGAACGGCACCGGCGATGCGCCCGCCTCCGGTCGGAGCTCGTGAAGGCGGCGAGCCCGCGCAGGAGCAGGCTTTCCGACGATCGGGGGCATGCCCTCCCGGATCGGGGCGGGGGGGCCGCGAACTCTCAGCCCGTCCCGACCGGCGGGGTGCGGCGCGGCGGGGCGGCGGAAGCCAGGGCATAGGGCACCTCCGCGAACTCGCGCAGCCGGCGCTCCACCGCCGCGAAGGCCTGGCGCTGCGCCGGCGAGACCGGCGCCTCCGGGTCGCCGGCGCGATGCGCCAGGTAGCGCGCGACGCTGTGCGCCCCGCGCCGATGGGCCGCGGCGACCAGGCCCGCCTCGGTGACCGGCACGGCGCCGCCATCCAGCCCGGGGAGCTGCCGCCCCGCCTGGGCGAGGCTGCCATTGCGGCTGAGCTGCTGCTCGGTGCGGCGGAGGAAGGCATCCATCGCCGCCTCCTGCGCCGCGGGGGTGGCGAGGAAATCGGCCTCGGACCGCACGCCGTGCCGCCCCGCCTCGGCGGTCCAGCCCCCGGCGCCGTCCTGCCAGCCGATGTCGCGCAGCGCCACCGGCAGCATCTGGTAGCGGCCGAGCGCGCCGGAGGCCGGGTTGCGCGCGGCATGCCCGCCGCCTCGCGCGCCCTCGGGCCCGCTTTCCAGCCGCGCGATGCTGCGGCGGAAGGCGGCCGAGGCGGGATCGGGCCCGACGGCCGCCGGCGAGGCCGGCACGCGGCCGAGCCC
>CAZMCV010000194.1:0-6952 GCA_964564645.1 uncultured Acetobacteraceae bacterium
CGACGCCCTTCAGCTCCTGCTGGATGAACTCGTTCATCTGCAGCGGCTGCATCTGGCCCGAGCCCGAGGCCGAGATCTGCACCTTCAGGTTCAGCGGGCGCTGGGCGGTGTAGCCGGCCTCGGCCAGCAGGCGCCGCGCCTCGGCCTTGTCGGTGCGGATCTGGAAGGTCGGGTTGCCCCACCAGGGATGGCCGGGCTGCACGGTGCCGGCGGCCGGCACCATGAAGCCGCCGAGCAGCTGCCGCATCCCCTCGCGGTCGACGGCGAGGTTCAGCGCCCGGCGCACGCGCACATCCTTCAGCGGGCTGTCGCCGACGAAGCAGGGCTGCCAGGGCCAGAAATGCGGCTGCACGTTCTGGGTGATGACCATCCCCCGCGCGCGCAGTTGCGGCACGGCGTCGGGCGCGGGCGCCTCGATCCAGTCCACCTGGCCCGAGAGCAGGGCGGCGGTGCGGGCATTGGCCTCCGGGATCGGGATCAGGACCAGCCGCTCGGCCTTCGCCTTCTCGCCCCAATAGGCGTCGTTGCGCACGTATTCGGCGCGCTCGCGCGGCACCAGGCGGGCCATGCGGAAGGGGCCGGTGCCCGAGGGCTCGCGCGCGAAGGCGTTCCAGGCGGCCTCGGCGTTCGGCGAGGCGGCGCGGTGCTTCTCCCACTGCGCCGGGCTCGCCATGAAGAGGTTGGTCAGGTTGTAGGGCAGGAAGCTGTCGGGCTCCGAGGTGATCAGCGCGACGGTGAAGTCGTCGATCTTCTCGGCGCGGCGCAGCGCCGGCATGCGGCTGGCGGTGAGGCCCACCTGGCGCGGATCATAGTGCGGCGCCTCGCGGTCGAGCACCTTGCGCACGTTCCAGACCACGGCGTCGGCGTTGAACTCCGAGCCGTCATGGAACCTGACCCCGCGGCGCAAGGTGAGGATCCAGCGCGTCCTGTCCGCCTCGTCGACCTTCCATTCGACCGCCAGGCCCGCGACCAGCGGCGTCGGCCGGTCGGCGCGCGAGAGGTCCCAGGTGATCAGCGGGTCATAGAGCGGCAGGCCGGTGAAGCGGTTGCCCTCGAAGCCCTGGTCGGGCTGGCCATGGGTCAGCGGGATGTCGGCCGCGGTCATGCCGATGCGGATCGTGCCCTGCGCCAGCGCGGGGCCGGCGGCCAGGATCGGCAGGGCGGCAAGGCTGGCCGCGAACAGGAGACGCCTCAGGCGCATGCATGCTTCCCCGGTCTTGGCCGCACCCCGCTCGGTCGGGCGGGATGCGGGCTTCGGGGCCCGCGTCGCGGTGCCCCTCGGTCGGGCCTTCGTCGCAAGGCCCATGCCATGGGCGCGGTGCCGGCCCGCCGCGGCGGGCGGGGCCTGCGCACCCGCCGCGCGGGCGCGCCGCACCCTGCCCAACTCCGCAGCACTCTGCCCTGAACCGGCCCGCTTTCCCAGGGCGCCGCGCGGGAAGGCGCGGCGTGCCGCCGACCCGCTTCCTCCCCTTAGCCCGCCTTTAAGCCCGGACCCCCTATGCCCGACCCATGGGGCGGCGCCCGGCGCAGCCCTGGCGCGGCGCGCGGCAGGACCGACGGACGGATGGCGGCAAAAGGCAGAGCTGGCGGCGGCACGATCGTCATCAAGCGGATCGAGGAAGGCGGCCATGGCCACCATGGCGGCGCCTGGAAGGTCGCCTACGCCGATTTTGTTACCGCAATGATGGCATTCTTTCTCCTGATGTGGCTGCTCAACGCCACCACCGAGGAGCAACGCCACGGCATCGCCAATTTCTTTGCTCCCACCAACGTGCTCGGCCAGACCACGACCGGCTCCGGCCAGCCCTTCGGCGGGCGCACCATGAACTCGGAGGGCAACCTGGTCTCCGATGCCGGCGCCGTCCGGGTGGAGGCCGGCACGATGCCCGTCCGCCTCGACATCGACGAGGAGGAGGAGACGCCCGACGGGGCGGAGCGCCAGCAGGGCCGCGGCGAGGGGCCGACCGCCGGCCCGGGCCAGCCGGCCGCCATGGCCGCCGAGGCCGAGGAGGAGGCCGACGCGGCCGGCCCGGGCACCTGGCCGCCCGCGGCCAGGAGGAGGCCGCCTCGGAGGCGGCCGAGAACGCCGAGGCGCTGTCCGACGAGGCGCTGCGCGCGGCGCATGAGAAGCGCGAGCGGGCCGCGCTCGAACAGGCGGCGGAGAGCCTGCGGGCCGCCGTGCGCGACGACCCGGCGCTCGCGGCGCTCGCCCGCCAGATGGTGGTGGAGGTGGTGCCCGAGGGGCTGCGCGTGCAGATCCTCGACGCCGAGCGCCAGCCGATGTTCGCCTCGGGCAGCGCCCTGCCGAATGAGCGCGCGCGGGCGCTGCTGCAGAAGGTGGCGCAGGTCGCCGCGGGGCTGCCGAACGGCGTCGCGATCTCCGGCCACACCGACGCCACGCCGTTCCGCGGCGCCGGCGAGCGCAGCAACTGGGAGCTGTCCGCCGAGCGCGCCAACGCCGTCCGCCGCCTGCTGCTCGATGCCGGGATCACCGAGGGGCGGATCCAGGGCGTGGCCGGCCATGCCGAGCGGATGCCGCTGCTGCCCGACCAGCCGACCGCCGCGGCCAATCGCCGCGTGGCGATCACCCTGCTGCGCGAAATCCCCCCGGCCCCGGCGTCACCGCCACCCGCATCGCCGGCCCCGGCAATGCCAGCCCCGGCATCGCCTGCCCAGGCATCGCCCGCCCCGGCATCGCCGCGGACGGCCGCCGGCCCGGCGGTGAACGCCCCGGCGATCCAGGGGCCGGGCAGCCCCGCGCCGGCGCCCAGCCTCCCCGGCGCGGCCGCGCCGCCGCCAACGCCTCGCGCCGCCACGCCGCCCGCCATCCGCCAGGGAAATCCCGCCCGATGAACGTCATTGCCGGGCTGGTCATCCTGTTCGTCTGCGTCTTCGGCGGCTACACCCTGGCCGGCGGCAAGTTCAAGATCATCATCGGCGCCCTGCCCTTCGAGATGATGATGATCGGCGGCGCCGCCGTCGGCGCCTTCGTGATGTCGAACGGCTTCGCCGGCGTGAAGCACACGCTGCACGGCTTCGGCAAGGTGATGAAGGGCGCCAAATTCAAGAAGGCCGACTATCTCGAGCTGCTCAGCCTGCTCTACTTCTTCGTCCGGCTGGCGCAGACCAAGGGCGCCATGGCGCTCGAGCCGCATATCGAGAAGCCGGAGGAGAGCGCCGCCTTCTCCAAATTCCCCAAGATCCAGCACGACCACCACGCGGTGCTGCTGATCTGCGACTACCTGCGCATGGTCGGCATGAACGCCGACGATCCGCACCAGATCGAGGACGTGTTTGCGCGCGAGCTCAAGAAGATCCGCGAGGAGGAGCTGCACGCCAGCCATGCGCTGCAGAACATGGCCGACGGCCTGCCCGCCCTCGGCATCGTCGCGGCCGTGCTCGGCGTCATCAAGACCATGGGCTCGATCGACCAGCCGCCCGCCGTGCTCGGCAAGATGATCGGCGGCGCCCTCGTCGGCACCTTCCTCGGCGTGCTTCTCGCCTATGGCATGGTCGGCCCCATGGCCTCGCGCCTGAAGGGCGTGGTCGAGGAGGAGGCGCTGTACTACGAGGTGATCCGCGCCGTCCTGGTCGCGCATCTGCACGGCAACGCGCCCCAGGTCGCGGTCGAGACCGGCCGCAAGGTCGTCCCCACCGATCTGATGCCGAGCTTCCAGGAGCTGGAGCAGGCGCTGCAGGAGCTGCAGATCACCTGACAGCGCACCGCGCGGGTTGACGCGCCGCGCCGCGCCGGGCACCGAGCGCGGCATGCCGACCGACACCTTCCCGGACTACCCCTCCGCCCATTCGCCCTATCATGCGCATCTCGGCGTGCACCTGGCCGAGTGGCGCGACGGCTATGCACGGCTGGTCTGCGACACCGAGGGGCACCACGCCAACCGCTCCGGCATCGTGCATGGCGGCGTGCTGCTCTCGATGATCGACCAGGCCGGTGCCTTCGCGGGCCTGTTCTGCCCGATCCCCGGGCGGGTCCGCCGCGCGGTCACCCTCGACCTCGATTGCCGCTTCACCGGCCAGGGCGCGATCGGCGGGCGGCTCTCGGCCGAGGGGCAGGTGATGACCGCCGGCCGCAACGTCTTCTTCGCGCGCACGGAGGTGCGCGACGCGGCGGGAACCCTGATCGCCTACGGCGCGTCCACCCACCGCTACCGCGAGGGCAGCGCCGATCCGGCCGGCGTGCCGGAAGCGGGCTGACGGGCCGGCGCCACCCCCGCCCAGCCATCACCGACCAGGGAGGACAACCATGCCGAGCCCGACCCGCCGCCACCTGCTGGCCGCCGCCGCTGCCGCCCCGCTGGCGCTGCCCCGCCTCGCCGGCGCGCAGGACGCGTCCTACCCGATCCGCACGATCACCTTGGTGAACCCCTACCCGGCGGGCGGATCCACCGATTTCGGCGCCCGGATCATCGCCGCGCGGATGGAGCCCGAGCTCGGCCAGACCATCGTGGTCGAGAACCGGCCCGGCGCCGGCACCGCCATCGCCAATGCCTATGTCTCGCAGCAGCGTCCCGACGGCTACACGCTGATCATGGGCACGACCTCGCTCGCCGTGCTGCCGGCGTTGAGCCCCAACGCCCTGCCCAGGGATCCCCTCAAGGCCTTCGACCCGATCGGCCCGGCGACGCGCTCGCCCTTCGTGCTGCACGTCCACCCGGACCTGCCGGTGCGGACCACGGCGGAGCTCGTCGCCTACGCCAAGGCCAATCCCGGCAAGCTGAGCTGGGGCAGCTCCGGGATCGGCGCGATCAACCACATGGCGTTCGAGCTGTTCCGCGCGCGGGCCGGGATCGACGCGGTGCACGTCCCCTATCGCGGCGGCGCACCCGCGCTGCTCGACCTGCAGGCCGGCCGCATCCAGGCCATGTTCGCCGCGGCGCTGGAGGCGGTGGGGTCCATCCGGGACGGCCGCACGCGCGGCATCGCCGTCACCTCGGTGGAGCGGATGGCGGTGCTGCCCGACCTGCCGCCGGTCGCCGACACGGTCCCGGGGTTCGAGACGGTGTTCTGGCAGGGCGTGTTCGGCCCGGCCGGCCTGCCGGCGCCCGTGGCCGCGCGGCTCGAATCGGCGCTCCGCGCGGCCGTCGGGGACGCGACGGTCCGCACCCGCCTCGCCGAGCAGGGGGTCGAGGCCTGGGCCGGCGATGCGGCCGTGCTGCGGCAGGCCCTGGCACGTGACACCGAGATCTGGGGTGGCATCATCCGCGCACAGGACATCCGCCTCGACTGACGGGCGGGAAGAGGAGCGCCGATGCCAAGGACCGAGGACGGCCCCGTGACCATCGCCCCGCCGCTCGCGGGCGGCCTCGCCTGGGCCGGGCCGGCACTGCCGCCCGGGACGGGCCTGCTGCCGATCGGCGCGGAGGCGGCGGAGGAGCTCGAGGTCGCGGCCGCGCTGCTGGCCGACAACCCGCTGCCGACCGTCGCCCTCGACCCGCGCGATTTCGCGCTCGAGGCCTGCCGCGCGCTGATGGGCGAGGCGCGCGCCATGCTCGCCGGCGGCCCCGGCTTCGCCGTGCTCGACCGCCTGCCGGTGGAGCGCTTCGGGCGCGCGGTGACGACGCAGCTCTATTGGCTGCTCGCGCGCCTGCTCGCCCGGCCCGTCGCGCAGAAATGGGACGGCACCATGGTCTATGACGTGCGCGACCTCGGCCGGCCGCCGGGCAACGGCGTGCGCCCCGACATCACCAATGCCGAGCAGAATTTCCACGTCGACAACAGCTACAATCTCTGCCCGCCCGACGTCGTCGCGCTGCTCTGCCTGCAGACGGCGATGGAAGGCGGCATCAGCGGCCTCGTCTCCTTCGCCGCGGCGCATGAGGCGATGCGCGCGCGCCACCCGGACCTGCTGCCGCGCCTCTACCGCCCCTTCGTCTTCGACCGGCAGCGCGAGCACGCGCCGGGCGAGGCCATGGTGCACCGCGCCCCGGTCTTCGAATGGCGGGACGGCGTGCTGAAGGGCCGCATCTCGCGCTTCCAGATCGTCAACGGCCACGCCCTCGCCGGCGAGCCGCTCGATGCGGTGGGCGCGGCCGCGCTCGACGCCTTCAACGCGATCCTCGAGGATCCGTCGCTGCGCTTCGACTTCGTCTTCCAGCCCGGCCAGATCCAGCTGGTGAACAACCGCGCGCTCGGCCACAAGCGGACCGGCTTCCGCGACTGGCCGGAGCTCGAGCGGAAGCGGCACCTGGTGCGCCTCTGGCTGCGCGATGCCGGCCGGCCCTTCTACAATGGCTGAGTGCGCCTGACGGCCGAGACCGCCGGGCGTAAATCCTGGCTTGCGGCCGGCGGCGCCGGCCGAGCGCCCGGGCGGGCGCCGCGGCAAGTGCCGCGAGCCAAGCGGCCGGAGGCCCGCGCCGGCGCCTGAGGGCATGTGTGTGTCAGCACAAATGATCGCCGGTATGGGTGCGCGTGACCGGCGGCCCGGCCCGGGATCAGGCCGGGACCGGCGCCAGCAGCGCCATCGCGGCCTCGGGCCCGTCCAGGATCTCCACCAGCCGGGCCAGGTCCATCGGCGTCGCGCCCGACCCGCGGTCCAGCATCGACCGCAGGCGCGGGGTGAAGCCCGCCAGGATGCGCTCGGGCAGCCCATGCCCTTCGGCCCCGATCCCGGCCACCGCCTGCGCCAGGACCCGAAGGCCGCGCGCCGCGGCCTCCAGCGCCAGGATCGGCGCATCGGTCTCGATCGTGCGCAGCGAGGCCAGCGGGGCCAGGACCTCGCCCTCGCACCCGGCCTGCAGCCGGGCCCGCCCGGCCTTGTCCGCCGCATGGCGCAGCGCGCGCAGCTGCCTGCGCTGGTCCGGATCCAGCAGGCCGCAATCCTCGATGTCGCGCCACTGGCCGGCCACGTCGCGCACGGCATCGATGGCGGCATCGAGGTCGAGCGTCTCGATCGCGGGCAGCGTCTGGTCGAGCATCGCCTGCAGCATGGGCC
>CAZMCV010000195.1:0-6951 GCA_964564645.1 uncultured Acetobacteraceae bacterium
AAGCGGCGCTCGCCCTGCGGCGGCCCGCCGGCGCCGCGGTGCCGCGGGGCGTGGTGGCCCGGGCCGCGGGCGCGGATCTGGGCGACCCGCAGCGGCGTCGGCGGGCCGTAGAACCCTTCCTCCAGCGCCGGCGCCTCGAGCAGGCGGAAGCCGAGGGCGGCCAGCGCGGTGCCGAGCATGTCGCCCTTGACCCCGAGCCGGCTGGCCAAATCGGGGGGCGGCGGCGCCGGCGCGCGGCGCGTCAGGTAGCCGAGCTCGGCCGCGATCCGCTCCGCCACGTCGAGCCGCAGCAGGACCGGCCCGGCCGGCAGCCAGCCCATGGCCTGGGCGAAGCCGGGCGGCCAGCCGGCGGGCGGCTCGGCGCCGGCGGCCTCCGGCTCCGCCGGCGTCTCGCGCACCGCCAGCGCCACCAGCCCGGGCGGCGGCAAAGCGGGGATCGGGATGTTGCGCGAGAGCGCCCAGATCTGCGCGCGCAGCGCCATGGCGCGCGGCTTCAGCGCCTCCGGCACGAACAGCGCGAAGCGGCCGGCGCGGATGCCGATCGACTTCAGCTTCTGCCGCACCTCGGGGGCGATGTTCTGCTCGGTGGCGCCCGGGGCGAGGCCGAGCGCCTCGCGCAGCAGATAGGCCGGGCCGCGCAGGGTGTTGTCGGCCTCGGCCTTGGCCTCGACCGCGGCGATCGCGCCGAGCTCGCGCGCGATCAGCCCCTCGACGAACTTCGCCAGCCGCGCGCGCACCCGCTCGCGCTGCGCGCCGTCGAGGAATTCCGAGGCCTGGACCTCGACCTGCGGCTTCGAGGGCTCGGGGCCCGGGCGCAGCCGCGCGACCTCGGCCACCGCGTCCGAGCCCGGATGGCTCCAGGCGATGCGGTGGTTGGGCGTCAGCGCGAAGGCCTCGTCCTTCGCGACCTCGAGCGCGGCGACGCGGCGCGGCATCTCCTCGCGCAGCGCCCGGCGGGCGGCGCGCAGGACCAGCTTGCGCTCCTCCTCGCTCTCGGCCTCGGCGTCGGGGTGGAACAGGAAGCCCTCGACCCGGCCGACGGGATGGCCTTCCACCACCACCTCGCCGCGGCGGGTGACGGCCGAGAGCAGCTCCTCCTCGGTGTCGTCGAGGCGCCGGATCAGGTGCGCCGCGCGGCGGTCGACGAAGCGGGCGATCAGGCTCTCATGCAGGGCGTCGCTGACCGCGTCCTCGGCGGCCCGCGCCTCGGCCTGGAAGCGCGCGGCATCCTTCACCCAGTCGGCGCGGGCGGCGACGTAGGACCAGACGCGGATCGAGGCGAGCCGCGCCATCAGCGTGTCGAGGTCGCCCTCGGTCGTGCCGCATTGCGCGATCTGGCCGGAGACCCAGTCGTCGGGCAGCGTGCCGTCCTGGGCGAGATGGGTGAAGATGCGCGCGCAGAGCCGGGTGTGGGTCTCGTCCGCCAGCTTGCGGAAATCGGGGACCTGGCAGGCCTCCCACAGCAGCCGCACGCGCGGACGTCCCTGCGCCAGGCCGCGGATCTCGGTCTCGCGCGCCAGCGCCGAGAGGGTGATGTGGTCGTCCGCGTCATGGCCCTTGGTCAGGCCGGGCTGCGGCGGCGGGGCGGCCAGGCTGTCGAGCAGCGCGTCGACGCTGGTGAAGTCGAGCTCCGAATTCCGCCAGGCCAGCGCCTGCAGCGGCTCGAAGCTGTGGCTCTCGATCTTCTCGACCATCTCGTCGGGAAGTGGCGGGCACTCGGCGGTGGCGCCGAAGGTGCCGTCGCGCATGCCCCGCCCGGCGCGGCCGGCGATCTGCGCGGCCTCCTGCGCCGTCAGGGCGCGGGCCTGGTGGCCGTCGAATTTCTGCAGCGCGGCGAAGGCCACATGGTCCACATCCATGTTGAGGCCCATGCCGATCGCGTCGGTGGCAACGAGGAAGTCCACCTCGCGGTTCTGATAGAGCGCGACCTGGGCATTGCGCGTGCGGGGCGAAAGGCGCCCCATCACCACCGCGCAGCCGCCGCGACGGCGCCGGATGGCCTCGGCGATCGAATACACCTCGGCCGCGCTGAACGCGACGACGGCCGAGCGCGGCGGCAGCCGCACCAGCTTGGCCGGGCCCGCATAGGTCAGCTGCGACAGGCGCGGGCGCGTCTCGACCTCGATCTTCGGGACCAGGCGCTGCAGCAGCGGGCGGATGGTCTCGGCGCCGAGGAACATGGTCTCGACCATGCCGCGCGCATTCAGCAGGCGATCCGTGAAGACATGGCCGCGATCGGGGTCGGCGCAGAGCTGGATCTCGTCCACCGCCACGAACTCGGTGCGGCGGTCGAGCGGCATGGCCTCGACCGTGCAGGCGAACCACTTCGCCTCCGGGGGGACGATCTTTTCCTCGCCCGTGATCAGCGCGACATGCTTCTCGCCCTTCGCGGCGACCATGCGGTCGTAATTCTCGCGCGCCAGCAGGCGCAGCGGGAAGCCGATGACGCCGGAGGCATGCGCGAGCAGCCTGGTGATGGCCAGGTGCGTCTTGCCCGTGTTGGTCGGGCCAAGCACGGCCTTCACGCGGGCATCGAACATGGGGCGGTGGAGATCCGACATCGGCGGCATGCATGAGCCGGGACGGAGGGAATGGCAAGCGTGCCGGCGCGGCCGCGGCGCTTGCATCCGGTTCAGCGTTGAACTAGATTGTTCAGCGTTGAACCACAGAGGCCCGACCATGCCGCGACCGACCCGCCGCCTGCTGCTCTCCCTCGCGGCCGGCACCGCCACCTGCCTGGTCCCCGACGGGCCGCGACTGCGCGCGCAGACCGCCTTCGCGGGGCCGCTCGGCCCCTGGGACGCCGCCCCGGCCGCGCGGGATCCGGACTGGCGGGTGCGCGCCGCCGCCTGGGGCGTGCTCGCGCCCAACCCGCACAACCGCCAGCCCTGGGTGCTGGAACTGGCGGGCGCGGACACCGCCCTGCTGCGCTGCGAGCCGGCGCGGCGCCTGCCCGTCACCGATCCCCTCGACCGGCAGATCACCATCGGCCTCGGCGCCTTCGCCGAGCTGTTCCGCATGGCCGCCGCCGCCGAGGGGCAGGAGGTCGCGATCGAGCCCTTCCCCGAGGGCGAGGCGCGGCCGCGCCTCGATGCCCGGCCGGTCGCGCGGCTGCGGCGCACCGGCCGCCCCGCCGCGCCCGACCCGCTCTTCGCCCATGCCCTCGCGCGGCGGAGCGCCAAGCGTCCCTTCGACCCCGCCCGCCCCCCCGGGGAGGCCGCGCTGGCCGACCTCGCCGCCGCCGCCGGCGCGGCGGCGGGGTTCGGCGCCACCCTGGACCCGGTCGAGGTCGCGGCGCTGCGCGACCTGACCTGGCGGGCCTGGACCATCGAGCTGGAGACGCCGGCGGCGCATGGGGAATCGGTCGGGCTGATGCGCCTCGGCGGGGCGGAGGTGGCGGCGCGACCGGATGGCATCAGCCTCTGGGGGCCGGGCATCGACCCGCTGGTCGCCGAGGGCGCGATCACGCGCGAGGGCTTCGCCACGCCGGGCCACCCGGCCTGGCAGGCGATGACCGACCGCTACCGCGCGATGCTCGCCGCGACCGCCGCCTATGTCTGGTCGACCAGCGCCGGCGACAGCCGGGCGGAGGCCTTCTCGGCCGGCCGGCACTGGCTGCGGCTGAACCTGGCGGCGACGGGCCTCGGCCTGGCGCTGCACCCGGTCAGCCAGGCCTTGCAGGAATATCCGGCGATGGCCGGGCCCTTCGCGGCGATCCACCGCCGCCTCGGCGTCGCCGCGCCGGGCCGGGTGCAGATGCTCGGCCGCATCGGGCATCTGCCGGCGGCCGAGGCGGCCCCGCCCCCCACCCCCCGCTGGCCCGTGGAATCGCGTATCCTGCGCGCGTGACCCGCCCGCCCCCGCCGCCGCAGGACCCGCCGCTCTTCGCGCTGCTGAACGAGATCGGCATCATCGAGCAGCTGGCCCGACACCGCTTCGAGGCGGCGCAGCCCGATGGGCTGCGCCTGTCGCATTTCGCCCTGCTCAACCATCTCATCCGGGTCGGCGACGGCGCGACCCCGGCCCGGATCGCCCGCGCCTTCCAGCTCACCAAGGGCGCCATCACCAACACGGTGCAGCGGCTGGAGGAGGCGGGGCTGGTGCGGGTCGAGCCGGATCCGGAGGATGGGCGCGGCCGGCGCATCTGGCTGACCCCGGCCGGGCGGGCGCGGCGCCAGGCCGCGGTGCGTGGCGCGACCGAGGCCTTCGCCGGGCTCCTCGCCGACCTGCCGCCCGGCCTCGAGGAGCAGGTCCTGCCGGCCCTGCGCCGGCTGCGCGAGGCGCTGGACCGGGCGCGGGACAGGGATGGCGAATGACCGCGCGCGGGCCGGCCGGGGGATGCGGGCGGAGGGGCGCATGACGCCGCAGGCGGGCTTCGCCCTGCTGTTCGGCGCGCAATTCGCCGCCATCGGCGTGATGATGCCCTTCCTGCCCGCCGTCCTGAAGGGGCACGGCCTGGTGGCGGAGCAGGTGGCCGCGATCCTCGCCCTCGGCTCGGCGACGCGGCTGCTGGCGGGGCCGCTGGTCGGGCGCGCGGCGGATGCGCTCGGCGATCCGCGGCGCGTGCTGGTGGCGGCGGCGCTGCTGGCGGGGGCGATGTCCACCGGCTTTGCCCTGGTGCAGACCTTCGCCGCGCTGCTGCTGGTCAACCTGTTCTACAGCCTGGCCATGGCGCCGGTGATCCCGCTGACCGATGCGCTCTGCCTCGGCGCCTCGCGCCGCGTCGGCTTCGACTACGGGCGGGTGCGCTCGATGGGCTCGGTGACCTTCATCCTGGCCGCGGTGGCCGGCGGTCAGGTCGTGGCGGCGGCGGGCCTCACGGCGGTGGTGTGGCTGTTCGCGCTCTGCCTGCTGGCGACCGCGATCGCGGCGGCGATGCTGCCGGGGATCGCGGTGGAGGCGCCCGGCCGGGTGGCCGGCGGCGGCGCGGGCGGCGGGTTCCTCGGGCCGTTCCGCCAGCGCGGCTTCCGCCGCCTGCTGCCGGTCTCGGCGCTGATCCAGGGCAGCCACGCCCTGTACTACGGCTTCGGCACCATCCACTGGCAGGCCGCCGGCCTCTCGCCCGGGCTGATCGGCCTGCTCTGGGCGGAGGCGGTGGTCGCCGAGGTCGCGCTGTTCCTCTGGGGCCGGCGGCTGGCGGACCGGCTGGGCGCGGCGGGGCTGGCCGCGGCGGCGGCGGCCGGCGGGGCGCTGCGCTGGGCGGTGATGGCGGAGACCACCGCCTGGCCGCTGCTGGCGCTGGTGCAGCCGCTGCACGGGCTGACCTTCGGCGCGATGCACCTGGCGGCGATGCGCGTGCTGGGCCGGCTGCCGCCCGACCGGGCGGCGACGGCGCAGACCCTGCACGCCTCGCTCGGCGTCGGGCTGTCGATGGGGCTGCTGACCCTGGCCTCGGGGCCGCTCTATGCGGGCTTCGGCGGGGCGGGGTTCTGGGCGATGGCGGGGCTCTCGGCGCTGGCGCTGCCGCTCGCGCTGCGGCTCGGCCGGGCCTGATCGCCGCCTTCCCATCCCTGCCCCGTCCAGATCCGCGGCTCCACCCGCGCCATCCCGTCCTCGACCGTGATCCGGTTGTAGGCGTTCGGCTCCCCGCGCAGGCGGATGGAGGTGGCGGTCGCGGCCTGCACCACCAGCAGCCGCCGCGCCGCCGTCACGGCCTCGCCCACCTCCGGCGCCGCCAGCTTCGCCCGGTGGTCGTCCCGCACATAGCCGAGGTGGAAATGGCCGGAGAGCACCATGCGCACGCCATGCGCCAGGAAGGCATCCAGCGCGCGCTCCGCCCCGCCGACCAGGCGCAGGCCCGGGGCCTGCGGCGGCGGCAGGAAGGGGTGGTGCGCGACGACGATGCGGAAGAGGCCGGGCGGCAGCGCCGCCAGCCGCGCCGAGAGCCGCGCCAGCGCGCCCCGGCTCACCCGGCCCTGCGACCAGTCGAAGGCCGAGCCCCAGCGCCGCGCCGTGTTCAGGCCGATGATGCCGAGCTCCGCATCCTGCCAGTGCCATTCCGTCTCCCGCCCCAGCTCGCGCCGCCAGGCGCCGAAGGGATCGACGAAGCGCTCGACCAGCTGGAAGGGGGGGACGTCGTGGTTGCCGGGCACGGCCAGCACCGGGGCGGGCAGGCGCTCCAGGAAGCGGCGCGCCTCGCGGAATTCGCGCCGGCGGGCGCGCATGGTCAGGTCGCCGCTGACGATCACCAGGTCGGGCGGATCGGCGGCGAGATCGGCGGCGAGCGCGGCCACCACCTCCGGGTCGGTCGCGCCGAAATGCAGGTCCGAGAGGTGGGCGATGCGCCTCATGCGGCGGGTGCCGCGGCCCCAGGGGCGAGGGGCGGGGCGTGGGGCGGGGCGAGGTTCGCGGCCGGGTCCGGGGCGAGGATCGTCAGGGCGCCCGGGCGGATGCGGAAGCGCAGCGGCGAGGCCAGCAACACCGCCTCCCCGTCCAGCATCACCCGCAGCGTCCGGCGCGGGCTCAGCACGGTCAGCCGCGGCACCTCCACCGCGTCGAGATCGGGATGTTCCCCCCAGGGCTGGCCGAGCAGCAGCCGGAACAGGAAGCGCACCACCCACCAGCCGCCGAAATCCCGCGCGACATAGAGGCCGAGCCGGCCGGCATCCAGCGAGGCGCGCGCGGGGAAGCGCTCGGACCGCGGGTCGATCGGGTTGCAGGTGACGGCGAGCGCGCGGGTCCAGACCCGTGCGCCCGGTCGCCCGGGCAGCGCCAGGGCGAGGCGCATGGGCCGGTGCCGGATCGCCCCGCGCAGCGCCGCGATCGCGAGGCCGAGTCGCGCAGCGACGCCGCCGCGGCCCCGCGCCCGCTCCCGGTGCCGGCCGATATGCGTCGGCAGGCCGATCATGGCGGCGATGAGGAACACCGATCCGTTCACCTCCGCCACGTCGATCGTCCGGCGCTCGGCGCCCGCCAGCGCCGCCGCCGCCTCGTCCAGATCCTCCGGCAGGC
>CAZMCV010000196.1:0-6900 GCA_964564645.1 uncultured Acetobacteraceae bacterium
ATGCGGTGCTCGAGGATTTCGGCACGCGCCGCGCGGCGCTCGCGCGCTACGTGCGGCGACCGCCCTGGCGACGCTGAAGGCGGGGCGCGGCCAATGCGTCCCGGCCCTGTCATCCGCCGGTCATCGGCCTGCGCTAGGCTGGGGCGTCGGAGAGACGCCGCATGTCCCACAGCACCGCCCGCCACATCCTCGACCTCCGCCGCCGCGGGCTGCTGCGCGGCGCGCTCGGCCTGGCCGCGCTGGCCGCCATCCAGCCGCGCCCCGGCCGCGCGCAGACCGCGCCCGTGCTCGGCTTCGCGCGCTACCCCTTCACCCTCGGCGTCGCCAGCGGCGAGCCGGCGCCCGATGGCATGGTGCTCTGGACCCGCCTCGCCCCCGACCCGCTGGCGCCGATGGGCGGCATGCCGCACGCGCCGGTCGCGGTGGATTGGGAGGTCGCCGCGGATGAGCGCTTCGCGCGGATCGCCGCCAGCGGCATGGCGCTGGCGCGGCCCGAGCTCGGCTTCGCCGTCCATGTCGAGGTCGCCGGCCTCCCCCCCGGCCGCCCCTGGTGGTACCGCTTCCGCGCGGGGCGGGAGGCGAGCCCGGTCGGGCGCACCCGCACCGCGCCCGCCCCGGACGCCGCGCCCGCGCGGATCCGCTTCGCCCAGGCCGGCTGCCAGCATCTCGAGCATGGCCACTTCACCGCCTGGCGCCACGTCGCCGAGGAGCCCGACCTCGACTTCGTCTTCCACTACGGCGACTACATCTACGAATACCGCGGCGTGATCCCCGGCCAGCCGAGCTGGGGCCCGACCGTGCGCAGCCACGCGGGCGAGGAGATCCACACCCTCGACAATTACCGCGCCCGCTACGCGCAGTACCGCGCCGACCCCGATCTGCAGGCGGCGCACGCCGCGCACCCCTTCATCGCCACCTTCGACGACCACGAGGTGGACAACAACTGGGCCGCCGGGAACAGCGAGGAGGATGGCGTGAACCCGCGCTTCCCCGTCGCCGTGCCGCCCGAGGTCTTCGCGCTGCGCATGCAGGCCGCCTTCCAGGCCTGGTACGAGCACATGCCGGTGCGCCGCGGCGCGCTGCCGCGCGGCCCGTCCATTCAGGCGCATCGCCGGCTCTCCTTCGGGCGGCTGCTCGACCTGCACGCGCTGGACACGCGGCAGTACCGCGACGACCAGCCCTGCGGCGACGGCTTCAACCGCCCGGCCTGCGCGGCGGTCGGGCGCGCCGATGCGCAGATGCTGGGGGCGGCGCAGGAAGCCTGGCTGCTGGAGGGCGTCGCGCGGCCCGGCGCGGCGACCTGGCAGGTGCTGGCGCAGCAGGTGATGATGTCCCCGCTGGCCCTGCCGAACGGCATCAACCTCGATGCCTGGGACGCCTACCCGGCGGCGCGGGCGCGGCTGCTGCGGGGGCTGGCGGAGCGCCGCGTGGCGGGCGCGGTGGTGTTGACCGGGGACGTGCACACCGCCTGGGCCGGGGAGCTGCGGGCCGGGCCGGACGGGCCGGTCGTCGCCACCGAGTTCGTCGCGACCTCGATCTCCTCGGGCGGCGATGGCAGCGAGACGCGGCCGGGGGTGGAGGAGACGCTGCGGCGCAACCCGGACCTGCGTTTCTTCAACAACCGCCGCGGCTACTGCCTGCACGAGGCCTCGCCCGCGCGGCTGGAGGTGACCTACCGCGCCCTGCCCTACGTCACCCGCCCCGGCGCGCCGCGCGAGGATCGCGGCCGGTTCGTGGTGGAGGCGGGCAGGCCGGGCATGGTGGCGGGGTAGCGGGGTGCGGCCTCGCGCGCCGGCGGGTTAGCGCCCAGGACCCCGCCGCCCCCCCTTGAGGGGAGGCCGAGAGCGGCGGCCGCAACAGGCCGCACCCGGGTTCCGGGGGATCGTTCCAGCGAATCCGGCCAGGGGAGCCATCCGCACGCGCCTGCGCGCGGGCGCCGTCTGGCGCGACCGGCACGCGGCGGATCGGGTGAGGGCCGAACGATCCTTCGCCGCGCGATGGGGCCCGCCAGGAAGCGGATCGGGCCGGTCACTTTCCTCGTGCATCGTCGAACGCAACCGATTACGGTCTGTTGAATCCAACCCAGTTATGTTTCGTTCCGCGACCATATGCCGTGAGGGCCTTATGCCGATCATGCATTTCGACACGGACCATCTGCGGCCTGCCGAGCGCACCGAACGGGTCCGCGAGGAAATCGGCCGCCGCTTCATCGGCGTGAAGATCGACCGGATGGCGCGACATCCGTTGCGCCTCGACCTGTCGGTCGCCATGGGCGCCACGATCGTGATGTCGAAGGCCCATGTCGAGGGAATGGCGGTCGATCGCGACCGGCAGAGCCTGTCCGATGGCGACGATGACGTCACCTGCTGGATCAACGCGGGCGTAGCCGCCCGCACGGATTACGATGGCGACCGGCGACTGCTCGGGGCGCGCCAGGCGATGCTGATCGGCCATGGCCGTCCTGCGCGCAGCTGGTGGCTGGGCAGCCACCTGACGCTGCTGCGTTTTCCGCGCCACGCCTTTCCCGATATCGCGGCGGTGGAGCGTGCCTGCGGTCGGCCGCACGCCGCCGGCCGGCCGGTGCTGAAGCTGCTGCGCGCCTATCTTCGCGGGGTCTGGCAAGGCGCGGCCGAGACGGGGGCTGTCGAGCCGGAGGCCGAACGCAACATCATCGCCATGGTCGGCGCGCTGGCGGCAGCCTCGCCGGAGGGCATGCGCCGGGCGGCCTGGCCGGCGCTGGGGCCCGCCCGCGTCGCCGCGATGCGCGAGGTGATCGCCCGGCGGGCCGCCGAACCCGGGCTGCGCATGCGCGACGTCGCGGCCGCGGTGGGCCTGTCGGAGCGCAGCGCGCATCTGGTGCTGGCGCAGGCCGGTCACACCTTCACGGGGATCCTCACCGAGGTCCGGTTGCAGCGCGTGGCGGCGCAGCTGAGCCGCGGCGGGGCCGGGCGCATCATCGACGCCGCGCTCGACGCAGGGTTCGGCGACGTCGCGCATTTCAACCGGCTGTTCCGACGCCGCTTCGGCATGACGCCGGGCGACATGCTCCGTGCGGGCGCGCCGCCCGACCTGCCGGATCCCTGATCCCGCCGGATCCGTCGGAGGGCAGGGCGGTCCCGACCCGGTCGACCGCCAGGCTCGGCGGCGATCGCCCGCCTTGCCATCGCGGTCCGGGCGCGCCGCCATGCGGCCGCAGCCGGCGCCGTCCCGCTACGCGACGACGATGAAGTCCGAGGCATCGAGAAGCGGCCTGGAGGCGAGGACGGCGAAGCGTGCCGCCGCCGCACCGCCGCCGCCGTCCGGATCGGCGGAAAGGCTGCCATTGGCGGCGTTGTAGACGAGTTGCGGGTTGGTGCCGGTCGCCGCCGCGCCGAAGGTGATGAAGGCGGGATCGAGCGGCCCGGGGGGCAGGATTCCGGCGCCGAAGCCGGCGGAGGAGATCCAGATGCGATCCTCGCCCCTGGTGAAATCCGCGATGGTGTCGATGCCCTCGGACGCGGATCCGAAGCGGAAGGCATCCGCACCCGTGCCGCCCGTCAGGCTGTCGCCGCCCGGCCCGCCATCCAGGACGTCCGCGCCGCTTTCGCCGGACAGCGTGTCCTTCCCGGCCTGTCCCGACAGGTTGTCATTGCCAGCCGCCCCCGCGAGGAGGTTCGCGGCATTGTTGCCGGAAAGGCCGTTGTCGAGGCCGTTGCCGGTGCCGCTGATGGCGGCCGTGCCGGTCAGCACCAGCGCCTCCACCTCCGCGCCCAGGGTCCAGGTGACCGCTGCGCGGACCGTGTCGGCGCCGCCCTCCGGGGTTTCGACCACCTGGTCCCCGGCGCTGTCGACGAGGTAGATGTCGTCCCCCGGGCCGCCTTCGAGCGTGTCGTTCCCAGGACCGCCGTTGAGGCTGTCCGCGCCGGGGCCGCCATCGACGCTGTCCCTGCCGGCGCCCCCGAAGAGACTGTCATCGCCCCGCTCGCCCGAGAGGGTGTTGCCGGCGGCGTTGCCGATCAGGGTGTCCGCGCCGCTGCCGCCCCAGGCCTTCTCGATCACGGTCCCCGCCGCGATCGCCAGGGTGGTGCCGGCGACCAGGCTTGCCGCGCCGCCCGGGGCGAGGTTGATGGTACTGGCGGTCGAGACCGCGGCGGCGTTCAGCCCGTCGACGCCCCCGTCGCCATCGGCCAGGGTCCGGCGCGCCGGCTCGGACGCAGCGAGCGCGGCAAAGCCGTCCGTGTAGACGTAGAGGTCGTCGGGCCCGTTCGGCGCCCCGTAGAGATCGAGCGACCAGCCGCGCACCGTCCCGGTCATCCCCGTCGCCACGTCCTCGACGCGGAGCGTCCAGGTGCCGGCGGAACTCTCCCAGAAGAACTGGTTGCTCGAGAATGCGAAGGTGAGGGAGATGCTGCCGGCGCTGCCGTTTCCGAACCGATCGAGCAGCGCGCTCTCGGTGCCGTAGGGGGAGACGAGGATCACGCGGAGGTCGCCGAGCCTCTGGTGCCCGAAATCGAGGGTGAGGATCGCGCGCTCGACGAGCAGGTCCTCGGTGATGACGACGCTCGCCGACGCGGCGCCGAGGTCGGGCACGGCGAAACCCGTCCCGATCGCGCCGGCATGCAGGATGTTGGCCTCGGTGCGGGGCGCATCCTCCCAGGTCTCGGCCAGGCGGACGGCGGCGGTGGCGTCGAGCAGGCCGAAGCCCGCGGCACGCGTCGTGCCGATCCCGCCGCCATTGAGATAGCCGGCGGCCCCGTTGACCGTCGGCGTCTCGACGGTCCCGGCCGGGCGCGCGGAGAGGGCGATGAGCGTCTGCACGTCGCGGTAGCCGAGGTTCGGATTGGCTTCCAGCATCAGCGCGGCGACCGCGGAGGCATAGGCCGCCGTGATCGAGCTGACCCGTCCCACGGCGACGACCCAGAGGGCCGCGCTGGCGGTCGATCCGGCTTCGACGGCGCCGGTCTCGTCGGCGAAGCCGACCGCCATCGTGAAGCGGTTGTTGGCGTAGTTGTGCACGTTGATGTCGTCGCCAGACTCGCTGGCATTGTTTCCGCCCGAGCGGATCCAGATGGTCCCGAGGCCGCCGCGGCCATCCGTGGCCGCCTGCGCGATGGCGGCGCCGTGCTCCGCGCATTCCGTGAGGAAGTTGTCGGCGAAGGGCTGGATGCCCCAGGAATTGTTGGAGACGTCGACCTGGACCTGGCGCTCGAGGAGCGCGAGCTGCTCGTCGCGGTTGCCGATGCTTGCCTTCGACATCTTGAACGGCACGATCGTTGCGCCGTGGGCGACGCCGATGCCGCCCACCCCGTTGTTCGCGTTCCCCGCGATGGCCTTGGAGACCGTGGTGCCGTGGCTTGGCCAGGGCGGTGGCGTGTAGGCGTTGCTGGTGCTGGTGATCGCATTCCAGCCGCCAGTCTTGTCGACCCGGCCCACCAGCTCCGGATCGTTCCAGTCGACGCCGACATCCACCACGCCGATGCGGATGCCTGCGCCGGTGTAGCCGTCGTCGTAGAGGGCGAGGACATTGATGCCCTCCGGTCCGAGAGTCGCGGTCTGCTGCGCGAACTCCGGATCGTTGAAATCCGTCGCCGCCGTGCTGACGCCGGCCTCGGGTGCCGGAGGGAGGAGGGGCGATATCGGGCCTGAGGCGCCCGCCGGATCGGCGCCGGCCAGGTTGGCCGGCGTGACGGGGGCGCCCGGACGGATGTCGATGCGCGCCTGCCCTGCCAGGGCGCGGGCGACAGGGCGCGCCGCGCCCGGGATCGCTTCCGGATCGAAGGGATCGAGCGTCGATCCCGTCGGATGGCGAGGCATGGGCGTGGCGAGGTCCGGGGCGCTCCATCCGGCGGCCGGCTCGATCCGTCCCTGGCCGGTGCGCTCGAGCCAGGGATCATCGTCCGGCATGGAGCGGCGGAGGCTGGCGCCGGAGGTCGTCTCTCTCGAGGATCTCGTCGCGTCGGCTGGAATGCCCTTCATGGCTGCCCCCGATCGTCACCTGCGCCGGTGGAGGACGCCCGTCATCGTCAACCGGGTCGCAGAGGGAAATCGCGGGCGAGAATGCCCGCCGCCGCGGGGCCAGGCTTTGCGCACAGCGCAATCCACGCGGTCGGCGCGAAAAAACTCCAGGTCGGGGGTGCCGCGCCGGCCGCGCGCGCAGCGAGGCGAAAACCGCCGGCCGCCGCGACGGGGCAGGGAGGGCGGGCGCGTGGAGCGGCCCCCGGGACGGCCTTCCGCGCCCCGGCCCCGCGATGCGGCGGAATGTCCGCCCGCGCAGCCGTCGTCACTGGATTGTCACAAGACTGCATCGAAATCCGGCTAGAGCAGGAGGGGGGCGGATGGAACACTCGAAACCCCGGTCTTGCCCGAGAAGACATCGAGTCCTGAGCAGGCTGTGCACGCGATGGCGGACCCGTTCGTGGCGTCGGCCGGGCGTGGCATGGGTGAGCCCGCCCCGAGACCGAAGGCCTGTGAGCCATGCGCGACGCGAAGGACGACGACACCCGGTCCTGGCTCGGGAACGAGATGGACGAGGAGCTCGGGCGGTCGACCGAGGATGCGCGCATCCTGCCCGAGCCGCGCGAAGGGCCGGCGCTTCGGCGGAAGCGCATCGACGACCACCGGCCCTGCTTCGGTGAAATGCTGCGCCGGCAGGCCGGGCCGCGGGAGAGGCGGGGCCGGGTGCGGCACACCGGGCGCGGGCCGGTCGGGCTGCTCGACGGGCGCGCTTCCGCCGGCCAGGGCGGCGTGATCCGGCGCATCGCCCGGCGCGCCCCGGCGCGGCCCGCGCCGTCCGACGGCGAGGCGACGCGGTGGTGCTTCCGGCGCTGCGTCCCGCACCGGCCGGCGACCGGCGACGTGCACACCGTCTGGGCCGGGGAGCTGCGGGCCGGGCCGGACGGGCCGGTCGTCGCCACCGAGTTC
>CAZMCV010000197.1:0-6854 GCA_964564645.1 uncultured Acetobacteraceae bacterium
GGGGCACGCCCGGCCGAGGGCGGCGCGCCCCCCGCGGCGCCGGCGCCGGCGCCGGGCGGCCCCCGCGGCCCGTGAACATCTCGGCCCCCTTCATCGCGCGGCCGGTCGCGACCGCGCTGCTGGCACTCGCCGTGGTGCTGGCCGGGGCCTATGGCTGGCTGCGCCTGCCGATCTCCTCCCTGCCCGAGGTCGATTTCCCGACCATCCAGGTGACGACGCAACTGCCCGGCGCCTCGCCCGACACGGTCGCGGTGCTGGTGACCGCCTCGCTCGAGCGGCAGCTCGCGCAGATCGCCGGGCTCGACGAGATCGTCTCCGTCAGCGGGCCGGGGGTGAGCCGCATCACGCTGCAATTCCGGCTCGATCGCGACATCGACGACGCGGCGCAGGACGTGCAGGCGGCGATCAACGCCGCGCGCGGCACCCTGCCCTCGACCCTGCCCTACCCGCCGACCTACGCGAAGGTGAACCCGGCCGACCCGCCGATCCTGACCCTCGCGCTGACCTCGGAGACCTTGCCGGTGGCGCGGCTGTCGGACGCGGTCGATTCGCTGCTGGCGCCGCGCCTGGCGCAGGTGGGCGGCGTCGGGCGGGTCGGCGTGCAGGGCAACATGCGCCCGGCGGTGCGGCTGCAGGTCGATCCGCGCCGGCTGGCGGCCTATGGCCTCGGGCTCGAGGATGTGCGGGCGGCGATCGCCGCGGCCAATGTCGCCGGGCCCAAGGGCTCGCTCGACGGGCCGACCCAGGCCTCGGCGGTGATGGCCAACGACCAGCTCACCGCGCCGCAGGCCTTCGCCGACGCCGTGATCGCCTGGCGATCCGGCGCGCCGGTGCGGCTGCGCGACATCGGCACGGCGGTCGAGGGGCTCGAGAACACGCGCACCGCCGCCTGGTACCGCGGCCGCCCGGCGATCCTGGTCGATGTCCAGCGCCAGCCCGGCGCGAACATCGTGGCGACCGTCGAGGCGCTGCGCGCGCAGCTCGCCGGGCTCGAGCGGGCGCTGCCGGCGGGGACGGAGCTGTCCGTCGTCGCCGACCGGACGGAGATGATCCGCGCCTCGGTCGCCGAGGTGCAGCTGACGCTCGTCGTCGCCATCGTGCTGGTCGTCGGCGTGATCTTCCTGTTCCTCGGCACGGCGCGCGCCACCGTGATCCCGGCCATCGCGCTGCCGCTGTCGATCCTCGGCACCTTCGGGGTGATGGCGCTGGCCGGCTTCACCATCGACAACCTCTCGCTGATGGCGCTGGTGATCGCCACCGGCTTCGTCGTCGACGACGCCATCGTCATGATCGAGAACGTGGTCCGGCTGATCGAGGAGGGGCGGCCGCCGATGGAGGCCGCCTTCGAGGGCGCGCGCCAGATCGGCTTCACCATCGTCTCCCTGACCGTCTCCCTCGTCGCGGTCTTCATCCCGCTGCTGTTCATGGAGGGGGTGGTCGGGCGGCTGTTCCGCGAGTTCGCCATCGTGCTCTCGGCCGCCGTGCTCGTCTCCATGCTGGTCTCGCTGACCTTGACGCCGATGATGTGCGGCTGGCTGCTGCGCCCGGCGGGCGAGGAGCGCCCGGGGCGGATCGCGCGGGGCTTCGAGCGCGGCTTCGAGGCGCTGCGCCGCCAGTACGGGCGGAGCCTTGCCTGGGCGCTGCGGCGGGAGCGGCTGATGCTGGCGCTGGCGGGCCTGACCCTGGCCGGCACGGTCTGGCTCTACATCGCCATCCCGAAGGGCTTCCTGCCGCTGCAGGACAGCGGGATCATCGCGGTGACGACCGAGGCGCCGCACGACATCTCTTTCGCCCGCCTCTCCGCGCTGCAGCGCGAGCTGGCGGAGCGCATCGCGCGCGACCCGGAGGTCGCCGCCATCGCCTCGGTCGTCGGCGCCGGCACGGTGAACCTGGCGCCGAACACGGGGCGGCTGACGGTGGTGCTGCGGCCGCGGGCGGAGCGGCGGGACGATCTCGCGACCGTGCTCGCCCGGCTCGCGCCGGTGCTCGATTCCGTCCCCGGGCTCGTCGCCTATCCGCAACCGGTGCAGGACGTGCAGATCGGCACGCGGCCGTCCAGCACGCAGTACCAGTACACGATCGCCGACCCCTCGGCCGAGACGCTCGCCCTCTGGGGCCCGCGCCTGCTCGAGGCGCTGCGGGCGGTGCCCGCGCTGCGCGACGTCGCCTCGGACCAGCGGGAGGACGGGTTGCGCATCGCGCTGAACGTCGACCGCGCGCGCGCGGCCCGCCTCGGCGTGACCATGCAGGCGATCGACGACACGCTCTACAGCGCCTTCGGCCAGCGCCAGATCAGCACGATCTACGCGCAGAACAACCAGTACCGCGTGGTGCTCGAGGTCGATCCCGCGCTCGCCGGCGACCCCGCGCTGATCGGGCGGCTGCGCGTGCCGGGCGCGGCGGCGGAGATCGGCGGCAGCGCGCAGGTGCCGCTCGACGAGATCGCCACCCTCTCGCGCGCGACGGGGCCGCTGACGGTCACGCGGCAGGACCAGTTCCCCGCCGCGACGCTCAGCTTCAACCTGGCGCCCGGGGTGTCGCTCGGCGAGGCGATCGCGGCGATCGGCGCGGCGGAGCGCCGCCTCGGCCTGCCGGAGACGATGGAGGGGCGCTTCGGCGGCGATGCGGCCGAGTTCGCCCGCTCGCTCGAAGGCCAGGCCTGGCTGATCCTCGCCGCCGTGGTCGTGATCTACATCGTGCTCGGCGTGCTGTACGAGAGCGTGATCCACCCGATCACCATCCTCTCGACCCTCCCCTCGGCCGGGATCGGCGCGCTGCTGGCGCTGTGGGCGGCCGGGCTCGACCTCTCGGTGATCGGCATCATCGGCATCGTGCTGCTGATGGGGATCGTGAAGAAGAACGCCATCATGGTGATCGACTTCGCGCTCGAGGCGCAGCGCGAGCGCGGCCTGCCGCCGCGGGAGGCGGTGACCGAGGCCTGCCTGCTGCGCTTCCGCCCGATCATGATGACGACCCTGGCCGCGCTGCTCGGCGCCGTCCCGCTCGTGCTCGGGCACGGGGCGGGCAGCGAGTTCCGCCTGCCGCTCGGGCTTTCGGTGATCGGCGGGCTGATGCTGAGCCAGGTGATCACGCTTTACACCACGCCCGCGATCTATCTGGGGTTCGAGCGGCTGCGCGCGCGGCTGGCACCCCGGATGGCGGCGCCGCCCCGGCCGGCCGAATAGATGGCGATCTCCGCCCCCTTCATCGCCCGCCCGATCGGCACGACCCTGCTGGCGATCGGCCTGGCGCTGGCGGGCCTCGTCGCCTGGCTCGACCTGCCGGTCGCCCCGCTGCCGAAGGTGGATTTCCCGACCATCGCGGTCAGTGCCAGCCAGCCCGGGGCGGACCCGGCCATCATGGCCTCCTCCGTCGCCGCGCCGCTCGAGCGCCGGCTCGGCGAGATCCCGGGGGTGGCCGAGATGACCTCGACCTCCTCGCTCGGCAGCACCAGCATCATCGTGCAGTTCGACCTGTCGCGGCGCATCGCCTCCGCCGCGCGCGACGTGCAGGCGGCGATCAACGCCGCCGCGCCGGACCTGCCCAGCGGCCTGCCGAACCCGCCCTCCTTCCGCAAGCTCAACCCGGCGGATGCGCCGGTGCTGATCCTGGCGCTGACCTCGGACACGGTGACGGCGGGCGCGATCTACGACGCGGCCGACAGCCTGCTCGCCCCGCGCCTGTCGCAGGTGCCGGGGATCGCGCAGGTCAGCCTCGCGGGCGCCGAGCAGCCGGCGATCCGCATCGACGTCGACCCGGCCGCGGCGACGGCCGCCGGCGTGTCGCTCGAGCAGATCCGCTCCGCCATCGCGCGCGCCAACGTCACCCAGCCGACCGGCTTCCTCGAGGGCGCGGAGCAGGCGGGCGCCATCGTGGTGAACGACCGGCTGACGACGCCCGAGGAGTTCCGCGCGATCGTGCTGCGCCACCAGGACGGCGCCATCGTGCGGCTCGACAGCGTCGCGCGCGTCGAGGTCGGGCCGCGCGACCGGCGCCAGGGCGGGCTCTACAACGGCCGCCCCGGCGTGATCGTCACCATCTTCAAGCAGGCCGACGCCAATGTCGTCGAGGCGGTGGACGGCATCCGCGCCCTGCTGCCCGAGCTCGGCCGCTGGATGCCGGCCGGCATCGAGGTCGCCATCCTGCGCGACCGGTCGGAGACGATCCGCGCCAGCGTCGCCGAGGTGGAGCACGCGCTGCTGCTGAGCGCGCTGCTGGTGATCCTGGTGGTCGCGGCCTTCCTCCGCCGCGCCTCGGCGATCCTCGCCGCCGCCGTCGCGGTGCCGCTGTCGCTGCTCGGGACGCTCGGGTGCATGTGGCTCGCCGGCTTCTCGCTGAACAACCTGACCCTGATGGCGCTGACCATCTCGGTCGGCTTCGTCGTCGACGACGCCATCGTGATGATCGAGAACATGGCCCGCCACACCGAGCGCGGGCTGGCGCCGATGCGGGCGGCGCTGGAAGGCGCGCGGCAGATCGGCTTCACCGTGGTCTCGATCAGCCTCTCGCTGATCGCCGTCTTCATCCCGCTGCTGTTCATGGGCGGGATCGTCGGGCGCATGCTGCGCGAGTTCGCCGCCACCCTCTCGATCGCGGTCGCCATCTCGGCGGTGGTGTCGCTGACCGTCACGCCGATGGTCGCGGCGCACCTGGCCCGCACCCGGCCGCCCGCGCCCGGCCTGATCGCGCGGTGGTTCGAGGCGGCGATGGCCGGGGTGATCGGGTTCTATGTCGCCAGCCTGCGCCAGGTGCTGCGGCGGCGGCGCATCATGCTGGCGCTGACGATCGGGCTGATCGGCGCGACGGTCTGGCTCTACGGGGCGGTGCCCAAGGGCTTCATGCCCGAGCAGGACAGCGGGCTGCTGTTCGGCTCGGCCCAGGCCCAGCCCGACACCTCCTTCCAGCAGATGGCGGTCTACCAGCGGCGGGTGATGGAGATCATCCGCGCCGACCCGGCGGTCGAGAAGGTCTCGGCCGCGGTCGGCGGCGGCGGCCTGTGGGGCTCGGCCAGCAATGTCCGGCTGCAGATCGCCCTCGTCCCGCCGGAGCAGCGGCCGGGGGTGAAGGCGGCGGACGTGATCAACCGCCTGCGCCGTCCGCTCGCCGCCGTCACCGGCGTGCAGACCTTCATGCGCCCGGTCTCCGACATCGTCATCGGCGGCCGGCAGGGCAATGCCTCCTACCAGTACGTGCTGCTCTCGCCCGACATCGAGGCGCTGTTCGAGTGGAGCGACCGGCTGGTGCGGCAGCTGCGCAACGTGCGCGAGGTGGAGGACGTCTCCTCCGACCAGCAGCGCACCGGCCTCGTCTCGCGCGCGGTGATCGACCGGGAGGCGGCGGCGCGGCTCGGCGTGTCGGTCGCCTCGATCGGGGCGGCGCTGAACAACGCCTTCTCGCAGCGCCAGGTCTCGACGATCTACCGCCCGCGCAACCAGTACCGGGTGATCCTCTCGATCGACCCGCGCCTGACCGAGGACCCCGAGCACCTCCAGCGCGTCTTCGTGCCCGGCCGCGACGGACCCGTGCCGCTCGGCGCGCTGGTGCGGATCGAGCGCGGGATCATGCCGCGCGCGATCACGCATCAGGGCCTCTACCCGGCAGCGACCATCACCTTCAACCTCGCCGAGGGCGTCCCGCTCGACCGGGCGGCGGCGGCGATCGAGCGGGCCGCGCTCGACATCCAGATGCCGGCCACGATCCGCGGCGAGTTCGCCGGGAGCGCGAAGAGCTTCCAGAGCTTCCAGGCGGGGCTGCCGCTGCTGATCCTGGCCGCGATCGCGGCGATCTACATCGTGCTCGGCGTGCTCTACGAGAGCCTGCTGCACCCGGTGACCATCCTCTCGACCCTGCCGACGGCCGGGGTCGGCGCGCTGCTGGCGCTGATCTGGACCGGCACGCCCTTCACGCTGATCGCGCTGATCGGGGTGATCCTGCTGATGGGCATCGTGAAGAAGAACGCCATCATGATGGTCGACTTCGCGCTGGAGCACCGGCGCGAGCACGGCGCGGGCGCGGAGGAGGCGATCCTCGCCGCCTGCCGGGAGCGCTTCCGGCCGATCCTGATGACCACCCTCGCCGCGATCACCGGCGCGGTGCCGCTGCTGCTGGCGACGGGGCCGGGGGCGGAGCTGCGCACGCCGCTCGGCCTGACCATCATCGGCGGCATGGCGCTGTCGCAGGTGCTGACGCTCTACACGACGCCGGTGGTCTTCCTGTCGCTGGAGCGGCTGTCCACCCGATCCCGCCGCCTGCGGCGCGATCCCGGCCCGTTGCGGAGCGCGGCCGGGACCGGTCCCTGACCCGGCCGCTCAGGAAGCGGGCAGCGCGGCCAGCAGCGCCCGCAGATGCCCGGCCGGAACGCCACCCTCGACATAGGCGGCGTTGCCGACCAGGCGGAAGCGCAGCGGCATGCCGGACTCCGCCAGCCGCCGCAGCGCCGCCTCGGGCAGGCTGAGCAGCAGGGTCTCGACGAAGCGGCACTCGGGCGCCTCCGCGCAGTCGCGGCGGCGCTCGAGCGGCTGGACCAGGATCCCCTCGACCTGGCGGCTTTCGGCGCGGACGAAGCCGCCATAGGCGCGGGCGTTGCGGATGACGACCAGCACCCGGGGCGAGACCACCCCGCTCGCCCGGTCGCGCTCGGCGCCGAGGGTGGTGACGATCACCGGCGGGCTGCCGGCCGAGCCGGTCTGCAGCCGGGGGGAGACGGTGTAGAGGATGCCGGGCTGGTCGGGCCGGTCCTGCACCTGGACGAGGGCCGGGCGCCCGGCGGCCGCGCCGCGCCCGAGGCCGCGGGCATCGAGGCTGGCCTCGGCCGGCAGCGCGGCGACCGGGGGGGCCTGCCCCGGCGCGGCGGC
>CAZMCV010000198.1:0-6854 GCA_964564645.1 uncultured Acetobacteraceae bacterium
CGGCGACACCTTCCGCGCCGCCGCCGTCGAGCAGCTGCAGATCTGGGGCGAGCGCACCGGCAGCCATGTCTACGCCCCCGCCAAGGACGGCGCCGACGCGGCCGGCCTCGCCTTCGACGCGCTGAAGGCGGCGCGGGAGGCCGGGACGCAGATCCTGCTGGTCGACACCGCCGGCCGCCTGCACAACAAGGCCGCGCTGATGGAGGAGCTGCGCAAGATCGTCCGCGTGATCCGCCGCCTGGACCCGGCGGCACCGCATTCGGTGCTGCTGACGCTCGACGCCACCACCGGGCAGAACGCCGTGCAGCAGTGCAAGGTGTTCAAGGAGATGGTCGAGGTGACCGGCCTGGCGGTGACCAAGCTCGACGGCAGCGCCAAGGGCGGCGTGGTGGTGGCGCTGGCGCAGGAATTCGGCGTGCCGGTGCATTTCGTCGGGGTCGGCGAGACGGCGCAGGACCTGCGGCCCTTCTCGGCGCGGGACTATGCGCGCGGACTGGTGGGGCTGGACTGACCGCCTGGCCCTTCGTCGCCAGGGCAATCGGGTGAAGCCCTCGAGGATCTCCTGATTTTCTCTCGGGGGGACACGCTTCGGGGGGAAGGCAGGTCGGGGAAGGGAGGGAACTCCCTTCCCCGAGCCCCAACCCACCTTTTTCTGCTCCCATTCCGCTTTCCCGCGCGCCGAGGTTGAAGCGCCAAGGCACGGGCCTCGCTGCCGCACGACAAGGAGCGGAAAGAGAGGAGGGGTCGCCGTAGACGGCGACGGGAGAAGACCTTCTCCCCGGCCTTGCCTTGCCGGCCGCGACAGAGGCGACGTGGTTCCCCCGATGGCCCTGCCTTCGTGGCGCGCCCCTTGCGCGCACGGAACGGGGGGCGATAGCGTCCGCAACGATCTTGCGTTGCGGGAGCGATGTCGTGGACCTGCGCAACCTGACCCTGGCACAGCTCGAGAGCTTCGAGGGCAAGACCATCGGCGATCTCTGCGACAAGGGCCTGACCGATGCGGATCTGAACCATTGCGCGCATTTCGTCAGCCACGCCCTTGGCATCGGCATCGGCATGCTCTGCGGAAGCATGAACTACGCGACCCGCGGGACCGGCGCATCGATCCGGGTCAACGAGGTGTTCAACCACTGCACCGAGCGCGGTCCCTGGGCCGATCGGAACCCGGCCTCGAACGCCTGCCTGATCTTCGTGACCCTGGGTTCCAATGTCTTCGGATCGCCGCCGATCATGGGCGACCATCCGCGCAAGCATATCGGGATCCATCGGGGCGGCAGCGTCTGGCACTACTCGAACGGCCAGGACCGCGTCATCCGCGAGACGGTCGAGGCCTTCGAGCAGCGCTTCCGGAGTGCCTACGGGCAGGGCATCGCGCTCCATCACGGCTACCGGGTGGACATCTGACGTTGCGGGGAAGGGTCCATCGCCACGGGGTGAAGCCGGGACCGCCGCTGCTGGCGCTCGCCCTGCTCTGCCTCGCCTCCGGCAAGGCGGGGGCGCTCGGGGGGAAGGAGCAGAGGCAGACGGCGTTGGTGCTCGGCCTGGTGCTTTCGGGGCCGGCCGCGGCGCTGGCGCTGCCGCTCGCCGACCGGTGCGGCAACGCGACCAGCGGGGCGGCCGATCTCCGCGGCGACATCCTGCATTATCTTGCCGCCCTGGACCGGGACGGCCGGGTGAGCGCGCGATGCGCGGACACGGGAGATCCGGCGCGGCCGCGCTGGTGCCGGCTGACCATCGGGCAGGCGCCGCCGCGGAGCGAGGCGGTCTGGGCGCGCACCTACAGCTTCACGGTGGGGCGCGAGGGGGAGGTCGAGGCTGGGTCCGTCGTCTGCGCGACGATTCCGTGATCCCGCGGCGCGTCCAGGGCGATGCCCATCGCGGCGCCGATCGCCTATCCTCTCCCCATGGTCCACCCTCGCCGCCTGGCCGTCGCCGCCGCCCTCCTGGTCCTCGGCGCCGGGGCGCGGGCCGAGACCCGGTCGCCCGACCGGTTCCTGGAGATCCCGTCGCAGGAGGGCCGCGCCACCGTCCTGCTTGCCGCCAGCCAGGTGGTGCGGATCGGGCGGGTCGAGGGCCACACGGTCATCGACACCGCCGCCTGGGTGCAGCAGCGCAGCCTCGAGCCGGTCGAGTCCCTGGCGCGGCGCCTGGCCGAGGCCGGGACGCGCCTGATCCCGCTGACCGACCTCAACGGCAACCGCGTCTATCTGGCGATCGACCGGATCGTGCTCATCCGCGGCTCGGAGGAGCGGCACGCGGCCGGGGCGCGCGCGGCCATCGTCATGGTCGGGCTGCGCTTCAACACCGATGTGGCGGTTCGCGAGGCCCCGGAGGAGGTCAAGGCGGCGCTGCGCCGCGCCCTCTCGGTCGAGGCGCCCGACCCGTCGCTCGAGCAGCCGGCCAAGGACGCGGCGCCGGCGTCGCGCTGAGCGTCCTCCGCGCCCGCCGCCCGGGCGGCCCGGGTTCCCCGTCGGCGCCCGGCGCGGGCAGGATGGTCTCCCCCGTGTCGCCGAGGAGCGATCGCCCGCCATGACAAACGAGATACGCTGGGACCGCATGACCGCCCCCGAGCTCAAGGCCCTCGCCGCGCGGGAGGGCGCGCTGGTGGTCCTGCCGGTGGGCAGCCTCGAGCAGCACGGGCCGCACCTGCCGGTCTGGACCGACAGCCGGTGCGCGCATGAGATCGCCTTGCGCGCGGCGGCCATGGCGGATGCCGAGGGCGTGCCGGTCGCGGTGCTGCCGCCGCTCTGGACCGGCCTGTCCGAGCATCACTTTCCCTTCGGCGGCACGATCAGCCTGGACCATGCGACCTTCCACGCGGTGCTGCGCTGCGTCGTGCGGTCGATCCTGGCCGATGGCTTCCGCCGGCTGCTGATCCTGAACGGGCATGGCGGGAACATCGAGCCGCTGGCGGTCTCGGTGCGCGAGCTGGCTCTGGAATTCGCCATCCCCGTCGTCGCCACGACCTGGCCGCATCTCGCCCCGGCGGAGATCGCCGGCGTGCTGACGACCCAGCCCGGCGTGCAGCATGCCTGCGAGGCGGAGACGAGCCTCTGGCTCGCCCTCGATCCCGCCCAGGTGCGGCAGGACAAGGTGGCCGAGGCGATGTCCAACCCGCCTGCCAACCCGCCCGCCGGCTTCGCGCGCTTCTGGTCCTTCGCCGAGCGGGCGCCGCGCACCGGCGTCCGCGGCGATCCGCGGGCGGCGACGGCGGAGAAGGGCCAGCGGATCCTGGACGCGGTCACCGTCGCGCTGGCGCGCGCCATGGCGGCGCCCGCGCTGTGGAGCGCGCCCGACCCGGTCTGGGCGGAAGGCCGCGCGGGGCAGTAGGCGAAGGGCCGATTGCCGCGCCGTCGCTGGCGCGCGCCCATGAGCGGCCGCGCCGCCGCGCGATGGTCAGTAGGAGAAGGGCACCTTCAGCCGCGCGCCGGGGCCGGGGGCGAAGAGCCGTTCCTCGGTATGGCTGGGCGCGCCCTGCGCCGCCTGGTTCGGCGTGGGCAGGTTCTTGTAGAGGATGCTGGGGGTGAGGCTGGGCTTGTCCTGGCGAGCGGCCTCGTCCAGCGCGCGCGGGGCTTCCAGGCTGCGGTTCGGAACCGGCGCGGGCTCGTAGCCGAGGCGGGGCGCCGCCGTCGCCAGCCCGCCGGGATCGACCGCCGCGGCCAGGGGCGGCTGCGTCCGTGCCCGGGGGCGCGGCGCAGGCTTCACCGCCTGGGTCGCGCTGAGCGGCGCGATGCCGGGCATCGGCAGGAGGGGGGCGAGCTCGGCCGGGGAGGGCAGGGCGGGGTCCGGGTCGAGGGATTCGGGATCGGGGTCGAGCGCCGCGGCGGGGGTGGCGCCGAGCGCGAGGACGAGCCCCCAGGCCAGCACCGCCGCCCCGAGCCTGCCGCGCGTCACAGCCCCGCCCCCTGCGCCCGCGCCGCCAGCGCATGGACGCCGCGGGCATCGTCGGGCGGGTTTCCGGCCGGGGCGCCGAGCGGCCCGTCCCCCACCTGGCGCCAGGCGCCGAGCGCCCAGTGCACCGAGGGGAACGCGATCTCGTCCCAGGGGATGCCGTCCCAGTCGAAGAGGCGGACCTCCAGGCTCTCCGGCCCGGCGGCGAAGCCGGGCTCGGCGAGGCGCGCCCGGAAGATCACCTGCACCTGGCCGATGCGCGCGATGGAGTAGATCGCCAGGACGCCATCGAGGGCGATGCGCGCCTGCGCCTCCTCCCAGGCCTCGCGGCGGGCGCCTTCCTCGACCGTCTCCTGCAGCTCCATGTATCCTGCGGGCAAGGTCCAGAAGCCGCGGCGCGGCTCGATGGCGCGGCGGCAGAGCAGGACGCGGCCATCCTCGGCGACGACGCTGCCCACGACGATCTTCGGGTTCTCATAGGCGATGAAGCCGCAATCCCGGCAGGTCAGCCGCTCGCGGTCGTCCCCCTGCGGCACCTGGCGGATGAAATCGGGCATGTGCGAATCATGCTCAGGCCCGGTCCGGGGTTCAAGGCTTGTCTCGGCCGCGCCGCGAGGTCGGGGCGGGGCGTGCCGGGGCGGACACGGTCGGCGGGCCTGCCGGCCGGGGCGCCGCGTCGGGATCGCGGGCGCCGCCCTGGGTCCGGCGCCGGAGCCGGGCCGGGGATGGCGGATCCGCGATCCGCCCCGCCCGACCGGGGGAGACCCGCCCTGCGGCAGGGCACGGACCGGCGGGACCGCCCGCGGTTCCACCGCATTGTGCCCGACCTGCGCTGGTCTCCAGGCTTTCCGTGGCCAGGCTTTCCAGGGCAAGCCATGCGCTCGGATGACGATCCGAACGCGGCCTGCCCCAGAGCGGCCTGTCCTAGACGCGAAGGTCGAGCAGGGACCCCCGGGGGACCGGTCGGATCGGCTGGGGCGGCACCACCTCGAGCACCCGTTGCGGGTCCTGGGCCGAGAGCGCGCTGCCGCCGGCGCCGGCCGGCGAGGTCGGGGCGGCGGCCCGGACCGGCTCCGTCAGGCCCGGGCGCCGGCTGATCTCCTGCGTGAAGGCGGCGAGGGAGTTCGTCGTGATCATGTGCAGCACGATGGCGCGGAGGCGTGAATCCTCGGTGAACGCGGCATCGCGATCGGAGGGGGCGGCGCGGGCTGGTCGGGTGGCCGGGCGGATGCGCATGCGGGAAACCTGCCCGCCGGTGCCTTAACCGTCCAGTCATGTTTGGTCACGCGCCGGGCCCCCGGCGCATCGCCCGGCGGCCTCGTCCCCGATCGAGCGAGGCGCAGACGCGTCCGCGCTGCCCTCAGAGCCTGTGAAGAAATCGAACTTGCGAAAGACTGCTCGTTGGAATCATTGGGGAAATCCCCGAAGGATCGGCGCTGACGGGCATTCTTTCACAACCTCTCAGTCGACCGCGAGCGCCGCGACCCCGGGCAGCGTCTTGCCTTCCAGCCATTCGAGGAAGGCGCCGCCGGCCGCCGAGAGATAGGTCAGCCGATCCGCCACCCCGGCATGCTTCAGCGCCGCCACCGTGTCCCCGCCGCCGGCGATCGATTTCAGGCCCGCCGATTGGGTCAGCCCCGCCACCGACTGCGCGATGCCGACCGTCGCCTGGTCGAAGGGCGGCGTCTCGAAGGCGCCGAGCGGGCCGTTCCAGACCAGCGTGCCGGCCTTGCGCAGCCGCGCCTCGATCAGCGCCACCGTCTCCGGCCCGACATCGAGGGCCATCATCTCGGCCGGGACGCCGCGCTCGGCCTCGACGGTCCGGGTGGCCACGCCGGGGGCGAGGCTGCCCGCGACGACGAGGTCGACCGGCAGCACGATCTCGCAATTCGCCGCCTTGGCGTCCTGCAGGATGGCGCGCGCGGTGTCGTGCATCTCGGCCTCCTGCAGGGATCGGCCGAGGGCCTTGCCCTGGGCGGCGAGGAAGGTGTTGGCCATCGCCCCGCCGATGACGAGGATGTCGACCTTCCGCGAGAGATTCCCGAGCAGGTCGAGCTTGGTCGAGACCTTGGCGCCGCCGACGATGGCGACGACGGGGCGGGAGGGATTGCCGAGCGCCATCTCCAGCGCCTCGAGCTCGGCCTGCATCAGCCGCCCGGCATAGGAGGGGAGGAGGCGCGCGACGCCCTCGGTGCTGGCATGCGCGCGATGGGCGGCCGAGAAGGCGTCGTTGACATAGGCGTCGGCGAGGCGCGCCAGCCCATCCGCCAGGGCGGGATCGTTCTTCTCCTCGCCGGCATGGTAGCGGGTGTTCTCGAGCAGCAGGACCTCGCCGTCCTGGAGCGCGGCGGCGGCGGCCTCGGCCGCCGCCCCGACGCAATCGTCCAGCCAGCCGACGGGACGGTTCAGCGCCTGGGACAGCGCCTCCACCATCGGCTGCAGCGACATCTCCGGCACCCGCTTTCCCTTGGGGCGGTCGAAATGGCTGCAGACGATGACCCGCCCGCCCTTGTCGGCGAGCTCCTTGATCGTCGGCGTCAGCCGCTCGATGCGGGTGCGGTCGGTGATCCGGCCGTCCTTGACGGGGACGTTGAGGTCGGCGCGCAGCAGGACCCGCTTGCCGGCCGGGTCGAGGCTGTCGAGGGTGCGGAAGCGGGGCATGGGCGGGGATCCCGGGCGGGCGTCCCTCCTCCGCCCTGCGGGGGAGGGTCGGGGTGGGGGTGAAGGAGGACGGGAGGCGGTGGCGTTCCGGACGGCCATGCCCCCTACCCTGGCCCTCCCCCGCCGGGGCGGGGGAGGGGGCGCACTGCCTACATCCTTCCGAACAGCGCCATCGTGTCGCTCATCCGGTTGGAGAAGCCCCACTCATTGTCGTACCAGCCGAGCACGCGCACGAGCCCGCCATTGTCCACGCTCTGCGTCTGCGTCGCGTCGAAGGTGCAGCTCGCCGGGCTGTGGTTGAA
>CAZMCV010000199.1:0-6812 GCA_964564645.1 uncultured Acetobacteraceae bacterium
CGCCCGACAGCAGGATCAGCGCGAAGGGCATGATCGAGAGCCCGCCGAACTGCAGCAGCGTGCCGATCCAGATATAGGGCACCCGCCGCCAGCCGATCGAGGAGCGGTGGTGGTCGGAGCGGAAGCCGATCAGCGCGCGCAGCGGCGCAAAGACCAGCGGCAGCGCGACCATCGCCGCCACCAGCGTCGCCGAGACGCCCATCTCGACGATCATCACGCGGTTCAGGGTGCCGATCAGCAGCACCGCGCACATCCCGACCGAGACCTGGAACAGCGACAGGCGCAGCAGGCGCCCCATCGGCAGTTCCGGCGTCGCCGCATCCGCGAACGGCATGAAGCGCGGCGCGACGCGCATCCAGCCCGTGGACAGGCGCGGCAGGCTCATGCGCGGACCAGCTCCATCGCCTGCGAGGTGTAGAAGCCGCTGGCGATCCGCCGCGTCCGGCCGGGGCGCCAGCCCCGCAGCGCCGGATCGCCCGAGATCAGCCGGCGCAGCGCGGCCTCGGCCACCGGCTCGATCGAGGGAGCGCGGTCGCCGCGGGGGAACAGCCGCCCGACGGCGTGCATCACCGCGAGCGGCGCGGTGCGCGGGGCGAAGGTGAAGAGCACGGAGCGCTCGGCCTGCGCCGCCAGGCCCGCCAGCACGCGCACCGCATCGGCCGCGCCGTAATGGATCAGGCTGTCCATGCAGACCACGTGGTCGAAGCGCCCATAGGCGGGGTCGAGCATGTCGCCGGCGCGGAATTCCGGGCGGTGCGCCGCCGGCCATTCGCGCGCGCGTTCGGCGGCCAGCTCGACCAGGGTCGGCGAGAGGTCGACGCCGAGCACCGCGGCGCCCCGCCCCGCGGCCTCGACCGCCAGCGCGCCGGTGCCGCAGCCCGCATCCAGCACCCGCCGCCCGTGCAGGTCCATCGGCAGCCAGGACAGCAGCGTCCGCCGCATCTCGTCGCGACCGCGCCGCACCGTCGCGCGGATGCCGCTGACCGGCGCGTCCGAGGTCAGGCGCTTCCAGGCCTCGGCCGCGGTGCGGTCGAAATAGGTCTCGATCTGGCCGCGGCGCTCGGCGTAGGTGACGGTCGGCATCAGTCGAATCCCAGCAGGTCGAAGATGTCGCGGTCCTTCATCGGCTCGGCCACGACCGGCTCCACCCCGCGCCAGAGCGTGTCGGCGAGGCGCAGATACTCCTCCTTCACCCGGTCGAGCTCGGGCGAGCCGTCCATCTCGAACAGCGTCGCCTTCTTGAGGCGCGAGCGGCGGATCACGTCGAGATCGGGGAAATGCGCGAGGGAGCGCATGCCGGTCGCGGCGTTGTAGCGGTCGATCTGATCGGTCGCGGCGCTGCGGTTGACGACGACGCCGCCGATGCGGACCGGGTAGTTCTTCCCCTTGGCGCGGATCGCCGCGACGATCCGGTTCATCGCGAAGATGCTGTCGAAGTCGTTGGCGGCCACGATGATGCCGCGCTCGGCATGCAGCAGGGGTGCCGCGAAGCCGCCGCAGACCACGTCGCCGAGCACGTCGAAGATGACGACATCCGTCTCCTCGAGCAGGTGGTGCTCCTTGAGCAGCTTCACGGTCTGGCCGACGACATAGCCGCCGCAGCCCGTCCCGGCCGGCGGGCCGCCCGCCTCGACGCAGAGCACGCCGCCATAGCCCTCGAAGACGAAATCCTCGACCCGCAGCTCCTCCGAGTGGAAGTCCACGCTCTCGAGCGCGTCGATCACCGTGGGTGCCAGGCGCTTGGTCAGGGTGAAGGTGCTGTCGTGCTTCGGGTCGCAGCCGATCTGCAGCACCCGCTTGCCGAGCTTCGAGAAGGCGACCGAGAGGTTGGAGGAGGTCGTGCTCTTGCCGATCCCCCCCTTGCCGTAGACCGCGAAGACCTTGGCGGTCCCGATCGACCAGTCGGGCTCCATGTGGACCTGGACGCTGCCCTCGCCATCGCCCGTGGCGACGCGGCGGACAGGGATGCGGGGCTTGGTCATCGTCGTCATGCGGCGGCTCCTACCCCGATGCCTTCCATGCGGTCCTCGAGCTCCTCGCCCGCGCGCCGCAGCTTCTCGATCATGTCGTTGTCCGGCTGCCAGTAGCGGCGCTCATGCGCCTCGATCAGCCGGTTCGCGATGCGCGCCGAGGCGGTCGGGTTCAGCGCGGCAAGCCGCTCCCGCATCGCCGGGTCGAGCATGTAGGTCTGCGCCAGGTTCTGGTAGACCCAGGGAGCCACCTGACCGGTCGTCGCCGACCAGCCCATGGTGTTGGTCACGTGCTCCTCGATCTGGCGCACGCCCTCATAGCCATGCGCCAGCATCCCCTCGTACCATTTGGGGTTCAGCGCACGGGTGCGGGTCTCCAGCGCGACCTGCTCGGAGAGGGTGCGCACGGTCCCCTCCCCGCGCGTCTGGTCGCCGACGTAGACCGTCGCGTCGGTGCCGCGGGCGCGGCGAACGGCGCGGCTGATCCCGCCGAGCGTATCGAAATACTGGTCGAGCGTGGTCACGCCGAGCTCGATGCTGTCGAGGTTCTGGTAGGTCACGTCGACGCTGCCGAGCATGTGCTGCAGCACCGCGTCGCGCCGCGCCGGGCGGCCATCGACGCCATAGGCGAAGCCCTTGCGCCGCACATAGGCCTCGGCGAGCTCGTCCTCCTCCTCCCAGGCACCGGATTGCAGCATCTGGTTGACGTTCGCGCCATAGGCGCCGTCGGCATTGCCGAAGACCCGCAGCGCGGCATCCTCGATGCTGCCGCCATGCCGCGCCTGGAAGGCGAGGGCGTGCGCGCGCACGAAGTTCATCTCCGGCGGCTCCTCGGCCTGCGCGGCGAGCAGCGCCGCCTCGGCCAGCAGCTTCGTCTGCAGCGGCAGCAGGTCACGGAAGATGCCCGACAGGGTCACCATCACGTCGATCCGCGGCCGGCCGAGCCGCTCGAGCGGCACGAGCCTCGCGCCCGAGAGGCGCCCGTAGCTGTCGTGCCGCGGCTCCGCGCCGAGCAGCCACAGCGCCTGGGCGATCGGCCCGCCCTCGGTCTTCAGGTTGTCGGTGCCCCACAGCACGATCGCCACCGTCTCGGGCAGCCCCGCGCCATCCGCCTGGTGCCGCGCGAGCAGCCGGTCGGCCTGGCGCCGACCATCCTGCACGGCGAAGGCCGAGGGGATGCGGAAGGGATCGAAGCCGTGCAGGTTGCGCCCCGTCGGCAGGATCTCCGTCGTGCGCATCAGGTCGCCGCCCGGCGCGGGGCGCAGATAGCCGCCGGCGAGCGCGTGCAGGATGCCGGGCAGCTCGTGATCCTCGGACAGCAGCCGCTCCAGCCGGTCGCGCTCGGAGCCGGGCGGGATGCCGGCGGCATCGAGCATCTCGCGCCGTGCCTCGGGCCCCGGCGGCTCGCCGACCACATGCAGCCCGTGCGGGATCAGCGTGTATTCCAGCTCGAGCAGCGCATGGGCCAGGCGCGGGATCTCGGCCTCGGCGACCTGCTCGGTCCAGGCCGGCTCGGCCACGGCCAGTTCCACCTGCGCCGCCTGCGCCTGCACCAGCGCCCGCAGCGGCGCCCGCTGCTCCTCCCCCGTCTCCGGATCGAGGCCGCGCCAGCGATCGAGCGAGGATTTCAGGTCGAGCAGCCCGCGATAGAGGCCGGCATGCGCGATCGGCGGGGTCAGGTGGCTGATCAGGGTCGCCCCCGCGCGGCGCTTGGCCATCGCCCCCTCGGAGGGGTTGTTGGAGGCGTAGAGGTAGAAATTCGGCAGATCGCCGATCAGACGGTCCGGCCAGCAATCGCCCGACAGGCCCGCATGCTTGCCCGGCATGAACTCCAGCGCGCCATGGGTGCCGAAATGCAGCACCGCGTTGGCACCGAACTCCTCGCGCATCCAGCGGTAGAAGGCGGCGAAGGCGTGGGTCGGGGCGAAGCCGTGCTCGAACAGCAGCCGCATCGGGTCGCCCTCCCAGCCGAAGCCGGGCTGGATGCCGACGAAGACGTTGCCGAAGCGGGCGCCGAGGATGTGGATCGTCGCGCCATCGGTGTTCTGCCGGCCCGGCGCCGGGCCCCAGACCGCCTCGATCTCGCGCAGCCAGGGCTGGCGCCGCAGATGCTCCTCGGCCGGCATGCGGTGCGCGACATTGGCCAGCGCGCCGTACCGCGCCTTGTTGCCCTCGATCACCGCGTCGCGCAGCGCATCGACGCTCTCGGGCACCTCGACCACGTAGCCCTCGGCCTTCAGCGCGCGCAGCGTGTTGAGCAGCGAGGCGAAGACCGAGAGATAGGCCGCCGTGCCGGTGTTCCCGGCATTGGGCGGGAAGTTAAACAGCACCACGCCGAGCTTCCGCTCGGCCGGCGGCGTCCGGCGCAGCGCGACGAGGCGCGCGACGCGCGCGGCCAGGGTCGCGGCGCGCTCCGCGTCCGGCACCATGTCGCGGCCGCAATCCGTGGCGGTGCAGCCGGCGCAGCGCGCCTCCGTCCCCTGCGTGCCGCCGCAACGGCCGCCGAAGGTCATCGGCCAGATGCCGCCGTCGAGCTCCGGGATCGCCACCATCATCGTGGCCTCGACCGGCGTCAGCCCGCGCGCATCGTCGCGCCACTGGCGGAGCGTCTGGAACTCCAGCGGATGGGTCGACAGGTAGGGCACGTCGAGCGCGGCGAGCGTCGCCTCGGCCGCGCGCGCGTCGTTGTAGGCCGGGCCGCCGACCAGCGAGAAGCCGGTGAGCGAGACCACGGCATCGACCGTGGCGCGGCCGTCGCGCATGAAGAAGCGCTCGACCGCCGGGCGGGCATCGAGGCCGGAGGCGAATGCCGGCACCACGGACAGGCCCCGCGCCTCCAGCGCGCGGAGGACGCCATCGTAGTGCGCCGCGTTGCCGGCCAGCACGTAGGAGCGCATGAGCAGCACGCCGACGCGCCCCGCGGCGCCGGGCGCCGGCAGCGCCTCCAGCCGCTCCGTCACGCCGCCCTTCACCGCCGGGTGGTAGAGGCCGACATCGGGGTACTCGACCGGCGGCGCCACCTTCAGCGTGCCCGCCAGCGCCTGCCGCGCCCCGGCGGCGTAGCGGTGCACCAGCATGCGGATCAGGTTGGCGAGGTTCGCCTCCGACCCGGCCAGCCAGTATTGCAGCGCCAGGAAATAGGCACGGACATCCTGCGCCGTGCCGGGGATGAAGCGCAGCAGCTTCGGCAGCTCGCGCAGCATCTTCATCTGGCCGCGGCCTGAGGAGGCGGCGGGGTTCCCGTCCTTCTTCGAGGATCCGCGCAGGCGCTTCAGCAGCGCCATCACGCCCTTGGCCTCGCCGGCCATGTTGAACCGCCCGAGGCGCGTCAGGCGCATCACCTCGCCGGCCGAGAGCAGGCCGAGCATCGCATCGCACCCGTCGCGCCGCGCGGCGAGCGCGGGCAGCACGGCCTGGATGTGGTCCTCGAGGAACAGCATCGCGGCGACGACGATGTCGCCCGCGGCGATGTCGGCGCGGCAGGCCTCGAGCGCCTCCGGGTCGGAAGCCCATTCATCCGCCGCGTGCACGGCGAAGGCCAGGCCCGGAAGCTCCCGCTTCAGCCCGCGCGCGGCGGCGAGCGCCGCCCCGGCCAGGTGGCTGTCCATGGTGACCACCACGACCCGGATCGGGGTCGCGTCGGCCGTGCCCGTGCGCTGCCCGCGCACGCGGTCAGCGAGCGAAATGCGCCTTGGCATCGTACAGCGTCTCGACCGATATCCGGGGGATGCCGCGCTCCCGCGCGAAGCGTTCCGTGTTGCGGCGGGCCTTGCCGCGCACGAAGAAGGGAATCCTGCCGAGCTCCTTCTCGGCCTCCGGCGCCCAGCTCGGCTCGGCCGCCTCGGCCGGCGCCGCGGCGACAGGGGCTTCGGCGGGCGCAGGCGCAGGCGCTGCCGCGACCGGCCCGCCCGGGGCGGGCGAGGCCGCGCCGTGGCCACCGAGATGCGACGGCGCGGCGCCGTCGTGGAACTCGAAATCATCGCGGAACATCGCCAGCAGATGCTCCTCCAGCCCCATCATCAGCGGGTGGACCCAGGTGTCGAACAGCACGTTCGCGCCTTCGAAGCCCATCTGCGGCGAGTGGCGGGCCGGGAAATCCTGCACATGCACCGGCGCCGAGATCACGGCGCAGGGGATGCCGAGCTTCTTCGCCGTGTGCCGCTCCATCTGCGTGCCGAGCACCAGCTCGGGCTGGAGGGCCGCGATCTGCGCCTCGACGGCGAGGTAGTCGTCGGTGACCAGCGCCTCGACGCCGCAGGCCCTGGCCGCCTCGCGCACCTCGCGCGCCATCTCGCGCGAATAGGTGCCGAGGCCGCAGACGGTGAAGCCAAGCTCCTCGCGCGCCACGCGGGACGCGGCGATCACATGCGTCGCGTCGCCGAAGACATAGACGCGCTTTCCGGTGAGATAGGTCGAATCGACGGAGCGCGCATACCAGGGCAGCCGCGATTCCTCGGCCTCCAGCAGCGCGCCGGCGTCGATCCCGGCAAGCTGCGCCACCTCGGCGATGAAGTCGCGCGTCGCGCCGACGCCGATCGGCACGGTGCGCACCGCCGGCTGGCCGAAGCTGCGCTGCAGCCAGGACGCCGCCTGGCCGGCGACCTCGGGGTAGAGGACGACGTTGAAATCCGCCTCGCCGAGCCGCGCGAGATCGGCCGGCGACGCCCCCATCGGGGCCACGATGTCGACCGCGACGCCGATCCGCGCGAGCAACGCCGTCACCTCGCGCACATCGTCGCGGTGGCGGAAGCCGAGGGCAGTCGGGCCGAGCAGGTTGCAGCGCGGCGCCCGGCCCGGCGCGCGGGCGGGGCGCGGCGTGCCCGGCGGCGGCGCGGGCGGGCC
>CAZMCV010000200.1:0-6810 GCA_964564645.1 uncultured Acetobacteraceae bacterium
TCGATCATCGGCTGCGTGGTGAACGGGCCGGGCGAGGCGCTGATGACCGATATCGGCCTGACCGGCGGCGGCGCGGGCCGGCACATGGTCTATGCCGCGGGCAAGACCGACCACACCATCGACGAGGCGGCGATGGTCGAGCACCTGGTCGAGCTGGTCGAGACCAAGGCCGCGGCGATCGAGGCCGAGAACGCGGCGCGGAAGGCCGCCGAGGTCGCCGCCGCGGCCAGGCAGGCGGCCGAGTGAGGTGAACGGCCTCTCCGTCTCGGCGCTGCTGATCGGGCGGCTGCGGCGGCCGCCGGTGCCGGGGCTGGACGAGGATCTGTCGCGGCGCGACCGGGCGCTGGCGCGGCTGGGCTGGCTGCTGGCGGTGCAGCTGGTGCTGTTCCTCGGCCTGACCTGGGCGGTGCGCTGAGAGTTTGCGAAGGAATGCCCGCCAGCCCCGGTGCCGGTGGATGTTCCGCCAGGATTCCAAAGGGCGTTCTTCCGCAACGTCGATTTCTTCACTCGACCGGACGCCAACGTCCCGATCGCGGGCGATCTTGCCTGGCGCGACCTGTCCCTGGCGCGACCGGTCCGCCGCATCGGGATCGCTCTTCCCGAACGATGGGGTCTTCGCCGGGCTCTCCCGGGCCGGGCGGGCCCGCCGGCGCGCGGACCGGTGCGCTGCCGGATTGCCTCATCGGGGCGCACGCCGCCGTCGCCGGCCTGCCCTGGTCACCTGTGACCCGCGCCGCTACCGCGCCTCCCTCCCGACCGTCGCCCCGATCGCTCCGGGCTGAACGCCGGAACCCTTGTCCGGCCGCGCCGCAAAGGCTACCGCCCTGCCATGGCCCCCTCCGCCCTCCAGCCCGCCCGCGGCACCCATGACCTGATCGGCGAGGAGTTCCGTCGCCACCACCGTGTCATCGAGGTCGCGCGCCGCATCGCCACCCTCTACGGCTACGAGGAATGGGCGACGCCGATCTTCGAGGACACCCGCGTCTTCTCCCGCGGCCTCGGCGACACCTCCGACGTCGTCTCGAAGGAGATGTATTCCTTCGAGGATCGCGGCGGGGAGAGCGTGACCCTGCGCCCCGAGAACACGGCCGGCGTCTGCCGCGCCCTGGTCTCGAACGGCCTGACCCAGTCGAACCTGCCGCGGAAGGTCTTCTATGCCGGCCCGATGTTCCGCTACGAGCGGCCGCAGAAGGGCCGCTACCGGCAGTTCCACCAGATCGGCATCGAGGTGCTGGGCGCGGCCGAGCCCCTCGCGGATGCGGAAGTCATCGCCTGTGGCTGGCACATCCAGGAGGCGCTCGGCATCGCCGACGGCACGGTGCTCGAGATCAACACCCTCGGCGACGCGCCCTCCCGCGATGCCTACCGCGCCGCGCTGATCGCGCATTTCGCGGCGCATCGCGACGCGCTGTCCGAGGACAGCCGGGCGCGGCTGGAGCGCAACCCGCTGCGCATCCTGGACAGCAAGGATGCCGGCGACCGTGCGCTGGTCGCCGACGCGCCGACCATCCACGACCACCTGACGCCCGAGGCGCGCGGCTTCTACGATGCCGTGCGCCGGCACCTGGATGCCTTCGGCGTGCCCTTCCGCGAGAACCCGCGGATCGTGCGTGGCCTCGACTACTACAGCCACACGGCGTTCGAGTTCGTCACCGACCGGCTCGGCGCGCAGGGCACGGTGATGGGCGGCGGGCGCTACAACGGCCTGGTCGAGGAGATGGGCGGCCCGCCCACCCCCTCGGTCGGCTGGGCGGCCGGCGTCGAGCGCCTGTCGCTGCTGCTGGAGGCCGGCGGCCTGACCCCCGCGGCGCCGCGCCCCGTCGCCGTGATCCCGGTCGGGGAGGCGGCGGAGGGTCCCGCCCTTGCGCTGCTGCAGGCCCTGCACCGCGCGGGCGTGGTGGCCGAGATCGCCTATCGCGGCAACCTGAAGCGGCGGATGGAGCGCGCCAACCGCCTGCATGCGCGGGCCGCGGTGATCCTCGGCGAGGAGGAGCTGGCGAAGGGCGTCGCCATGCTGCGGGACCTTGATGCGGGAACGCAGGAGGCGGTGGCGCTCGCGGAGCTCCCTGGGCGTCTCGGGGCGGCATGACGGCGGTGGCGCGCCTCGGGGGGGATCGCCGCAGTGCGCCGATCCTCCCCCAACCTCCTTCATCCGGCACCGCATCCCGGACCACTCCGCAGGAGTGCCAGAAGACGATGATGGGGGTCCGGGGGAAGGAGTTTCTTCTTCCCCCGGCTTCGCGGCCATGAGCGGGTCGATCGCCGAGAAGCTCGACCGCGTGCTCACGCGCGCCGAGGAGCTCAAGCACCTCCTTTCGACCGCCGATGGCGGCCAGTTCGGCCTGCTGTCCAAGGAGCTCTCCGAGATCGAGCCCCTGGTCGAGAAGGTCCACGCGCTGCGCGCCGCCGAGCGCGCGCGCGACGAGGCCGAGGCCATGCTCGCCGATCCCGAGCTGCGCGAGCTGGCCGAAGCCGAGTACTACGCGCAGCGCGACGCCGTGCCGCGGCTTGAACGTGAATTGCGGCTGATGCTGCTGCCCAGGGACAGCGCCGATGAGCGCAGCGCCATCCTCGAGATCCGCCCGGCCGCGGGCGGCGACGAGGCCGCGCTCTTCGCCGCCGAGCTGTTCCGCGCCTATCAGCGCTACGCCGAGACCCGCCGCTGGCGCTTCGAGGTGATGGATTACGACGAGAGCGACCTCGGCGGCGTCAAGGGCGCGACCGCCGAGATCCAGGGGCGCGGCGTCTTCGCCCGGCTGAAATTCGAGAGCGGCGTCCACCGCGTCCAGCGCGTCCCCGCGACCGAGACGCAGGGCCGCATCCACACCTCGACCGTGACGGTCGCCGTGCTGCCCGAGGCCGAGGAGGTCGACGTGCAGATCAACGATGCCGATCTGCGGATCGACACCTACCGCGCCTCGGGCGCCGGCGGGCAGCATGTGAACAAGACCGACAGCGCGGTCCGCATCACCCACCTTCCCACCGGCACCGTCGTGGCGATGCAGGAGGAGAAGTCGCAGCACAAGAACCGCGCCAAGGCGATGAAGGTGCTGCGCGCCCGCATCTTCGAGGCCGAGCGCGCGCGCCTCGCCGCCACCCGCTCCGCCGACCGGCGCGGCCAGGTCGGCACCGGCGACCGGTCGGAGCGCATCCGCACCTACAATTTCCCGCAGGGGCGCGTCACCGACCACCGCATCGGCCTCACGCTCCACAAGATCGACCGGGTCATGCTCGGCGAGCTCGACGACATCATCGACGCCCTGACGGCCGAGGACGAGGCGGCGCGGCTGGCGGCCGCCGAGGGCGAGTGACGCCCGGCCCCGGCCGCTGCGATCCCGGGGCCTCGGTCGGCGCCTTCCTGTGCCAGGCCGGGCAGCGCCTGCGCGCCGCCGCGATCGACAGCCCGCGGCTGGAGGCACGCCTGCTGCTCTCCCACGCCATGGGCTGCCGGGCGGAGGATCTGCTGCGCGATCCCCGCGCGCCGGTCCCGCCCGCGGCGGCGCGCCGCTTCGCCCTGCTGCTGGGCCGCCGCCTGGACCACGCCCCGATCGCCCACCTGACCGGCGAGCGGGAGTTCTGGTCGCTTCCCTTCCGGGTCTCGCCCGACACGCTGATCCCCCGGCCGGACAGCGAGACCCTGGTCGAGGCGGCGCTCGAGGCCTTGCCGGATCGCGGCGCGGTGCGGCGGGTTCTCGACCTCGGCACCGGCACGGGCTGCCTGCTGCTCGCCGCGCTGACGGAGTTCCCGGCCGCGTCGGGCCTCGGCGTCGACCGGGTGCCGGCGGCGGCCCGGCTCGCGCGGGAGAATGCGCGGCGGCTGGGCCTGGCCGGGCGGGCGGGCTTCCTCGTCGCGGACTGGGCATCGCCCCTGGCCGGGCGCTTCGACCTGGTGCTGGCGAACCCACCCTATATCGAGACCGGCGCGATCCCCGGCCTCGACCCGGAGGTGGCGCGGCACGAACCCGTCTCCGCCCTCGATGGCGGCGAGGATGGCCTCGCGGCCTATCGGGCGATCCTCGCGGCGCTGCCGGACCTCCTGACGCCGGGCACGGGACGGGCCGTCCTCGAGCTGGGCCGGGGCCAGCGCGCGGCGGTGGAGGCGCTGGCGCGGTCGGCGCGACTCGCGCCGCTGGGCTGCCGGCGCGACCTCGGTGGGGTCGAGCGTGCCCTGGCGCTCGGCGCGGATGCCCTGGATCGGGGGGCCACACGCGAAGGTCAGGACCCGGCGGGCCGCTAGGCCATGGAGAGGGATTGCGTGATCCCAGGCTTGCCTTATCCGTCCCCGACGCGTCGCACCACGCAACCCGCTCCGGGGCGATGCGCGGAAAAAACCCGTTGGCGGCGGGGCGGGCTGGCGCTAGTTTCCTGACTGCCCCGCGGTCGGGCGTCAGGGGAGTCTCCTGCGCCGCGCTGGAAGGGCAGGTGTGGCGCGCATGGTGCGACGAATCGTCGCGGCGCCGCATGGCAGACCGGACAGGACCAGTTCCAAGGCGGTCGCGCACCGGGGCTTCCCGGGACGATGGACCATGGGCTGGATCGCGTCCTCGAAGCCCAGCATGGCTCGCCGCCGGCGTCGGGGACAAGGGCGGTCTTGGGACCACAGGCGCGTGGCCCGGGTCGGACGGGCGCCCCTCGGGGCGCAGCCGGACTCCGGGCCCTGCGCGGCAGGACGGCAGACACAGCAGCATGAACATGAAACGTATGCGCGGCCGGAGCCACCGGCACAGCGGCGGCGGGAGCGGCAGCGGCGGGGGCGGCGGGGGGCAGCAATACCGCCACAGCGGCCATCAGCCGATGAACCGCAACCATGTCTTCGATTCGAACGGCCCGGACATGCGCCTGCGCGGCACGGCGCAGCAGCTGTTCGAGAAATACCTCCAGCTCGGGCGGGATGCGACGAGCGCGGGCGACCGCGTCATGGCGGAGAGCTACTTCCAGCATGCGGAGCACTATTTCCGCATCCTCAACGCCATGAACCAGGCGCAGCAGCAGAGCAGCGGCGGAGGCGGCGGGAATCCGACCCCGCACCAGCATCGCCGCGGGCAGCCGCCCGGGCCGGCGGATGCCGATGGCTTCGGGACGCCGGGCGATGGCGACCAGCCGGAATTCGTCGGACAGGCGAATGGCCATGCCCCCTCGCTCGAGGCGGAGCTCGAGGCCGAGACGGCCTCGGTGCAGGGCGGGCCGGAGGCGCGCGAGCCGAACTGAGGCGCGGCCCCTCCCCAGGGGCCGGGGGCGCGCCGTCACCGGCGAGGCCCCACCCTCCCCCGCGCGGGGGAGGGACAGCGGGAGCCGAGCCCCGTTCCCGATGCGGCGTCGCTCCGGGGGATCGGTCAGCCGGCGCGGGCCATCTCGCCCCGCCTCAATGCAGCAGGCCGGCCTCCAGCGGCTCGAGCGCGTCGCCCACGGCGACCCGGCCGCCCTCCAGCACCTCGGCATAGACGCCAAGCTCGGCATGGCCGTACTGCGCGCGCAGCCAGCGCGGCGGGTCGGCGTCGCGCTCGGCGGTCTCCGGGTTCACCTCGGTCGCGGCGCAGCGGACGATGCGCTTGAAGACCTTCAGGCGCGTGCCGCCGAGCTGGATCTCCTGCCCGACCAGGTCGAACTCCGCCCAGGGCAGGCCGCCCGAGACATAGACATTGGCGCGGAAGCGCAGCGGATCGAGGCTCCGTCCCGCCGCCGCCTCCAGCGCATGCAGGCTGGCCAGGCCGATGATCGAGACGGCCTTCGCCGCCACGTCGGTGAAGTTGTGCCCCGGCGCCTCGATGAAGCGCGGCGTCCCGCGCGCCTCCTCGCCGAGGAAGCTGGCCAGGAAGCCGGCGATCTGGCCGCGTCCCGCCTCGGTCCGCGTGTCGGCCACCAGCGGCGGTCTGTCCGGCGGGCGGATCGCGAGCTGGCCCGTGCGCGGGTCGAAGGCGGTGTGCAGCCGGGCGAGGCGCGCGTTGCGCATCAGGCAGCCGAAATGGAATTTCGGCAGCCAGCCGGGGGCGGCGGGATCGAAGGGCGCGTCGCCCTGGGCAAGGGCGAAGCGCCGGTCATGCGGCAGGCATTCGCCGGGCGAGAGGGTCACCTCCTCCAGCGCCTCGGCCGTAAGGCCCTTCACCGGGTAGCGGTAGATGTGCTCCACGCGCATCGGCAATTCTTCCTCTGTCCGGGTCTTGACCCGCCGCAAGGCGGCTTACCACATCCTGGAGGAACTTGACGCCATCGTCGCCTGCTGAGGGGCGGTGGCGTCGGTCGCCGGTGAATCTTGCGGCGCGTCGGGGCTTCGTCCGGCGTGCCGCGGAGGAGGGACATCAGGGACATGGATATCGAGAAATTCACCGATCGTGCCCGCGGCTTCCTGCAGGCCGCACAGACCATCGCGATCCGCGAATACCACCAGCGCATCACGCCCGAGCACCTTCTGAAGGCGCTGCTCGACGATGAGCAGGGCGCGGCGTCGGGGCTGATCCGCGCCGCCGGCGGCGATGCGGTCGCGGCGAAGCAGGCGGTCGATGCCGAGATCGCGCGCCAGCCCAAGGTCTCGGGCGGCGGCGCCGGTCAGCCGGGCTTCACCCCCGACATCCTGCGCGTTCTGGATGCGGCCCAGCAATCGGCGCAGAAGGCGGGCGACGCCTTCGTCGCGCAGGACCGGCTGCTGGTGGCCCTGGCGGCCGCGGACGGGCCCTCGGGCCGCATCCTGCGGGGCGCGGGCGCGACGCCGCAGAACCTCGAGAAGGCGGTGGCCGATCTGCGCAAGGGCCGCACCGTGGACAGCCAGAACGCGGAGCAGAGCTTCGACGCGCTGAAGAAGTACGCGCGCGACAT
>CAZMCV010000201.1:0-6781 GCA_964564645.1 uncultured Acetobacteraceae bacterium
GCGCGGTCGATGTCTTCTACGTCAAGGACGTGTTCGGCCTGAAGGTCGAGAACGACCGCCGCCTGGCCGCGCTGCGCCAGGCGATCGAGGCGGCGCTGGTGCCGCCGGGCGGGGTCCTCGGCGATGCCGGCGGCGGCGAGGTCGCGGGGGGCATGCGCGCGGCGGCGGCGCGGGCCTGAACGCCGGGCGGTGCCGGCGCGTTGGGGATCCGATCCCCACGCGCGAGGAACCCCCGCCATGGCCGAGGCCGACCCGAAGACCCAGAAGGTGCCGGACGAGGACACCACCTCCTCCCACGGCCCGCACGCGCCGCGGCGCGACAAGACGCCCGAGCGGAACTATCCGGAATTCGAGCGCCGCGATGCCGGCGTGAATCCCAAGGATGCGCCCCCGCCGCGCGGCCCGGTCAATATCGGCGTGAAGGGTGGCGCCCCCGACGACGCGCCAACGCCCCGCGCGCCCGAGGGCGCGACCTCACCCCGCGATTCTGGTGGCGCGACCGACCATCCCGCGTCCGGCACCCAGGGGTCCTCGCGGCTGCCGGAGACGTGACCCCGCGCCGGCGAGCACGGGTGGCGGCTCGTCGGTCGGACCCACGGCCCGGCCTCCTCGGGACGCCGACCCCGGCGCCTCACCCCATCCCCGCCTCCTCCCGCCGCCGCCGCTCCAGCTCCTCGCCATAGCGGCGGAGCAGGACCGCCTCCTCCAGCAGCCCGAGCACCTGCCGGCTTTCCGCCCCGTCCACCACGGCGAGCGTCTCGACCGCCTCGGCATCGAAGGCGGTCATGGCCTCCCGCGCGCCGGTGGTCGGGACCAGCACCCGCGCCCGGCGGATGGGCAGCGCCGCGGCATCCGGCCCCAGCGCATGCGCCTCGGCCACCGAGACCAGGCCGGCATAGCGCTCCGCCTCGTCCACCGCGACGACGGTGGCGACGGCGCCGAGCGGGACCATGCGACGGAATTCGGCGGGTGGCAGGCTGGCATGCACCACCCGCACCTCGCGCCGCATCAGCCGCCCCACCGCCAGATCCTCGACCCAGCCGACATCCTGCGCCCCGCGGATCGCCTGGCCGCGCAGGTGGAAGCGCCAGGTGGCGAAGTTGAAGCCGAACAGCCGCCGCACCGTCAGCCCGGCGACCGCGACCGCGGCCAGCACCACCCCCGTCGCCGAGAGGCTGCCCGTGGTCTCGAGCGCCAGGAAGGCCATGGCGAAGGGCGCGCCGATCACCGAGGCGGCGAAGGCCCCCATGCCGGCGAGCGTCATCAGCATCGGGTCGGGGCCGGGCGGGGCCACCACGGCGCCGAGCGCCGCGAACAGCTTGCCCGCCAGCGCCCCCATCAGCAGCGAGGCGAAGAACAGCCCGCCGCGGAACCCGGCGCCGAGGCAGACGATGGAGGCCGAGACCTTCACCGCCAGCAGCGTCGCCACCATCGCCAGCGGCGTCTCCGCCACGAAGGCGTGGTGCAGCGCCCCATGCCCGGCCGACAGCGCGACCGAGGAGATGTGCGCCAGCCCCCCCAGCGCCAGCCCGCCCACCGTCAGCCGCAGCGTCTGGTCGGGGAAGAGTCCGCGGAACACCCTCTCGGATTCCGAGACGCCGCGCATCAGCCCGATCGCCAGCAGCCCGAGCAGGAAGCCGAGCAGCAGCGCCGGCGGATAGGCCGATACGTCGAGCTGCTCCGCCATCACCGGCGGCGCATCGACCGGCGCGTCGCGCAGCGCCCGCGCGGTCAGCACCGCGACCACCGAGCAGGTGATCACCGGGTAGAGCGCGGCCACGCCATAGGCGCCGATCACCAGCTCGAAGCCATAGAAGGCACCGGTCAGCGGCGCGTCGAAGGCCGCGCCGATCGCCCCGGCCGCGCCAGCGCCGACCAGCACCCGCAAATCGGCCCGCCGCAGCGAGGCCCAGAGGCCGAGGCGCGAGCCGATCGTCCCGCCCACCTGGGTGAAGGCGGCCTCCAGCCCCACCGAGCCGCCGACGCTGTTGGACAGCACGGTCTGCGCGGCGACGATCGCGCCATCCGTCTTGCTCATCCGCCCGCCCTGCAGCGCATTCGCCTCGATCGGGTCGGCGGGCGGCTCGCTGCGGCGGCGGGCGATGGCGCGGTTGAGCAGGCCGAGCGCCAGGCCCCCGGCCGCCGGCACCACCCAGAGCAGCAGCGGGTCGACCCCTTCCGCGTCCGAGAGCGGCTGGTCCACCGGGATCCGGAACAGCAGCGCATGCATCCAGCGGGCGAAGAGGTCCATGGCCCAGGCCGACGCCCCGGCCAGGACACCCACCACCGCGGAGAGCAGGACGATCGCGACCTCGCTGCGGCGGATCAGCGCGCGGAGGGGGGAGGCGGGCGGAAGGGGGTCGGAATCGCTCATCGCGCGGAGCATCCCAGAGGCCGGCCCGGCGCGATATCCCCGCCGACCGTTCTCCCCTAAGGAGCCGCCATGCTCAGGGGCATCCTCACCGTCGGCGGCTGGACCATGGCCAGCCGCATCCTCGGCTTCGCCCGCGACATGCTGATCGCGTCCCGCCTCGGCGCGGGGCCGATGGCGGACGCCTTCTTCGTCGCGCTCAAGCTGCCCAATCTGTTCCGCCGGCTGTTCGGGGAGGGGGCCTTCAACGCCGCCTTCGTGCCCGCCTTCGCCGGGACGCTGGCCGTGCAGGGGCCGCCCGCCGCGCGGGCGCTGGCCGAGCGCATGGCCTCGATCATGACGCTCTGGCTCAGCCTGCTGGTCGTGATCGGCATCCTGGCGATGCCGCAGGTGATGACGGTGCTGGCCCCGGGCTTCGTGGGCGATGCGGCCAAATTCGCGCTGGCGGTGGAGCTGACGCGGATCACCTTCCCCTACCTGCTGTTCATCTGCCTGACCGCGCTGGTCTCGGGCGTGCTGAACGGGCTCGACCGCTTCGCCGCCGCCGCCGCCGCGCCGGTGATGTTCAACCTGCTGTCCATGGCCGCGCTGCTCTTCCTGACCCCCTATGTGCCGAGCCCGGCGCATGCCCTGTCCTGGGGCGTGATGGTCTCGGGCATCGTGCAGCTCCTGCTGGTGCTGTGGGCGGCGGCGCGGGCGGGGATGGCGCTGAACCTCCTCCGCCTCCCCGATTTCTCGCCCGAGGTGCGGCAGGTGCTGCGGCGCATGGGGCCGGGGGTGCTGGGGGCGGGCGTGACGCAGCTCAACCTGGCGATCGACGTGATCATCGCGAGCTTCCTGCCGGCCGGCGCGGTCTCCTTCCTCTACTACGCCGACCGGGTGGGGCAGCTGCCGCTCGGCGTGATCGGGGCGGCGGTGGGCACGGCGATGCTGCCGCTGCTCTCGCGCCAGGTCCGGGCGGGGGAGCGGCTGTCGGCGCACCGCACGACGAACCGCGCGGTCGAGATCTCGCTGCTGCTCTGCCTGCCGGCGGCGGCCGGCCTCGCGGTCGCGGCGCTGCCGATCGTCGAGGCGCTGTTCCAGCGCGGCGCCTTCGGCCCGGCGGAGGCCGCGGCGACGGCGGCGGCGCTGGCGGCCTATGCGCTCGGCCTGCCGGCCTATGTGCTGGTGAAGGTCTTCGCCCCGGGCTTCTTCGCGCGCGGCGACACGGCGACGCCGGTGAAGATCGGCATCGCCGCGGTCGGGCTGAACCTGGCGCTGAACCTGGCGCTGACCGGGCCGTTCCTGCATGTCGGCGTGGCGCTGGCGACGGCGCTGTCGGCCTGGTTCAACGCCGCCGCGCTCGGGCTGGTGCTGGCGCGGCGGGGCCAGTTCGTGCCGGACCGGCGGCTGCGCCGCCGCCTGCCGCGGCTGGTGCTGGCGGCGGCGGTGATGGCCGCGGCCACGCTCGGCATCGGGGCGGCGCAAGGCCTGCTGGTGCCGCCCGGGGCGCTGCCGCGGAGCGTGGCGCTGCTGCTGCTGGTCGCCGGCGGGGCGACGGTGTTCTTCGGTGCCGCGCGGGTGCTCGGGGTGATCGACCTCGGCGAGCTGCGCGGGATGCTGCGCCGGCGGCGCCGCGCCGCGCCGGAGAGCTGACATGGGCCAGGATTTCGCTGACGCCACCCGCGACCACGCGCGCTGGCTCTCCTCCTATCTCGTGCTCGAGCCCGAGGGGCTGGCCGAGAAGCGGCGCAAGATGGGCAAGGGGCTGTTCCCCTTCCTGCGGGCCAGCTTCCACCGCTGGCGGCAACAATGGCACGCCGTGGACAGGACCGTGCGGGAGGCACCCGTGCTGCTCGCCGCCGGCGACGTGCATCTCGAGAATTTCGGCACCTGGCGCGATGCCGAGGGCCGGCTCGTCTGGGGGCTGAACGATTTCGACGAGGCGGCGGAGATGCCCTTCACCGCCGATCTCGTCCGCCTCGGGCTGAGCCTGACCCTGGCGCTGGCGGATGCGCCGGCGACCGCGCGCCTGCCCGAGGAGGAGGCGCTGCACGCGATCCTCGAAGGCTATCGCGAGTCCCTGGCCGCCGATGGCCGCCCCTTCATCCTGGAGCGCGAGGAGCACGCCGCGCTCCGCCGCAGCGCCCTGGCGCAGGATGATCCCGGCGCGGCCTGGCGGAAGATCCGCACCGCGGGGGCGGAGGGCCTGCCGGAGGATGCCGAGCTGCGGCACCTGCTGCTGACCTCGCTGCCGCCGGGCGCCCGGCCGGAGCCGCGCTTCCGCACCCAGCCCAAGGGGCTGGGCACCCTCGGCCGGACGCGGTGGCGGCTGGTCGCGGAGTGGCATGGCGGGCCGGTGGCGCGGGAGGCGAAGGCGACCGCGCCCTCCGCCTGGTTGATGCCGGCGCGCCCGGCGAGCCGGGTGACCGACCACCGGCGCCTGGCCGCGGAGGCGCGCCGCGCGCCCGACCCGGCCTTCCTGATCAGCGAGCGCTGGGTGGTCCGCCGCCTCTCGCCCGAGGCGCGCAAGATCGAGCTCGGGGACATGGCGGGCGGGCCGGGCCAGCGCGCGCTGCTCCGGGCCATGGGGGCGGAGGTGGCGAACCTGCATGCCGGCACGGCGCGCGACCCGGGCGCGATCCTGGAATGGCTGGACGGGCGGCGCGAGGGATGGCTCGCCGAGGCCGCCGCCGCGGCGCGGGAGCGGCTGGAGAAGGATTTCGACGCCTTCCGAAAGGACCCGGGCGTGGTGGAATGGGTGCCCGGCGGCGCGGCTTGACCTTGGCCGCCGCTCGCCGGATAGCCGCGCCGCCCGCGACGAGCCCGACAGGAAGGCCACGACCTTGCCCCAGCCCCGCGTCTTCTCCGGCATCCAGCCCTCGGGCGTGCCGACGCTCGGCAATTACCTCGGCGCCATCCGCAATTGGGTGCCGCTGCAGGACACGCATGACGCGATCTACTGCGTCGTCGACCTGCACGCGATCACGGTCTGGCAGGACCCGGCGCAGCTGGCCGCCCAGACGCGGGAGATGGCCGCCGCCCTGATCGCCTGCGGGCTCGATCCCGCGCGCTGCATCCTGTTCGTGCAGAGCCAGGTGCACGCCCATGCGCGGCTCGCCTGGATCTTCAACTGCGTCGCCCGCCTCGGCTGGCTGAACCGGATGACGCAGTTCAAGGACAAGGCCGGCAAGGACCGCGAGGCGGCGAGCGCCGGCCTCTACGTCTATCCGAACCTGATGGCCGCCGACATCCTGGCCTATCACGCGGTGAAGGTCCCCGTCGGCGACGACCAGAAGCAGCATCTCGAGCTCGCCAACGACATCGCGCAGAAGTTCAACCACGATTACGGCGTGGCCTTCTTCCCGAACATCGAGCCGCTGATCCAGGGCGTCGCCGCGCGGGTGATGTCCCTGCGGGACGGCACGAAGAAGATGTCGAAATCGGATCCGTCCGACCAGAGCCGCATCAACCTGACCGACGACCACGACATGATCGCGCTCAAGATCCGCCGCGCCCGGACGGACCCGGAGCCGCTGCCCTCCGAGCCGATGGGCCTCGAGGCGCGGCCGGAAGCGCGGAACCTGGTCGGCATCCTGGCGGCGGTGACCGACAGCCTGCCGGAGAACGTGCTGCGCGAGCACGGCGGCAAGGGCTTCGGCGCCTTCAAGGAGGTGCTGGCGGAGGCGCTGGTCGCGCATCTGTCGCCGATCCAGGCGGAGATGGCGCGGCTGCTGGGCGACCGGGCGGCGCTGGACGCGGCGCTCCGCCTGGGCGCGGAGCGGGCGCAGGCGATCGCCGATCCGATCGTGGCGGAGGCGGAGCGGATCGTGGGCTTCCTGCCGCGGTAGCGCGGCGCCGGCCCCCGGACTTGCCTCCCGCGCCGCCCCCGCCTATCGGGCGCCCACCGCAACGCAGCACGCCAGCACGGGGACCCGAACCATGGCCGTCGAGCGCACCCTCTCGATCATCAAGCCGGACGCGACGCGCCGGAACCTCACCGGGAAGATCAACGCGAAATTCGAGGAGGCCGGGCTGCGCATCGTCGCGCAGAAGCGCCTGCAGCTCTCCGAAGCCCAGGCCGGCGCCTTCTACGCCGTCCACCGGGAGCGGCCCTTCTACAAGGACCTGGTCAGCTTCATGATCAGCGGGCCCGTCGTGGTGCAGGTGCTCGAGGGCGAGGGCGCGGTCGCGAAGAACCGCGAGATCATGGGTGCCACCAACCCGGCCAACGCCGCGCCCGGCACCATCCGCAAGGAGTTCGCCGAGAGCATCGAGGCGAACAGCGTCCATGGCTCGGACAGCGCCGAGAACGCGGCGACCGAGATCGCCTTCTTCTTCGCCGGGACCGAGATCGTCGGCTGACCGGCGACGCCTGGGCCGGCGGCGCGCGCCGCCGGCCGGGCGCCGCGGCACGTGCCGCGCGGCCGG
>CAZMCV010000202.1:0-6763 GCA_964564645.1 uncultured Acetobacteraceae bacterium
GCCCGAGGCACCGCGCTCGGCCCGCGCGCCGCGTCCGCGCCGCGGCGGCGCAAGGGAGGCGACGCCCCCGGCCTGAATGGCGCGGCGGGACCGCCCGGAGGCGGGATCGGGCCGCCCCGGTGCCGGCCCGGCATCGCGGGACGCCGGGTCAGCACGCCTGTCAGGCCCGCCTTGCCGCTCCCGCCGTCACCCCACCACCACCGCCCGCCGCAGATCGAGGCTCCGCGGCGCCTCCGGCGACAGCACCACCGCTGGCTCCGCCATAGGCCCCGGGCTATGCCCGAAGGGCGCGAAGCGGCTGCGCCGCCGTGCCTCGGCCTCGTTCGCGTTCACCGGCAGGGTCGCGTAGCTGAGGCCGCCCGGGTGCACGACATGGTGCGTGAAGCCGCCGAGGCTCCGCCCCGTCCAGCGGTCGAACACGTCGAAGACCAGCGGCGCCTGCACCCCGATCATCGGGTGCAGCGCCGAGGGTGGCGCCCAGGCCTTGAAGCGCACGCCGGCGACGTATTCGCCCTGGCGCTCGGTGCGCTGCAGCGGCACGGCGCGGCCGTTGCAGGCCAGCGCGTAGCGCTCCTCCGCCCAGCCGGTGACGCGCGCCTGCACCCGCTCAGTCGAGCTGTCGACATAGCGTGCCGTCCCCCCCGCCGCCGGCTCCTCTCCCAGCACGTGCCAGGGCTCGAGCGCGTGGCGCAGCTCGAGGCCGATGCCACGCACCGTGGCCTCCCCGATCAGCGGGAAGCGGAAGGCGAGGTGCGGGTCGAACCAGGCCTTCTCCAGCGGCGCGCCGAACCCTGCGAGCTCCTCCAGCGCATCGGCGAAATCCTGCTCGACATAGTGCGGCAGCATGAACTCGTCGTGCAGCCTGGTGCCCCAGCGGATCAGGCGGCGTTCATAGGGGCGCTGCCAGAAGGCGGCGACGGCGCTGCGCAGCAGCAGCGCCTGCGCGGCCGACATGCGCGCATCGGGCGGCATCTCGGCGGCGCGCCATTCGACCAGGCCGAGCCGCCCGGTCGAGCTCTCCGGCGCGTAGAGCTTGTCGATGCAGAACTCGGTGCGGTGGGTGTTGCCCGTCATGTCCGCCAGGATGTTGCGGAACAGCCGGTCCACGACCCAGGGCGCGGTCTCCCTTCCCGCGCTGATCTGCGCGAAGGCCACCTCCAGGTCCGCGACCGCATCCTGCCGCGCCTCGTCGATGCGCGGGTGCTGGCTGGTCGGGCCGATGAACAGGCCGCTGAACAGGTAGGAGAGGCTCGGGTGGTTGTGCCAGAATCCGAGCAGGCTCTTCAGCAGGTCGGGCCGGCGCAGGAAGGGGCTGTCGTTCGGGGTCGCGCCGCCCATCACCACGTGGTTGCCGCCCCCGGTGCCGACATGCCGCCCGTCCAGCATGAATTTCTCGGCCGAGAGCCCGGTCTGCCGCGCTTCCTCATAGAGGGTCTGGGTGCGGTCCACATGCTCCGCCCAGGAGGCCGAGGGGTGGACGTTCACCTCGATCACGCCGGGGTCCGGCGTGACGGAGAAGTGCAGCAGCCGCGGGTCGCGCGGCGGCAGGTAGCCCTCGAGGAACACCTTGCGGCCGGTCTCGGCGGCGGTCGCCTCCACCGCCGCGGTCAGGTCCAGCCAATCCTCGGCGCCGTAGAGCGGCGGGTAGAAGACATGGATCAGCCCGCCGCGGGATTCGACCGTCAGCGCGGTGCGCACGACGCCGGGGTCGGACCGGCCCACCACGGGCAGGTCCTGCGGCATCGGGCGGAAGCCCTCGGCGCCCATGACATGGGCGCGGTCGGCGTCGCGCCAGCGCGGCCGCTCGAAGGCCTGGCGGGGCGGCAGCGTGTCGCGCGGGGCGAAGGGGTCGGGCTCGAACTCGGCGTGCAGGGCGGCGTCCGCCTCGCTCCACCAGGGCAGGCTGTCGAGCGGCAGGCGCAGCCCGATCGGGCTGTCGCCCGGGATCAGGAACAGCACGCCGTCGCGGAAGAACCACCTGCCGGATTGCCAGCGCCGCACCCCGTCCTGGATCACGCGCCGCAGCGGCAGCACGGCGCCGACCGGCGACGCCAGGCCCTGGCCGAAGATCCGCGCCATGCGCGCGCGCTCCAGCGGGTCGCGCAGCTTCGCATCCTCGACGACGACGTTCGCGGGAAGGCGCTTCTCCTTCCAGAGGTAGTAGTGGACGTCCTCATGCGCCGCGTTGACCAGGCCGGGGTCGACCTGCAGCCGCTCGGCCAGCAGCGCGGCGAAGCGCGTGGCATCCTCGGCGGTCGCATCGTCCCGGTCGTCGTCGGAGGCAAGCAGCGCCGGGTCGCGCCACGTCGCCTCGCCATCCGCGCGCCAGTGGGAGTAGAGCGCCCAGCGCGGCAGCGGCTCGCCCGGATACTGCTTGCCCATGGCGTATTGCAGCGCCGCGCCCGGTGACCATTTCGCCGCCAGCCGCCGCAGCAGCCGCCCCGCATAGCGCCGCTTGGTGGGGCCGAGCGCATCGGTGTTCCACTCCGCCGCATCCATGTCGTCGGCGGCGATGAAGGTCGGCTCGCCGCCGAAGGTCAGGCGGACATCGCCGGATGCAAGCTGGCGGTCGACCGCCGCGCCGCGCGCCAGGATCGCCTGCCACTGCGCCTCGGTGTAGGGCTTGGTCACGCGCGGCGTCTCGCGCACGCGGCGCACCGACATCTCGAAGCCGAACTCGGTCTCCGCCTTCTCCACCACGCCGGAGATGGGGGCGGCGGAGGCGGGCTCGGGCGTCGCGGCCAGCGGGATGTGGCCCTCACCGGCGAAGAGGCCGGAGGTGGGGTCGAGGCCGATCCAGCCCGCGCCCGGCAGGTAGACCTCGGTCCAGGCATGCAGGTCGGTGAAGTCGGCGGTCGGTCCCTCCGGCCCCTCCAGCGGCTTCACATCGGCGACGAGCTGGATCAGGTAGCCCGAGACGAAGCGCGCGGCGTAGCCGCAATGCCGCAGCGCCTGCACCAGCAGCCAGCCGGTGTCGCGGCAGGAGCCCTTGCCGTGCTCGAGCACCTCTTCCGGCGTCCAGACGCCGGGCTCCATGCGCACGACATAGGCGATGCGCTTCTGCAGATGCGCGTTCACCGCCACCAGCCACTCGACCGTGCGCTGGCCCGCCTGCTTCGGCAGTTCCTCGAGCAGCGCGCGCAGCCGTGGGCCCGGCGCCTCGGTCTTGCGGAAGGGCGCGAGTTCCTCGGCCAGCACCGGGTCGTAGGCGATCGGGCAGGTCTCGGCCTCGGGCTCGAGGAAGAAGTCGAAGGGGTTGATCGTCGCCATGTCGGCAACGAGGTCGACGGTGACGTCGAAATGCGTCACCCGCTCGGGGAACACCACGCGCGCCTGGAAATTGCCCTGCGGGTCCTGCTGCCAGTTCAGGAAGTGCCCGGCGGGCTCGACCTTCAGCGCGTAGGAGAGGATGGCGGTACGGCCATGCGGGGCCGGGCGCAGCCGGATGGTCTGCGGTCCGAGCGTGACGGCCCGGTCGTAGCGGTAGGTTGTGCGATGCGTCAGCGCGACGTGCAGCGGCATGGGTCGGTGGCTCTGCGTCGGAGGGAGCGGCACGGGCCGGGGCCTTCGGTGGGCCATGCAAGCCGCGCGCCTGAGGCCGGGCCGAGCGTTCCCGGTGCGGTTCTGTCGCGGCTGCGATACGCTGCCCCGGCAGGCCTGTCCAACCGCTGGACGAGGCCCAGCCTCGCGTTGAGCGCATGCTTCGCATTTGCGCTGCGCGTTGCCCGCATTGCGGGCGGGCAAGGGACGCGTGCAAGGCGCCCGCATCCTGCCCCCGGGCGGGATTGTGCCGCACTCGGTTCAGGGAAACTTCATCGAAGTTAAACGAATCGCCCCCGGCCCGTGTGCCAATACCGCGCCGCAAAAAGTCGGCGGGTTGGTGAGTGTCGGGGAACGGTCGGACAGCATTGCCGCGGCCGATGGCGAAGGTCATGGATGCGACGCGGTGGCGCGGCGGCGACGTGTCGTGGCCGGCTCGCCGGCCCCTTCTTGCGCTGGCCGCGATCGGGCTTGGCAGCTTTCCGGCGGCCGCCCAGACGCCGGCTCCGCGCTTCGCCGTCTTCGAATTCCGGGTTGAGGGGAACACGGTCCTGCCCGCGATCGCGGTCGAGGAGGCGGTCTACCCCCATCTCGGCACCGGCCGCACCGCCGCCGACATCGAGATGGCCCGCGCCGCGCTCGAGGAAGCCTACCAGAAGGCCGGCTACCCGACCGTCTCGGTCGAGCTGCCGCAGCAGCGCGTCCATGACGGCATCGTCCGCTTCAAGGTGGTCGAGCGCACGGTGGGGCGGCTGCGCGTGGCCGGCGCGCAATACTTCCTCCCCAGCCAGGTACGCGCCGGCGCGCCGTCGCTGGCCGAGGGGCGGGTCCCGAACCTGCCCGCGGTGCAGCGCGACATCGTGGCGCTCAACCGCCTGCCGGACCGGCGGGTGACCCCGGAACTCAAGCCGGGACAGGCGCCGAACACGGTCGATGTCGACCTCCAGGTCGAGGACAGGCTGCCGCTGCACGCGACGCTCGAGCTGAACAACCGCCAATCCTCCGGCACGCGGCCGCTGCGCGTGGCTGGCTCGGCGCGCTACGACAATCTCTGGCAGCGAGGCCACAGCATCAGCTTCGCCTTCCAGACGGCGCCGCAGGACCCGGACAACTCCACCATCATCAGCGGCTCCTATCTCGCCCGCCTGCCGGGGGCGAGCGGGGCGTCGCTGCTCGCCTCCGTCGTCAGCTCCAACAGCAATGTCGGCGCGCTCGGCGGGACGACGGTGGTCGGCGACGGCACCATCGTGGGGCTGCGCGGCATCCTGCCGCTCGGCGCCGAGGCCGCCTTCGTGCACAGCCTCTCGGCCGGCATGGACTACAAGAACTTCAACGAGAACCTGGCACTCGGCGCCGACACGACCGCGGTGCCCGTGACCTACTACCCGGTCAGCGGCGCCTGGCTCGCCGCCTGGAACCAGGAGAACGCGACGACCGACCTCGCCGCGACGCTCACCGCCGGCATCCGCGGCCTCGGCAGCGGCAGCATCGATTTCGAGCAGAAGCGCGCCTTCGCCACGCCGAGCTGGATGCACTGGCGCCTCGATGGCGCGCGGCTGCAGCGCCTGCCCGCCGACATCCAGCTCTGGGTCAGCCTGAAGAGCCAGCTCTCGGGCGACCCGCTGATCAGCAACGAGCAGTTCCCGGGCGGCGGCGTCGACAGCGTGCGCGGCTATTTCGAGGTCGAGGCGCTCGGCGATTACGGCTTCACGACGCAGACCGAGCTGCGCAGCCCGTCCCTCGCCCGCTGGCTCGGCCCGCATGTCGACGAGCTGCGCGCGCACCTCTTCTTCGATGGCGGCTTGCTCGGCATCAACCGGGCGCTGCCGCAGCAGGAGCAGAGCGTGACCCTGATGTCGGCCGGTGTCGGCGCCCGCATGCGCGCCTTCGGCCGGGTCAATGGCGCGATCGACGGCGCCTTCGTGCTGCGGGAGGGCCCGCTCACCCGCTCGGGCGCGGTGCGCGCCCTCTTCCGTCTCTGGGGCGAATTCTGACCATGCACTTCCGGACCTGCCTCGCCCTCGCCCTCCTCCTCCTGGTCGCGCTGCCCTCCGCCGCGCAGGCCTGGTGGAACGCCGACTGGCCCTACCGCATGCGCATCCTGGCGGGCGGCCCCGCCCAGGGTGCGCCGGAGGGGGGCGGCGGGACCAGCGCGACCCAGGTGGGGCGGACCACCATCCTGCTTCGCCTGCACCAGGGCGTGTTCAACTTCAACAACGCCAAGGAGGACGGCACCGACCTCCGCCTCGTCGCCGGCGACGACAAGACCCCCTTGCGCTTCTATGTCGAGAAGTACGACAGCCTGGTCGACCAGGTCGGGCTGATCTGGGTGACGGTCCCCGATCTCGCGATCGGCGGGCAAGGCACGCCGCTCTACCTGTACTGGGGCAACAAGAACGCCCCGCCCGCGGGCAATGCCAGCGAGACGCTCGGCCAGGAGGTCACCCTCGCCTATGATTTCCGCGACGAGGGCGCGGCGCCGCGCGATTCGACCGGCTTCGGCAACAACGCGGTCAACTCCGTCTGGCGGCGCGATGACGGGCTGGTCGGCTTCGGCGCGCGCTTCGACGGGCAGGCATCGCGGGTGCGCATCCCGGCCTCGCCGACGCTCGGCTGGACCGATGGCGGGACGGTCACCTGGTCGATGTGGATCCGCCCCGACGCCTCGGGCGCCGACGCGGTGCTGTACCAGGCGCGGGAGGGGGCGGCGGGCTTCACCATCGGCCTCGCCGGCGGCGCCCCCTATGCCGAGATCGAGACCGCCGGGGGCGTGGCGCGCACCCCGCCGGGCGCGCCGATCGAGGGCGAGACCTGGCGCCACATCGCGGTCGTCGCGGCCGGGGGCCGGATCGCGCTGTTCCTCGACGGCCAGGCGCAGGGCGAGGTCGCGGCCAGCCTGCCCGCCATGGGCGGCGAGGCGCGGCTCGGCGGCGCCTTCGCCCCGGCGCCGGCGCCGGGGGTAGCCCCCGCTGCCCCGGCCGCACCCGCGGCCACCGACGCGCCCGCCGCCGCCGACTCTCCCGCGGCCGCCGAGACGCCGCGCCCGGCCTTCGCCGGCATCATCGACGTCTTCCGCATCGCCAAGGCCGAGCGGAGCCCCGCCTTCCTCGAGGTCGCGCTGCGCGGCGAGGGGCCGCGCGCCGACCTGCTGCGCTTCGACGTGCCGGAGGAAGGCTCGATCTTCGGCACCGGGCATTTCGGCATCATCGCGCGCAACCTGACG
>CAZMCV010000203.1:0-6749 GCA_964564645.1 uncultured Acetobacteraceae bacterium
GCCGCGGCGCGTTCAGGATGCAGCCCTCCGGGATGATCATGTGGAAGGGCGAGAGCGAGGCCCAGTTGTTCGGGATCTCCGGCGCCACGACGCACTTGATCCCGAAGCAGGAATAGGCGCGGCAATAGGCGGGAGGGACGTTGATTCCCCGCGTCGAGAGGCCGGAGGTGCCGGCATAATCCACCTCGATCCGGTCCTCGTGGATCGTCATGGCGGCATTCAGCGTGACCGGCGCCTCGTAGCCGTCGGAGCGGATCTGCGCGCGGAAGGTGCCGCGCGGCAGCTTGCGGATCTCCTCGATGGTGGCGCGCAGGCTGCTCTCGAAGATGTACTCCGCCAGCGGGTCGATGCTCTCCATGTCGAACTCGTCCATCATCTCGACGAGTCGCTTGGCGCCGGCATCGTTGCAGGCGCAGAGGGAGTAGACATCGCCCTCGAGTTCGACAGGGGTGCGGCTGCCGGCGCGGAGGAAGTCGAAGAAGGTCTCGTTCGGGACGTTGCGGTCGAAGCACTTCACGATCGGGATGTAGAGGCCTTCCTCGAAGACCGACCGCCCCTCGGGGCCCATGCCGAGCCCGCCGATGTCGATGATGTGCGCGGTGTTGGCGAAGAGGCCGACGATCCGGCCCTTGCGGAAGGCCGGCGTGACCACCGTCAGGTCGTGCAGGTGGCCGGTGCCGAGCCAGGGGTCGTTGGTGATGTAGTGGTCGCCCGGCTGCATCGTGGCGGCGGGGAATTTCGCCAGGAAATGCCCGACGCTCTCGGCCATGGAGTTCACATGGCCCGGCGTGCCGGTGACGGCCTGCGCCAGCATGCGGCCCTTGAGGTCGAAGATGCCGGCCGAGAGGTCGCCCGCCTCGCGCACCGTGGTGCTGAAGGCGGTGCGGATCATGGTCTGCGCCTGTTCCTCGACCACCGCGATCAGGCGGTTCCACTGGATCTGGCGCTGGATCGTCGCCAGCGCGCCCTTCTGCTCGGCCATCCAATCCCCTCTCTCGGTCCCGCTGCGCGGGGCCAGCCTGTCACGCGGTCGGAAGGAAGAGCCCGCAAGGTGGCGCAATCCCGCGCCGCCGGGAAGCCGCCTTGTCGGGCCCGCCACCATCGCCGTTGCGTGCAGGAACCGTATTCCGGTCGTTGCCGGAAGCGCGCTAGCGTGACGCCTGCAACCCATCGGCGATCAGGGGGCCTGCATGTCGCCCAGGTCTCATTCGCCGCGGAGGCCGTCTGCATGCAAGAGGATCGCGCCGCTTCCCCGCCGCCCGCGCCCGCTTTGGCGGCGCCCGCGACGACGCCGCTGAAGAACCGCATCGGCCCGGTCGACCGGCGCGGCATCGCGGCGGCGCTGGGCGGTGGCTTCCTCGGCACCCTGCTCGGGTTGCGCGGGGCCGAGGCGCAGGGGCTGCGGGACTTCCTCCCCTTCCTGCCCGGCAGCGGCCGGGCGCAGGGGGCGCCGCCGGCAAACCACGCGACCCTCGACGTCTCCGGCGTCAGCTTTCCGACCCTGAGCGCCCCCTCGGGCCGCCTGGCCAATCTCGGCGACTATCTCTGGCTGACGCCGACCAAGCTCGGCGGGGCGGCGCATCTGCAGGATCTCGGCACCGGGCGGACGCTCGCCTGGATCGCCTACTGGAATTACGGCGACACCTGCCCGATCAGCCATCACCTGGCGGCCTTCCCCTCGCCCGATCCGCGCAAGGGGTTCGAGTTCGTGAACTCGACGCAGGGCGCGCAGAACGTGCTGATCTACGGCCTGCCGACGCCGATCCAGGAGCGCGGGCTGCTCGACCCGATCTGGGGCCAGGGCAACCAGATCTACCGCGTCGGCTATGACGGGCAGCAGATGAACCTGCTCGAGAACATCGCCGAGACCACCGGCATCGGGCTCGGCGTGCACACGGTGATCTACCCCGACGCCACCGGCTTCGCCGCCGCCGACGGGCAGAAGGACGTCGTCGCCTTCTTCTCCCGCGCCACCGGCAACGCGAAGACCCGCGTGCAGGCCGCCTTCCGCTTCGACTGGATCGGCAAGGACCAGGACAGCGGCCTCGAGGCCAATTGGTTCGGCGGTGGGCGCGTGCGCATCACCCGCCTGCTGCCCGCGGCCGAGACCGGGCTCTACGACTACCGCGGCATCAAGGGGAACAAGATCGACTGGGAGATGGTGCCGATGGGCGAGTTCCTCGTCTATTCGGGCCAGCTTCCGGGCAACGCGGTGCGCAGCCTGACGGGCGCCGACAATTGCGTCCACCACCCGACCCACCCGCTCTCGCTGGTGACCTTGCGCATGTTCGGCATCGGCATCGTCTTCGACCGGCGCACGCAGGAGCCGATCTGCGCCATCTCCTCGCCCGCCGGCACCGCCGACACCGCCCTGCCGATCCGCAAGCTGCCCGGCGACCCGCCGAGCTGGGAGCTGGTGCTCGACAACGTCGTCACCTCCGGCCACGAATGCGGCTTCGGGCCGAACGGCCGCTGGTTCGTGATGACGAACAACACCAAGCAGAACAGCCTCGGCGTCTTCGACTGCCACGATCCCGATCCGCGCAAGTGGCGCCGCATCACCGACTACCGCCACCCGGCCTGGACGGGCTCGAGCCCCAGCCCCTTCCACATCGCCTACTCGATGGACGGATCGAAGATGTTCCTCTCCGAGCTGCACCAGAAGCCGGCGAAGAGCGGCATCGTCGTGGTCGACACCAACACCTGGCGCACCATCAAGCGCTTCGAGAATGTCGGAGTGGACTGCCAGACCCTGCACCCGACCTATGACGGGAAATACGTGCTGCAGATCTTCTCGGGCTTCCAGCGCATGGAATCCGGCACCTTCGTCTTCACCCAGGACACGCTGGAGCCGGTGGGATACCTGCCGAATTTCGGCGGCCACCATGACTGCGTCATCCCGCCGCGCAACAACCAGGAGCTGATCCACAGCCGCTCCACCACGGTCTGAACCGGGATGATCCTGCTGCGGCTGGCGGCGCAGAATGTCGGGCGGGCGGGGCTGCGCGCCTCCCTGCTGGCGCTCGCGGTGATGCTGGCGACCGGCGTGGCGATCGCCGGCATCGGCCTCGGCTGGGCGCTGCGCGAGGCGGGGGATGTGGCGCTGTCCCGCCTCGGCGCGGATCTGCTCGTGCTGCCCCATGGCACGCCGGCGGCGCCGGGCGGCCTGGTCGCGGCGCCCTCCGCCGAGGTGGAGCTCGACCCGACGCTCGCCGCGCGGATCGCCGCGACCCCGGGCATCGCCCGCATCGCGCCGCAGCGCGTCCTGCGGGCGGAGCTCGACGGCCGGATCGTCACCCTGGTCGGCTTCGACCCGGAGGCGGACCTCACCCTCCAGCCCTGGCTGGCGGCGCCGGCGCCGGCGGGCACGGTGCTGCTCGGCGCCAGCGCGCGCGGCGCGCCGGGCGAGGTGCTGAGCCTCTGCGGCCATCCGCTGCCGCTCGGGGGGCGGCTCGGGGGCATCGGCATCGGGCGGCTGGACGAGGCCTATTTCGTGCCCTTCCCGCTGCTCGCGGCCGCGATCGAGAACTGGGCGATGATCTGCCGCGTCGCCGGCGTCACCACGGCCTCGGCGGGCGGCCATGCCGGCGATCCCGCCGCCGTGCCGCGCGCCGATGCGCATGGCGGCATCCCGGGCTACGGCAACTGCCTGCCCATGGACCTGCCGGCGCAGGGCGTCAGCGCCATCCTCATCCGCCTCGCGCCGGGGGTGACGGCGGAGCAGGCGCGCTTCGCCCTCGGCCGGCTCCCCGGCATCGCGGTGGTGGCGGGGGATGCGGCGCTGACCACGGTGCGGCAGGGGATCGGGCGCATGCTGGCGGGCGCGGCGGCGCTCGGCGCGGCGCTGCTGGCGGCGCTCGGCCTGCTGGTCTGGCTGCTCTTCGGCAGCATCGTGCAGGAGCGGCAGCGCGAGATGGGGCTGCTGCGGACCGTGGGCGCCCGGCCCGGGCAGCTCCGCGTGCTGATGGCGCTGGAGGCGGCGATCGTGACCGGCGCGGGCGTCGCGCTCGGTATCGGCCTTGGGCTGCTGCTGCTGGCGCTCGGCCTGGGCGCGCTGTCGGCGCAGGTGGCGATCGCCGGGATCCCGGCCTTGCCGCCGCCCGCCGGGCCGACCCTGCTCGCCGCCGCCGGCACCGCGGGGGCGGCCTTCGCGCTGGGGATCGGCGGGGCGCTGTTCCATGCCTGGCGGGCGGGGCGTGCGGATCCGCATGCGCTGGTCCAGGCCGCGTCCGGGGCAGGCCGGCCGTGACGGTGCTGGAGGCGGCGGGGCTCGGGAAGCACTACCCGGGCGCGGCGGCGCCGAGCGTCGCCGGGGTCGACCTTCGCGTGGCGCCGGGCAGCTTCGTCTCGATCACCGGGCGCTCGGGCTCGGGGAAATCCACCCTGCTGGCGATGCTCGGCGGGCTGGCGCGGCCGAGCGCGGGGACGGTGCGGCTGGAGGGGCGCGACCTCTGGGCCGGGTTGGACGAGGCGGGGCGCGCCTCGCTGCGGCGGACGCGGCTGGCGACCATCACCCAGCAGGCCGGGCTGCTGCCGACCCTGCGCGCGGCGGACAATGTCGCGCTGCCGGCCCTGCTCGGCGGCGCGCCGCGGGGCGCGGCGGACGCGGCCGCGCGCGCCATGCTCGGCCGGGTCGGCCTGGCGCACCGGGCCGATGCCTATCCGGGCGAGCTCTCGGGCGGCGAGCAGCGGCGCGTCGCGATCGCCCGCGCGCTCGCCGGCGCACCGGCGGTCGTGCTCGCGGACGAGCCCACCGGCGACCTCGACGCCGAGACCGAGGCGGCGATCGTCGCCCTCATCGACGAATTGCGCCGGGAACGCGGCTTCGCCCTGGTGCTGGTCACGCACAATGCGGCCCTGGCGGCGCGCGCCGACCAGCGCCTGGTCATGGACCCGGGCGGCCGGCTGCGCGACGTGGCGGCGACCTCACTTTCGGACGCCGTGCCGGAACCGGCACGGTCTCACCCTCCTGCGGCCCTGGGCGCGCCGCTCCGGCGCCGGATCCTGGCGGCGGCGGTCCCGGCCTTCGTCCTCGCGGCGCTGGCCCTGGCGGCGGATCGCGGCCTCGGCGCCTGGCGGGCGGCGGCGGCGCGCGATCGCCAGGCGCAGGCGGCGGAGACGGAACGGCGCGCGCTCTCCGCGCTGCGCACCGACATCGCCTGGGTGCAGCACCAGGGCAGCGGGCGCTACGAGGTCGGGATCTCGCTGGAGAATGCCGCCGCCGATGGAAGGCCGCTCTTCGTGCTGGAGCCACGGGTGCAGGCCTTCGTGCAGGACGGGCTGGAATGGCAGCCCCTGGCGCTGCGCCCCTTGGCCGAGGCCACGACCCTGGTGCGCGAGGCTCGGCGGGAGCGCCAGGTGTTCCGCTACGCGCTGGAGGCGCGGCCGGAGCGATTCACCCCGCTGCTCCGCCACTACATGCACATCCGCTTCCGCCAGGACATGCAGGTGAGCCTCGAGGACGGGCCGGGCGGGGCGGCCACGCCCTTCCGGCGGACCGACAACCACTACATCCACCTCAAGCCGCATGATGCGGACGATGCCGCGATCCGCCGCGACGTGCGCTTCCCCGAGGCGCCGCCGCTCTGGATCTGGATGCCGCCGCACTGACCCGGCGGGGTGTCAGGCCGGCCCGTCGCGCGTCAGCTCGAGATATCCCAGCCCGTCCATCCGGCAGGTCCAGCCGGGCCCCACCAGCGTGCTCGTCTCCGCCTCCGCCACGATGCAGGGCCCGCTCACCCGTGCGCCGGGCGCCATCGCGGCGCGGTCGAAGACCGGCCATTCCGCGACCTCGCCGGTCGCCGTGTCGCGCACCATTTGCGTCCGGATCGGCGTGGGGGAGGGGGCGTCGAGCACCGCCGCCGACGGCTCGACCTCCGCCGTCAGGGTCGCGACGGTGACCGCGAAGCTCAGCACCTCGACATCGCTGCCCGGCACGGGGCGATCGTAGAAGCGCGTGTACTCGACGTCGTAGAGGGCGCGGATCTCCTTCACATCCGCCTCCGTCAGGTCGCGTGCCGGCAGCGGCACCGCGATCTCATGCCCCTGGCCGACATAGCGCATATAGGCGAGGCGGCCCTCGGTCGTCGGCGCGCCGAAGCTGCCCTCGGCCACCACCGACGCCGCCTCGTTCGCCATGCCGGCGAGCAGCGCGTTCACGGCCGCCACGTCGAAGGTCGCGAAGCGCTGGTAGAGGCTGCGGACGACCTCATAGGCCACGGGCGCGCGCAGGAAGCCGATGGCGCTGCCCACACCGGCGCCCGACGGCACCAGGATGCGGCGCACGCCGATCTTCTCGGCCACCCGGCAGCCATGCACGGGGCCACCGCCACCGAAGGCGATGATGGTGCGGCCGTCGAAGCCCTTGCCGCTCTCGATCGCGTGGACGCGCGCGGCGTTGGCCATGTTCTCGTCGACCATCTCGACGACGCCGAGCGCGCCCATCTCGGCCGACAGGCCGAGCTTCCCGCCGATCTCGGCGGCCAGCGCGTCGCGCGCGGCCTCGGGGTGCAGGCGCAGCGAGCCGCCGGCGAAGGCCTCCGGGTCGTAGCGGCCGAGCGCCAGGTTGGCATCCGTCACCGCCGGGCGCGTGCCGCCGCGGCCGTAGCAGGCGGGGCCGGGATCGGCGCCGGCGCTCTCCGGCCCGACCTGGATGCGGCCCATGCCGTCCACCTGTGCGATCGACCCGCCGCCCGCGCCGATCTCCACCATCTCGATGACGGGGATGCGCAGCGGCAGGCCGGAGCCCT
>CAZMCV010000204.1:0-6633 GCA_964564645.1 uncultured Acetobacteraceae bacterium
CGCGCCTCGCGGAACTTGCGCTCCACGTCGTACTCCTCGGCGAAGCCGAAGCCGCCATGGGTCTGCACGCAGGCCTCGGCGGCCGCCCAGGCGGCGTCGGCGGCGAGCATCTTGCCCATGTTCGCCTCCTCCCCGCAGGGCAGCCCGGCCTCGAACTTCTTCAGGCCCTGCTGCACCAGCGCCTCGGCCGCGCGCATCTGCGCATAGGCGCGGGCGATCGGGAATTGCACGCCCTGGTTCTGCCCGATCGGGCGGCCGAACAGCACGCGCTCCTTGCTGTAGGCGACCGACTTCTCGATGAACCACTTGGCGTCGCCGATGCTCTCGCTGGCGATCAGCAGCCGCTCGGCGTTCATGCCATCGAGGATGTAGCGGAAGCCGCGGCCCTCCTGCCCCACCAAATTCGCCGCCGGGACCTCGACATTGTCGAAGAAGACCTCGGTCGAGTTGTGGTTCATCATCGTCCGGATCGGCCGGATGGTCAGGCCCTTCCCCTTCGCCTCGCGCATGTCGAGGATGAAGGTGGACAGGCCGTCGGTGCGCTTCGCCACCTGGTCCTTCGGCGTGGTGCGCGCCAGCAGCAGCATCAGGTCGGAATGCTCGGCCCGGCTGGTCCAGATCTTCTGGCCGTTGACGATGTAGCGGTCGCCCTCGCGCCGCGCGAAGGTGCGCAGCGCCGTCGTGTCGGTGCCGCTGGTCGGCTCCGTCACGCCGAAGGCCTGCAGGCGCAGCGCGCCGGTCGCGATCCCCGGCAGGTAGGCCTTCTTCTGCTCCGGCGAGCCGTGCCGGAGGATGGTGCCCATGATATACATCTGGGCGTGGCAGGCGGCGGCGTTGCTGCCGGCATGGTGGATCGTCTCGAGGATCGCCGCGGCCGCCGAGAGCGGCAGGCCCGCCCCGCCATATTCCTCGGGGATCAGCGCGCCGAGCCAGCCGCCCTCCGTCAGCGCCTGGACGAAGGCCGTCGGGTAGCCGCGCTCGCGGTCGAGCTCGCGCCAGTATTCGCCGGGGAAGCGGGCGCAGAGCTTCCTCACCTCCTCGCGGATCTCGGCATGCGGGTCGGCGAAGGCGTCGGTCCCGGTCAGCGGCTGGTCCATGGCGGAGCGTCCCTTTTCCGCCTCCGGTTAAGGGCAGGCCGCGGGGGCTTGCAAGCCTCGCCCCCCGCACCGCGAACGGGGGCGCGCGTCATCGCGCGGCGATTGCCCCTGCTGCGCCGCCGTGCCATGCCGGGGCGCCGCGCCCCGCGCTCCGCGGATGGCTTGGGGCCGGCTTGGCTGGGGGCTCGGGCATGGCGGTTGGCATCGGATTCGGGCGTCGGGCCATGGCGGCTGCGATCGCCGCGCTGGGACTTCTCCTGCCCGGGATCGCCGGCGCGCAGCCGGGCGCGGGCGGGCCGGCCCCCGCGGTCCTCGTCAGCCGGGCCGAGCTGCGCCCGGTCACCCAGGGGTCCGACTTCATCGGCCGGCTCGAGGCGCTGGAGCGGGTCGACATCCGCGCCCGCGTCACCGGCTTCCTGCGCGAGCGCACCTTCAACGAGGGCCAGAAGGTCAATGCCGGGGAGCTGCTGTTCCTGATCGAGCGCGAGCCCTTCGAGGCCGACGTCGCCGCCGCCCAGGCCAAGCTCGAGGGCGCGCAGGCCAAGCTGACCAACGCCAACCTCCAGGTCACCCGCGGGCGCGACCTGGTGCGCACCAACAACATCCCGCAATCGACGCTCGACCAGCGCATCGCCGACCAGCAGCTGGCCGCGGCCGAGGTCTCCTCCGCCCAGGCGGCGCTGCAGCAGGCGCGCATCCAGCTCGGCTACACCCAGATCGTGACGCCGATCAACGGCCGGGTCGGGCGCGCCACCGTCACCCCGGGCAACGTCGTCGGCCCCGACAGCGGCGTGCTGACCACGGTGGTGCGCGACGACCCGATGCGCGTGCTGTTCCCCGTCACCCAGCGCCAGCTGCTGGCGCTGCGGCGCGAGCAGGCGGAGCGCGGCGAGCGGCCGGTGCATGTGCGCATCCGCCTGCCGGATGGCAGCCTCTACGGCCAGACCGGCAGCGTGTCCTTCATCGACGTCAAGGCCGATGCGACGACGGATTCGACCCTGGTGCAGGCCGAGGTGGCGAACCCCAACGCCTTCCTCACCGACGGCCAGGTGATCGGCGTCCGGGTCGAGAGCCGCGAGGCCATCGAGACGCTGACCATCCCGCAATCGGCGCTGCAGATCGACCAGGCCGGCCCCTTCGTGCTGGTGGTCGCCGAGGGCAACAAGGTCGAGGAGAAGCGCATCAAGCTCGGGCCGCGCCATGGCGCCCTGGTGACGGTCGAGGACGGGCTTCAGCCCGGCGCGCTGGTGATCACCGAGGGCCAGCAGCGCGCCAGGCCCGGCCTGGTGGTGAACCCCAGGCCCGCCCCGCCCATCCCCGGCATCGGCACGCCCCGGGGCTGAGCGCGCGCCATGATCTCCAAGGTCTTCGTCGACCGGCCCCGGCTGGCGATCGTCATCGCGATCGTCACCGTCATCGCCGGCCTGGTCTCGCTGCTGCAGATCCCGGTCGCGCAGTTCCCCGACATCGTGCCGCCGCAGGTGCAGGTCACCGCCCGCTACCCGGGCGCCTCGGCCGAGGTGGTCGAGGCGACGATCGCCCAGCCGATCGAATCCGAGGTCAACGGCGTCGACAACATGATCTACATGAAGTCGACCAGCGGCGATGACGGCTCCTACACCCTCACCGTCTCCTTCAAGGTCGGCACGGATCCGGACCAGAACACCACCAACGTGAACAACCGGGTGCAGCTGGCCGTCGCCAAGCTGCCGCAGGACGTGCAGCGCCAGGGGCTGACGGTGCGCAAGCAATCCTCGGCGCTGCTGCAGGTGATCGCGCTGCGCTCCGACAACCCGGTGCATGACGCGCTGTTCCTGTCGAACTACGCGACGATCAACATCCTCGACACGCTGCGCCGCGTCCCCGGCATCGGCCAGGCCAACCTGTTCGGCGCGCAGGACTACGCCATGCGGGTGTGGTTCCGCACCGACCGGCTGGCGGCGCTGGGCCTGACGCCGGCCGACATCATCACCGCCATCCAGAACCAGAACGTGGTCGCGCCGATCGGGCGCATCGGCGCGCAGCCGGCCAGCGACGACACCTCCTACCAGCTCAACATCCGCACGACCGGCCGGCTGGTCACGCCCGAGGAATTCGGCGCGATCATCATCCGCGCCAACCCCGATGGCAGCACGCTCCGCGTGCGCGACGTCGCGACCGTCGAGCTCGGCGCCTTCAGCCAGGACGTCGACACGCGCCTCGACGGCCAGGTGGCGCAGCTGATCGGCATCTACCTCTCCCCCGGCGCCAACGCGCTCGCCTCGGCCGAGGAGGTGCGCCACGTCATGGAGCGCCTGGCCCGGCGCTTCCCCCAGGGGATGAGCTACGCCGTCACCTACGACACCACGGAGTTCGTCGAGGCGACCATCAAGGTCGTCGAGCACACGCTGTTCGAGGCCTTCATCCTGGTCGTCGTCGTGGTGTTCCTGTTCCTCGGCTCGCTGCGCGCCACCCTGATCCCGCTGATCGCGGTGCCGGTCAGCCTGATCGGCACCTTCGCGGTGATGCTGGCGATGGGCTACTCGGCCAACACCGTCTCCCTGCTGGCGATGGTGCTGGCGATCGGCATCGTCGTCGACGACGCCATCGTCGTGGTCGAGGCGGTCGAGGCGACGATGGAGGAGCACCCCGACCTCACCCCGGCGGAGGCCACCAAGAAGGCGATGGAGGGCATCACCGCGCCGATCATCGCGATCACGCTGGTCCTCCTCTCGGTCTTCGTGCCGCTGGCCTTCATTCCCGGCATCTCGGGCGAGCTGTTCCGCCAGTTCGCGGTCGTCGTCAGCGTCTCCATGCTGTTCTCGGCGATCAACGCGCTGACCCTCTCGCCGGCGCTGTGCTCGATCCTGCTCAAGCCGCATCACGGGCCGAAGCGGGGCGTCATGGGCTGGATCAGCCGGCGGATCGATGGCGTCCGCGACGGCTACGCCGCCATCGTCGCGCGGCTGGTGCGCGTCTCCGTCCTCTGCCTCGCGGTGCTGGCCGTGGTCGGCTTCGGCATCGTCGCGGCGGCCTCGCGGACGCCGACCGGCTTCCTGCCGCAGGAGGACCAGGGCGCCTTCTTCATCGAGACCAAGCTGCCCGACGGCGCCTCCCTGAACCGCACGCGGGAGGTGGTGCAGCAGATCGAGCGCGCGCTCGAGGGGCTGCCGGGCATTCGCTACGTCTCGGCGGTGACCGGCTACTCCATCCTGAGCGGCCTGGCGCAGCCGGAGCGCGCCTTCTTCATCGTCACCCTCAAGCCCTTCGAGGAACGCGAGGAGCAGGCGGCGCGGGTGAACGCGCTGCTGGCCCAGGTCGCGCGGCGGACGGCGGAGGTGCCGGCGCTGGTCATCCCCTTCAACCTGCCGCCGATCATCGGCCTCGGCACCTCGGGCGGCTTCGAGTTCCAGCTGCAGAACCTCGAGGGGCGCTCGGCCGACGAGATGGCGGCCGTGATGCGGGCGCTGGCGATCGCCGCGAACCAGGACCCGGCGCTGAACCGCGTCTACTCGACCTTCTCGGCCAGCGCGCCCTCCGTCTTCCTCGACATCGACCGCGAGAAGGCGCAGGTGCTCGGCATCTCGATCGGCAACCTGTTCGGCGCGCTGCAGGCGGCGCTCGGCAGCGCCTATGTCAACGACTTCAACCAGTTCGGCCGCACCTGGAAGGTCAGCATCCAGGCCGAGGCGGCCGATCGCGGCGGCATCGCCGACATCTACCGCGTCCAGCTCCGCAACCGCGACGGCAGCATGGTGCCGGTGCAGGCGCTGGCCGCGGCCGACATCGTCTTCGGCCCCTCCAGCATCGTCCGCTACAACAACGTCCGCAGCCTGACGATCAATGGCGAGCCCGCCGCGGGCCGCTCCTCGGGCGATGCGATCGCGGCGATGGAGGCCGTGAGCGATCGGACCCTGCCGGCCGGCTTCGCCTATGAATGGACCGGCACGGCGTTCCAGGAGAAGGCGGCCTCGGGGCAGACCACGGTGATCCTGGCGCTGGCGATCCTGTTCGCCTTCCTCTTCCTCGTCGGCCTCTACGAGAGCTGGACGATCCCGGTGCCGGTGCTGCTCTCGGTCTCGGTCGGCATCCTCGGCGCCATCGTCGCCATCGGACCGGCGGGGCTTTCCATCGACCTCTACGCGCAGATCGGCATCGTCGTGCTGATCGCGCTGGCCGCCAAGAACGGCATCCTGATCATCGAGTTCGCCAAGGAGCAGCGCGAGCGCGAGGGCAAGTCGATCCAGGAGGCCGCGGTGATGGGTGCGAAGCTCCGCTTCCGCGCGGTGATGATGACGAGCTTCGCCTTCATCCTCGGCCTGCTGCCGCTGGTGATCGCCTCGGGCGCGTCGGAGATCAGCCGGCGCGCGGTCTCGACGCCGGTCTTCTTCGGCATGATCGCCGCGGCGACCATCGGCATCTTCATGATCCCGATGCTCTACGTGACCTTCCAGACGGCGCGCGAATGGGTGAAGGGCAAGCTGCGGATGGGGCGCAAGCCCGTCTCAGCCGCGCACTGACCGCCGCGGCAGCACCGCCTCGAGCGAGGTGCGGACCACGATGGCGGCGGGACCCGGGGCGCGGATCGCAGCTTCCAGCGCCGGGAAGTCGGCGCGGCTGTCGACCGCCAGGACCGGCGCGCGGAAGGCCTCGCACCAGCGCAGGAAGTCCGGGTTCTCCAGCGTCGTGCCGCTGACGCGGCCGGGATGCGCGCGCTCCTGGTGGATGCGGATCGAGGCGTAGCTGCCATTGTCCGACAGGATCAGCTTCACCGCCGCGCCGCGCGCGACGGCGACCGCGAACTCGCCCCCCGTCATCAGCGCGCCGCCGTCGCCGACCAGGCCGATCACCGTCCGGTCCGGGTGGCGCAGCGCCGCGGCGACGGCGGCGGGAATGCCGAAGCCCATCGCACCGGAGACCGGGGCGAGCAGCCGCTGCGGCGGGCGCCAGGCGACCTTGCGGTAGAAGGGCGCGCCGAAGGTGCCGGCATCAAGCGTGACGATCGCATCCGCCGGGGCCACGCGCTCGACCAGCTTCGCCACCTCGGCGAAGGCGACGCCATCGGGGAAGTCGGCCGGGCGCACCTCGGTCTCGGCGAGCTGCAGCCCGCGCAGCCGCCGGATCCAGGCGGCGCGGCCGGGCGGCGCGGTCGGCGCCTCGCCCGCCAGCGCCGCCAATGTCGCGCGCGCATCGGCCGCCAGCGCCAGCTCCGCCGGGAACAGCCAGCCGAGGAAGCGCGGATCGGCGCAGACATGCACCACGCGCTGGCCCGGCGCCGGCCAGGTCCAGCCCTGCGTCGTGATGTCGGTCAGCCGCGTCCCCAGCGCCAGCACCAAATCGGCCTCGGCGAAGGCCGCGCGCTGCGCGTCGGGGTTCCTCAGGCCGAGATCGCCGGCGTAGAGCGCGTGGTCGTTCGGGAAAAGATCCTGGCGGCGGAAGGAGACGGCGACCGGCACCTCCCACGCCTCGGCGAAGCGGCGCAGCGCCGCGCGCCCGTCGAGGCCGCCCGGCGTGTCGAGCCCGTGGCCGGCGAGCAGGATCGGCCGCTCCGCCGCGC
>CAZMCV010000205.1:0-6632 GCA_964564645.1 uncultured Acetobacteraceae bacterium
GCGGGAAGCTGGTCTCGTGCCCCTGGCCGTTCGACTGGGTGCCGATCAGGATGTCGATGCCGCCATCCGCCCGGGCGTGCAGCGCCGACCACTCGCCGGGCGCGCCGCGCGAGGTTTCCATGAAGCCGGTGATCCCGAGGCCGCGCCGCCGCCCGCGCGCCTCGCTCTCGGCGCGGCGGGCGGCGAAGCCGGCGCGATCCGCCAGGCGCTCGGCCTCCGCCAGGTTCCGGTCCTGCCGCCCGCTGTCGAGCGCGATGTCGAGCGCGGTGCGGTAGGGGAAGCGCGTGACGAGGTTCCGCGCGCGCAGCGCCACGGCGTCGATGCCGAGCTGGCGCGCGGCCGCGTCGATCAGCCGCTCCGTCAGGTAGTTCGCCTCCGGCTTGCCGGCGCCGCGATAGGCATCGACGGGCGTGGTGTGGGTGAAGGCGCCCGTGACCTCGAGCAGGATCGCCGGGATCGCGTAGGCGCCGCCGACCGCGGTGCTGAAGGCCGTGGTCGGGCAGCCCGGGCCGTTGCCGGAGAGATAGGCGCCCATATCGGCCGCGACATCGACATGCAGCGCGAGGAAGCGGTGCTCGGCATCGAGCGCGAGCCGCACCCGGCCCCGCATGTCGCGGGCATGGACGGCGCCGAGGAACTCCTCCGTCATCTCGGCGATCCAGCGCACCGGCGCCCCCAGCCGCCGCGCGGCCGAGAGCAGCGCGACATATTCGGGGAAGAGGAAATTCTTGAGCCCGAAGCCGCCGCCGACATCCGGGCAATGGATGCGCACGCAATCGGGCGGCAGGCCGAGCACGGGGCCGGCGAGCTGGTCGCGGATGTTGTGCACCGACTGGCCGGCGATCAGCAGGTCGAAGCGGCCCGTCGCCGCATCCCAGGCGCCGATGGCGCCGCGCGCCTCGATCGGGACGGCGTGGATGCGCTGGTTCAGCAGGTCGAGCGTGACGATGTGCGCGGCCGCGGCGAAGCCGGCCTCGGCCGCGGCGCGGTCGCCCTTCTCGAAGCGGAAGACGCGGTTGCCCGGCGCCTGCGGCCAGACCTGCGGCGCGCCGGGGGCCAGCGAAGCGGCGGCGTCGGTGATGGCGGGCAGCGTCTCGTACTCCACCACGACCGCCTCCGCCGCGTCGCGCGCCTGCGCGGCGGTGTCGGCGACGAGGAAGGCGACCGGCTCGCCGACATGGCGCACATGCCCGACCGCCAGCGCATGGCGCGGCGGCACGACCAGCGGGCCGCCGACGGTCGCGATCTGCACCGGGCAGGGCAGCGGGCCGATCCCTTCGGCGAGCAGATCCGCGCCGGTCAGCACCAGGCGGATGCCCGGCAGGGCGCGCGCCGCCGCGGTGTCGATCGCGACGATTCGCGCATGGGCGTGCGGCGATCGCAGCACCACCGCATGCAAGGTGCCGGGCGGCGGCGTGATGTCGGCGACATAGCGCCCCCGCCCGGTGAGGAAGCGCGCATCCTCTACGCGGCGGCGGGAGCGGCCGGTCTGCGGTGGGGTGCCGATCGTTCCGTCCATGCTGCCTCGTCGCTCCCGCGCGCGGACCTGCGCCGCCGCACCCTAGCCCTTCGCACGCCCGCGCACCTACCCCTGCGCGAGCCTTCGCGCCTATCCCCTGGCGAGCCTTCGCATCTATCCCCTGGCGAGCCGGCGCTCGACAAACTCCAGCCGGTCCTGGCCCCAGAAGATCTCGTCGTTGATCACATAGCCCGGCGCGCCGAACACGCCGCGGATCAGCGCGCCCTGCGTGTCGCGCGCCTTCATCTGCGTCCAGCGCGGATCCTCGCCAAGGCCGAGCACCTTGCCCGGATCCAGCCCGCATTCGGCGATCAGCGCGCCGAGCACGGCCGGATCGCCCGGATCCTTCTCCTCCTCCCACAGCGCCTTCAGCACGCGGTGCGCGAGCGCGATGGCCGGCGCGTCGCCCATCGTCTCGCGCAGCGCGATGACGCAGGCCGAGGACAGCGCCTCGCTGGTCGGGAAATGCTTCGGCTGCAGGGTGATCGGGATGCCGAGATGGTCGCGCCAGCGACGCAGCTCCATCATCCGGTAGGCCTGGCGCTGCGGGCTGCGCTTTGGCAGCGGCAGCCCGCCCGATCCGGCGAAGATCGTGCCGAAATCGACCGGCCAGATGCGCAGGGACGCGCCGTGACGGGCGCACATCGCCTCGATGCGCTGCGCCCCCAGATGCGTCCAGGGCGAGTTCAGCGAGACGAAATAGTCGACATGCAGGGGCATCGTGCCCTCCCTTTTCCGGTTCCGGGAAGCGTCACGGCGCGGGGTCGCGCCAGCGGTCACCTTCTGATCGGCCGAGCAGGTAGCCCTCCGGCGCCGGCACCGGCGCGGGAAAGCCGAGCTTCGCGGCGACGCGGAGCGAGGCGTGGTTGCCGGGCGCGATCCGCACCACCACGGCCGGCAGGCCGAGCGTGCCGAAGCCATGACGGAGCAGCGCCGCGGCGGCCTCCGTCGCATAGCTGCGGCGCCAGACGCCCGGGCGGAGGCGCCAGCCGACCTCCACCGCCGATCCCGGCGCGCCGATCGGCACGAGGCACACCCAGCCCGCGAAGCCGCCCTCGAGCCCGACCGTCCAGTAGCCGAGGCCGGGTGGCCAGGGGCCGAGGGTCCGCTCCTCGACCAGCGCGCGATGCGCCGCCGGGTCGTCCCACGGCCCGTCCAGGTGGTCCGTCACCCCGGGCTCGGCATCCATGGCGAGGCAGGCTTCCGTGTCCGCGAGGCTGCGCGGCCGCAGCGCCAGCCGCGCGGTGCGGAAGCATGGCAGGGTCACGCCGCGTAGAGCGGGCAGCCCGTCGCGTCCTGCGCCGCCGCCATCGTCACGCCCGGCGCCAGCTCGCGCACGCGGAAGCCCTCGCCCGCCGGCTCGAACAGGCCGAGATTGGTGCAGGCGAGCTTGACCACGCCGCGCGCCGTCACCGGCAGCGCGCAATCGCGCACCAGCCGCGGCGCGCCGCTGCGCTGCGTGTGCTCGAGGATGATGAAGACCCGCTGCGCGCAGGCGGCGAGGTCCATCGCCCCCCCGATCGTCCCGCCCTTGGCGCCGGCGATCTTCCAATTGGCGAAGTCGCCGCCCGAGGAGACCTCGTAGGCGCCCATCACCGTGACGTCGATGCGCCCGCTGCGGATGATGCCGAAGCTGTCGGCATGGTGGACGATCGCGGCGCCTGGCTTGAGCGAGACGTTCTGCCCGCCGGCATTGACCAGGTGCAGATCCTCCTGCCCCACGGGCAGCACCGGCCCGTAGCCGATCACCCCGTTCTCCGAGTGATAGAGGATCTCGCGATCGCCGATGTCGGTGTTGCTGCACAAGGTCGGGATGCCGACGCCGAGATTGACGATCCAGCCATCCTGGAATTCGCGCGCGATGCGGTCCGCCATCTGCTGGCGGTCCCAGCCGGGCTTCCTCTCCGATCCACTCATCGCGCGCGCTCCTGCCGGCGGACGGTCCAGACGCCCTCGGGGGCGGGCGGGATCTTGACCATGCGGTGGACGAAGATGCCGGGCGTGTGGACCTGGTCCGGGTCGATCGCCCCGGCGGGCAGGAAATCCTCCTCGACCTCGACGATGGTCAGCTTCGCGGCCATGGCCATCAGCGGGCAGAAATTGCGCTGCGCCAGGCGGAACACCAGGTTGCCCGCCTCATCCGCCTTCCAGGCGCGGATCAGCGCGACATCGACGGGCAGGGCGTATTCCAGCAGGTATTCGCGGCCATGGATCAGCCGCGTCTCGCGGCCTTCCGCCAGCTGCGTGCCGACGCCGGTCGGCGTGTAGAAGGCGGGGATGCCCGCACCGGCCGCGCGCAGCCGCTCGGCCAGGGTGCCCTGCGGCACGACCTCGGCATCCACCTCGCCGGCGTCGTAGAATTTCGTGAAGGGCAGCACGTCGGTCGGGCGGTTGGCCGCGGTGAAGCTGGCGATGATCTTCACCACCTGCCCGTTCTCGACCAGATGCGTCGGGTCCGGCATGCGCGGCTGGTGCGCGCCGCCCGTCGTGTTGGCGACGCAGGTCAGCCCCTTCGCCCCCTGCGCGGCCAGCGCGCGGGTCAGGTTGTAGGGCGTGCCGGGCCCGCCGAAGCCGCCGAAGGCGACCACGGACCCGTCCGCGACATCCGCGACCGCGGCGGCGAAATCCGGATAGATCTTGGATCGTCGGGCCATGCCGCTGGATCCCCCCCTCCCGATGCTGTTCGGGGGAGCTTAGGCCGGGTTGCGTCCGCTTGCGAAGCCGGCCCCGGAAGGGCGCCTCAGCGCCCGCCCTCCCCGCCCAGCATCCAGAGCGTGACGCGCGCCAGGCCGAGCATCATCTCGATCGCCAGCCCCGGCACCGCGAGCACCACGGGGCAGGCGAGCAGCGCGAGCGGCCAGCCGCCATTCTGGGCGAGCACCGCGACGGGTGCCAGCAGCGACAGGCCGTAGAGCGCGAGGAAGGGCCATTCCGCCCGCGCATCGCGCCCGGCCTGCCCCGCGACCGCCCATGCTGCCTTCCGCCGAGCCCGCGTCATGAGGGGAGCCTCCTTGCCTGGCACCACGAGCGGCGATCATGGCACGGGGTTGCCGCGGAAGTCCGCAACTACCGTCGAGGAGAGAGGATGCGCGCCGAGGGTGAAAGGCGGGTGAAGCCCTTATCGCGCCCTGCTTCCCAGGCGCCGCAGCCGGTCCCGCCAGGACGCGCGCTTCGCCTCGTCCATGCCCTCGACCATGCCGATCAGCGTCTCGGCGATCGGGCCGAGGCCGACGAAGCGGAGGATGTTGCGCTCCAGCCCCTTCAGCCCATGCGCGCCGTACCACCAGCGATAGACCAGCGCCGGCATGCCCATCGTCACCACCACCCGCGCGCTGCGCCCGCCGAGGCGCGGCCGGTAGCCCCTGGCGCCGCTGCCCTCGCCGAAGGCGAAGCCCGGGCGCAGCGCCTGCTCGAGGAAGGCCTTGAGGAGCGCCGGCATGGTGCCGAGCCAGAGCGGGTAGAACAGCACGATGTGCTGCGCCCGCTCGATGGCCTGCTGCGCCGCGGCGATGGCCGGGGCGGGCGGGGCGGATTGCCATTCCGCCTGGCTGCGCGGGCATTCCAGCCCGTCGAGCGTGGCGATGGCGATGCGTTCCACCGCGTGCCCGGCGCCGGCGGCGCCGGCGGCATAGGCATCGGCCAGCTGATGGCCGAAGCGGGCGGGGTCGGGGTCCGGATGCCCCTCGATCAGCAGGATGCGGCGCGGCGCCGTCATCGCACCGGCTGCAGCCTTCCCTCGCGCGCGGCGCGGGTCCAGCGCGCATCATCGGCGCGGATGATCTCGGCGAAGCGCGCCGGGCCCTCCACGACGCCGTCGCAGCCGAGCTCGATCGCGCGCGCGCGCACGGCCGGGTCCTGGATCACCTGCGCGATCGCGTCATGGATGCGCTGGGCCACGGCGGGGGGCAGGCCGGCCGGGCCGAGCAGGCCGAACCAGCTGGTGGATTCGAAGCCGGGCACGCCGCTCTCGGCGATGGTCGGCACCTCGGGCAGCTGGATCGCGCGGGTGGCGGAGCTGATGCCGAGGATGCGCATCCGCCCGCTCGCCAGGTGCGGCGTCGCCGATTGCGGGCTGGTGAAGCCCGTGGCGATGGTGCCGGCGACGATGTCGATCATCATCTGCCCGCCGCCGCGATAGGGCACCTCCGTCACCTGGAGGTCGGCGGCGCGCGCGAATTCCTGCGCGGTGACGCTGCCGAGCGCGGTGGTCGAGCCGATGGTGAGATCGCCCGGCTTCGCCCGCGCATGCGCCAGCGCGCCCCGCATGTCCGCGAAGGGCGCGGCCATGCTGCCGACCAGCACCAGCGCGAAGCGCGTCATCAGCGAGACCGCGGTGAAATCCTTCACCGGGTCGAAGGGGATGCCGGGCATGGTGTACTTGTTCAGCACATGCCCGCTGGTGACGGCGACGAGCGTGTACCCGTCCGGCTCCGACCGGGCCACCGCCTCGGTCCCGATCACCCCGTTGGCGCCGGGCCGCACCTCGACCACCAGGGGCTGGCCGAGCAGGGGGCGGATCGCGTCGGCGAAGAGGCGCGTGGTCAGGTCCGTCCCGCCGCCGGCCGAATAGGGCACGACGACCCGGATCGGGCGGGTCGGGAAGGCCGGGGCCTGGCCGAGCGCCGGGGTCGCGAGCGCCCCGAGGGCGAGCCCGGCGAGAACGCGCCGGCGCGGCGGGTGGTGTTGCAGGGCGGCGTTCCTCCTGCCCCGCAGCCTGAAGCCGCCCACACGGCCGCGTCAACCGCCAAGGGCCCTACCCGGGTGGCGTGGATGCCGGCATCATGCGCCCCGAGGAAACGACCGACGGGAAGCAGACGCCCATGACCGCCCGGCGCAGCGACATGACCCTGATCGCCTTCATGCAGGCGCAGAACTGCACGAACTACCCGGGGTCCTGGCGCCACCCGCAGGGCATCCCGGACTTCCTTTCGGCCGAGCACTACATGCGCATCGCCCGCGCGCTGGAGGAGGCGCGGTTCCACCTCGCCTTCTTCGACGACCGCCTGGCCATGCCCGACATCTTCGGCGACGACCATCGCCTGGCGGTGCGCTGGGGCATCCGCAGCGTGAAGATGGACCCGATCCCGCTGATGACGGCGATGGGGCTGGCGAC